>JABTTZ010000003.1:0-300000 GCA_015075625.1 Anaerolineales bacterium | reverse complement strand
CGGCGTTGGTGGTGACGACCGGAATCCCCGTCTTGGCAACACCGCCGATCACCGTCTTGCTGACGATCAGTTCGTCGGCGCTCATAGTGCGGTGTTCCACATCCCGCGCCACGCGAAATTCCAACTCGCCTGTTTCGGGGTTTTTTAGAACGACATAGCCGCGCTCGGCACGGGTCAAAGAGATCACTGTGTCCATGACTTCGTTGAGGACATCGTTCAGATCGAGGGTGGAATTGATCAGGGCGGCTGTACGGCTTAATTCACGCAGGCGGCTGAGTTCGACAAGGTTTGTTTCGTGGTGTTTTAGAAGCGCCTCAAATTCGGCACGGACGGCTTGCAAACCAGCCAGTGTACCCGGGGGGAGGCTCATCCCCAGTTTTTGCAGTTTCGAGCGTTCTGCCCGCAAAATGCCCTCTAACCCGCTGACATCTTTCAAGAGGGTGCGAAGGGTCTCTACCTCAAACGGAGTGATGGTAGTGGTTGTGTCGGTCATGGCGAAAGATTGCTCCAAGCGATGGGCAACTCTCATTATAATGGATTGCCATGCTGAGGCAAAGTGAGGTTAGGTTGGTGGGGGTACTGCCCCCTTTTCCCAACGGGAGAAGGGGGTTAGGTTCTGTTGACGTTTTTAATTCAGAACCCCTAGCCCCCCGCCCCCTTTCCCTGTCTACGGGGAAAGGGAGAGAATTCCTTCCTCCTCTCCGTTTACGGGGAAGGGCGAGGGGTGGGGTTGTTGGGTCAGTCTATCTCTCCTTATCTGTGTGGTGGACTACTAAGTACAAACAAAAAAGCCCTTTGGGGTGGGGGCGACGGAAAAGTCCATACGGATATGCCTTTTAAGCCCCGAAGGGGTGGCTGTTTTCAGCCCGCTGCTTTAGCGGCGGGATCATACGTCAGCCCGCCTTTTCAATGTGGTGGACTACTAGGGAAATGAGGGAAAGCGTGTACCGCCTATATGGTTTAGCCTTTTCCCAGATGGGCGGCGAAGAAGGCATTCAGCCGCCGCATATATTCTTCAGGCTGCTCAAAGTAGCCGATCCCGTGCCGATTATTTGTCGTTCCGGGGGGAGGATTCTGCTGCCCTACACAGTCAATTTTCCAAAGATCAACGTCAACACCCGCCGCTTGATAGGCTGCCAGCAGATCATCGGCATGGCGGACGACAATGAAGCTATCGGTTGTGCAATGCACCAACTGAATAGCCTGCTTGTTTGCAGCGAAATCTTTCCCCGCCTCGATTGCCGCCGTCGTCCAGATGGCTTTTCCGGTTAGGACCACCCCCCACAGCATCCCGCCGGGGACGATGATACGGGGAAAGCCAAAGGATTCCGCCTGTTCAGAGGCAATCGTATCGGCGCGGGTATAGCCGCTGTCGGCAATCACGGCACGAAGGCGCGGTTCAATCTGTGCGGCAAGAAGGCTTGTGGAAGCGCCCATCGAAACGCCCCACAGCCCTATCCGATCTGGGGCAAAGCCACGACTCAAGAGGTAATCGAACGCGCCGAGGACATCGTAACGTTCCTCATAGCCCATAGCCAGTCGCCCATTGCCTACCGTGTCCCCGCCGCTGTCGGCAAGGTCAACGGCAAGGACAGTATAGCCCTCGCCCGCCAGTGCTGTGTTCCGTTTTATATCGTTCTCGGAATGGCGCGACCCCCGCCAGCCATGCACGGCAATGATCGCCGGAAAATCGGGCTTACCCGGCATATAAAAAGCGTGAACGTTGTAGCCGCCTTCCCGTGTGGGGAAGGTGACATCCTCGTAAGGAATGTCTGGCGTTAGGGGGGGATATTTGCGGTTGCTGATTGAGAGCGTGTTGTAGCCAAGCAGCGAGACAATAGGGTAGCCAACAAAGACGACAAGGACAACGAACAGAAGGGCGATGCGCCGCAACGTTTTCATAAGGATGGTTAATACTCACTTAAAAAGGCTTATTTCATAGGGGAAGTGTAGCGCAGATAGGAAAAGAGGGGGCAAAGAAGGGTAGGATTTACACGCTTACCCTTTGGGGAGAAGGGGGGAGGGGCTTTCCCTCAAACTACCCCTTTCGATGAATACAGGGGAAACACGTTCAACTGCGTAAGTCCTAATGTGGAAACGTCGCTATGAAGTTGATAAACCTCCTTAGGCATTGTGCGCCCAACCCGAATTCCGGATAGGAAATCACGCCAAGTGATCCAGAATGGAAACCAGAGTGGCAAAACCTCTTTGATCAACTCAAATTGTTTGGCGAACCACAAAAACCGCTCCGCAAACTTCCCTTGTTCACCTAAAAAAGATACCCGATTTTTTATGGGAACAATTTTCCCCTATAACACATGGGTTGTTTTGGGTGTTTTCTATTCCCCAAAACGCCGTGAGCCTTCCACCACCCAACTCCCCCTCTTCGACTAACGCCCTACGCCCACCCAACGCTTGGGAAACTTTTTCCTAGCCAAGATCGTCTTTCCTATAGAATGATCACAAGCAATCTACGGAGCGCGGGTTTACCTATGGCTCGTTTTATCCTCGCCTTATTCATCATCGTCAGCCTTGCGCTGACACCCCTGCCCGCTGCCGCTCAGGATGGTGGAAACGCACCTACCCCGACAGACATTTATGATCGCGGGGTGCGTCGCAACGCCACAGGGGCGCTTGTGGGCAATGTCTACACGGTGGCGGCAGGGGATTACCTGAGTGCCATTGCCGCCCGCTTTGGGGTCACCCTCAGCACCTTGCAAAGCACAAACAGGATCACGAATGCGAATGTCCTCGTCGTCGGACGGCGCTTGACAATCCCCGGTTTGGGATCACCCGCCGCGCCGCAGCCTACGCCAAACGGAGATAAGCTGGCTTGTGCCATCACGCTGTATCGTTCCGTTGCCTATTACGATGCTCCCAATGGGACGGAGGGCGGCATATTCAGCGCCGGAACGCACCTTGTCGCCGCACAGCGGAGCAAGGGTTGGTATGCTGTAAGGTTGGTGGGGGCGAACAGTGTCGATCTGGTGTGGATTAATCCCCCGCCGGGCGTAGCCCTTTATATGGGAGCGTGTTTGCGTCTGCCCGCATCGTAACGATCCCCACCTTCTCAGTGACTTCATGGGCGCATGATCATGCGCCCAGAATTCCCTCAGTCCCAAAGTACTGGAAAAATGCCTAAATCCCCTTCTCCATGTTCGTCCGGGACGCCACTCATGCGCTATGATCAGCGTGCGTGCCTGTGTCAGCACGCCAAACGAACAGTTTCTTACACGGTGGAGTTTAGCGCATGAAACGTTACCTTAATGGTCTCCTTCTGCTCCTGATCGTATCCCTTGCGGCAGCGGGGCTGTTTTCCCCCGCCGCACGGATGGTCACCGCGCAGGGCGACGCCCCAACCAGCGTCACCATTGCTGGCACGATCCAAGCACAGCTTGGCTGCCCAGGCGATTGGCAGCCGGAGTGTGAAGCAACCTTTCTTAAATACGATGAGGAAGATGATGTGTGGTATGCCGCGTTCAACTTGAAAGCGGGCGATTACGAATACAAAGCCGCCCTGAACAAAACATGGGACGAAAACTACGGTGCGGGCGCGGCGGCAGGTGGGGCAAATATCACGCTCAGCCTCAGCCGCGATAGCAAAGTCAGTTTCTACTATGACCACAAAACCCACTGGATCACCGATAATGTCAACAGCATCATTGCCACTGCGCCGGGAAGCTATCAGAGCGAGATCGGCTGCTCCAAAAGCGGCGTCGCTGGCGATTGGGATCCTTCCTGCCTACGCTCGTGGTTGCAAGACCCCGACGGGGATGGCAAATACACCCTTTCTGTGTCGGGCTTGAAGGCGGGCGATTACGAGATGAAAGTCGCTATCAATGAGTCGTGGGGGGAGAATTACGGCTCAAACGGTGCGCGAGATGGCTCAAACATCAGCTTCACCGTCCCCACCGATAACAAGCCTGTTTTTTTTGAGTGGGACAAAGAGACGAAAATCATCACTGTCAATGTGGAGGGCGCACCCCGCCAGCGCACCTACCAAGCTCACTGGGTGAGCCTTGATACAATCCTTTGGAAGGCAAAGGGCGCGGCAGAGGATACAATCTACACGCTCCATTACGATGCCAACGCTGCCATGACCCTTGAGCCGGATAAAGTCGCTGGCGGGCAAACCTTCCCCCTCGTCCTCAGTGAGGCGGGTGTGAGCGCCGAAACCGCCGCGAAATTCCCCCACTTGGCAGCCCTGACGCCGCTCATCCTCCCCGGCGCAGATCGGGGGATTGTCGCGCCGCTGCTGATGGGGCAGTTATACGTTTCCGCCACCGCCCCCGATGGAACGCTCCTCGATGTCAGTGGATTGCAAATCCCCGGCGTCTTGGACGATCTTTACAGCGCCGCTGCCGATGTGCCGCTTGGGGTGACGTGGGATGGTGATGTGCCAACGCTCCGCCTGTGGGCGCCCACCGCACGGAATGTGTCACTCCTGATCTACCCCGATTCGACAGGCGATGTCGAAATTGCCACTTCGCTTGCCCGTGACGAAGCGACGGGCGTTTGGTCGGTGATGGGCGATGCCGATTGGAAGGGACACTACTTTCTCTATGAGGTGACGGTCTTTACACCCGCCACGAACGCGGTAGAGGTGAACCGCGTCACCGACCCCTATACGGTCAGCCTGAGTATGAACAGCCGTCGTTCGCAGATGGTGAACCTCAACGACGCCGATCTTCAGCCGGAAGGGTGGGCAAGCGTGGTGAAGCCCGCCCTTGCCGCCCCCGAAGACAGCGTGATCTACGAACTCCATATCCGCGATTTCAGCATCTTTGATGAAACCGTCCCAGAGGCGCTGAGGGGGACATTCGCCGCCTTCACGGTGAGCGAGTCGAACGGGATGAAACACCTGGCAGGTTTGGCGAAGGCGGGCTTGACGCACCTTCACCTGCTGCCCTTCTTTGATATTGCCACTGTTGAGGAAGACAAGACAAAACGGCAAGAAGTCTTGTTCCAACTCTTGCAGCGTTTCCCGCCCGATTCGGCGCGGCAGCAAGAATTGGTGAATAACAATCGGGCGTTGGATGGCTTCAACTGGGGCTACGATCCCTACCATTACAATACGCCGGAAGGCAGTTATAGCACAAACCCAGATGGGACCACGCGCATTCTTGAACTGCGCGAGGCGGTGAAGGCGATCAACGCGACGGGCTTACGGGTGGTGATGGATGTCGTCTACAACCACACAAATGCCAGCGGGCAAAACGAAAAATCCGTCCTCGATAAAATCGTCCCCGGCTACTACCACCGCCTCAACTTCGAGGGGAAGGTCGAGCGTTCCACCTGCTGCGAAAACACCGCCTCTGAACATCTGATGATGGAAAAACTGCTGATCGATTCGGTGCTTTTCTGGGCGACGGAATACAAAATTGACGCCTTCCGTTTTGACCTGATGGGGCACCACATGAAGGCGAACATGGTCAAACTCCGCGAACGGCTGGACGGGCTGACCATCGAAAACAGCGGTGTAGACGGCAAAGCCATTTACGTCTATGGTGAGGGCTGGAACTTTGGGGAGGTGGGGAACAACCAGCGCGGTGAAAACGCCACCCAAATCAATATGGCGGGGACGGGCATTGGGACGTTCAATGATCGCCTGCGGGATGCCGTGCGAGGCGGATCACCCTTTGGGGATCGGCAAAAGCAAGGCTTTGTGAACGGCTTGTGGGATGATCCAAACGCGACCACCGATCAGGGGACGCCAGACGAACAACTCGCCCGTTTGCTGCTCTTTGCCGATCAAATTCGGGTGGGCATGGCGGGCAATCTGCGCGGCTATACGTTTGAAAACCGCGAAGGAAAGACCGTCACCGGCGCGGAGATTGACTACAACGGAGCGCCTGCCGGATACGCCGACGATCCCCAAGAAAACATCGTTTATGCCGAAAAGCACGATAACGAGACGCTCTGGGACATGATCGCCTACAAAGCGCCCGTCGAAACGAGCATGGCAGACCGTGTGCGGATGCAAAACCTCGGTGTGAGCATCGTCCTTTACAGTCAGGGTGTGCCGTTTGTCCATGCGGGGATGGACTTGCTGCGCTCGAAGTCGATGGATCGGGATAGCTACGATTCCGGCGATTGGTTTAACCGCCTCGATTTCACCTATGAGACAAACAACTTTGGGGCGGGCTTGCCGACTGCCGATAAGAACAAAGAGATGTGGGATATTGTGCAGCCGCTTTTGGGCAACTCCGCCCTAAAACCGGCGAAAGCGGACATTCTGCGGGCGGCGGATCACTTCCGCGAGACGCTGGCGGTTCGTCAGAGTTCGCGCCTGTTCCGGCTGCGCACGGCAGAAGAAATCCAAAAGCATGTGAAATTCTTGAACACAGGGACGGAGCAAATCCCCGGTGTGTTGGTCGTCGTTTTGGATAACACCGATGGCAGTTTGGACGATCCGTATGCGGCGCTGGTCATTATGATCAACGTGACGAAAGCGGAAAAATCCTACACAAACACGGCATTCGGTGCGCTCTCGCTAGAGCTTCACCCGATCTTAGCCGCCAGCACAGATGAGGTTGTGAAGGGCAGCAACTTCAACGCGGAGAGCGCCACCCTAACCGTGCCAGCACGGACGGCGGCGGTCTTTGTGATGAAGAAGTAAGAGAATTCGTGAGTCCCCTCTCCAAACGGAGAGGGGGCTTGGGGTGAAACCACTATCTACCTTTGTGGTGGACTACTCCTATGCTTCTAATGTGACCTTTCCTAACCAGTAAACCTGCGGAAGCTTGCCGTTTATAGCATACATCGTGATTGCTAGTTGAAGTCGTTCATGGCGGACTCGTTAGAATGGAAGTTACCAGACAACCATGAAACGAGGGAGCGACATGAACGACAGGTATATTGTAACGATATATGTGGTGATCGATGATATTCTGAAAGCGTATGGATATGCCGATGACTGCCGAGCCACCGGCACGGCAGCGGAGATTTTGACGGTGGGCGTGATCGCAGCGAAGTATTTCCGGAATCATCATGAATGGAGTTTGTGCGTCTTAACCCGTTTGGGGTATGTGCATGGTCTGAGTGTGTCACGGTTCAACCGCCGCTTGCACGCGCTGCGAGACTGGCTGTATGGGATCATCAGCGTGGTGACTGCCATCTACACCCAAGGCGAAGCCTTTATCATTGATAGTATGCCCCTGCCGGTATGCAAACGGGCGCGAGCGTCGCACGGCAAGAAGGTTCGCAGGAAGGCTTTCTGTGGCTATTGCGCCACCAAGAAGGAGAAGTTCTTTGGCTGGCGCTTGCACCTGATTTGTATTTCCGACGGGGTTCCGGTCAGTTTTGACCTGTTGCCCGCGTCGGAGCAGGATTTGACCCCCAATTCTTGGGCCGACGAGTATGACCTGCGGCTGTATCGCAAGCGCATTGAAACGGTCTACACTCAAATGGAGGCGATGGGCATCCAACATCTTCATGCTCGTACCAACCACGGCTTTGACTTGAAAGCCCACGCTACCTTGCTTGCGCTGGCTTTGACTAACATCATCTCTGACTAGCAATCACGGTAACTATAGAAAGAGACAGCCCTCACCCCCCCGCCCGCAGCATTTCTCCCTTTTCCCTGTGTACGGCAAAGGGAGCAGGGGGGTGAGGATCACGCCTACCCGCAAATGACCAACACTTTTCGTGCCACTTGGGTGCTGATCGTCACCCGTTCATCGCCCCCACCGATCTGAATGCGGAGCGTGTCGTTGAGCGGCGCCCGCTCGTGGAGCGTAACGGCAACCCCAATGACCAAACCCAGATCGGCAAAATAGCGGAGGACTTCTGGCGTTTGGTCGATGATGCGGCTCACCTCACAGGGGCGGCTGAGGGACATATCAGAAAGAAGGATCAGCGTTTGGGTTGAGATCGTCCCGTCCAACGCCGGAATCGGGTCGCCGTGTGGGTCAATCTGCGGGTTGCCAAGCGCATCGTCAATCCGCGCTTCCAGCCGCTCCGAAATATGGTGTTCCAGCCGGTCTGCTTCTTCATGGACTTCATCCCACGCATAGCCTAATTTTTGGGTCAGGTAAAGTTCTAACAAGCGGTGGTGACGCACCATTTCGAGGGCAATCCGTTTTCCCAAATCGGTCAACTGCACGCCTTGATAGGGCGTATAGATCAGCAGTTGTGGGGGGATTGCCTCTGGCTTTTTCCCTTCTTTTTTCTCCTTGTCGTCCGCCGCGCCGGATAAGCGCTTGATCATATCGGTGACGGAGGGAGCGGCAATGTTCAATGCCTCGGCTAGAAGCGTTGTCGGCACAGGGGCAATCTGCTGCTCAAGCAGATAGACCTGTTTCAGAAAGTCCTCAACGGCTTTTGTGCGCCACGCACCGCGCATATCGTCGTTCACAGGGATTGTCCTTCCGAACGCCTGTTTTGAATTGGGTTACAATTCATTGTACCATTGCCACAAACCATTCTGAGGTGCAATGACCGATCAACCTACCCCCACAATGGACGCCCTTCGCCACCGCGCCGAAGACCTTCGGGCGCAACTGCGCGATCACAGCCACCGCTATTATGTGCTTGGGACGCCGATCATCTCGGACGCCGAATTTGACGCCCTTTTCGATGAACTCGATGCCCTTGAAAAGGCTTACCCAGAACTCATCACGCCCGATTCGCCAACGCAGCGGGTGGGGAGCGATCTGGATGAACGCCTGCCAAAGATCACCCACCCTGCGCCGATGCTCTCGCTTGGCAAGGCATACACCGCCGATGAGATTCGGGCGTGGCGGGCGCGGATTGATAAGCTGCTAGATACCTCGGCACGCCTGGCATATGTCGTTGAACCGAAATTCGATGGGCTGACGGTAGCGCTGACCTACACCGCTGGACAGCTAACCCTCGGCGCGACGCGGGGCGACGGGTACACGGGCGATGATGTGACGGCGAACGTCCGCACCATTCGCAGCGTCCCCGTGAAGATTCCACCCAGTGGGCAGGTTGTTCCGCCCTCCCCGCTTGTCGTGCGCGGGGAAGTTGTCATTCACAAGGACGATTTCAAAGCCTTTCAAGAGTCCATGCGGGCGCAAGGTGAGACGCGCTTCATCAACCCGCGCAACACAGCAAGCGGTGCTCTCAAACAGCTTGATCCAGCGATCACTGCCGCCCGCCCTTTAACGTTCTACGCCTTTGGGATTGTTGATGCCCCCGATGGCACAACGCCGCGCACCCAATGGGAGACTCTTACGCTTTTGCGGGCGCTTGGGTTTCGCGTCGGCGAGGACATTCGCCGCTTTGATCATCTAGACGCCCTAATCGCCTATGTTGAGGCGTTTGAAGGACAGCGGCACAGCCTCCCCTACGAGATTGATGGGCTGGTGATCAAGATTGATGATTTCGCCACCTACAACGCGCTTGGTGTTGTGGGCAAAAACCCACGCGGCGCAGTTGCCTACAAATTCCCCCCAGAGGTGGTCACCACACGCTTAATCAGCGTCAGCGTCAGCGTGGGACGGACGGGCGTCCTCACTCCCAACGCCGAGCTTGAACCTGTTTTCGTCAGCGGGGCGACGATCAGACAGGCAACCTTGAACAACTTTGAGGATGTAGCGCGGAAAGATGTTCGCTTGGGGGATCGCGTCCAGATCAAGCGGGCGGGGGAGGTCATTCCCTTCGTGATCGGACCCCTCGTTGAAGCACGCAGCGGTGCGGAGATGCCCATCACCCCACCGACAGTCTGCCCCTTTTGCCAATCACCAGTGGCACATACTGAGGGCGAGGTTGCCTATTATTGCAGCAACCCGCGCTGCCCAGAGCGCGTCGCCCGTGAGATTGAGTATTTTGCCAGTAAAGGGGGCTTGGATATTGAGGGGTTGGCAGAGAAAGGCATTCGCCAACTGCTGGAAAAAGGGCTGATTCAAGATGAAGCTGATCTATTTCGGCTCACCCCCGAACAGCTTGCCGAGTTAGAGGGCTACGCCGACTTAAAAATACAAAACCTCATGACGAGTTTGGCGGCGGCAAAGACTCGTCCTCTGGAGAGCGTCCTCATGGCGTTGGGCATTTCCGGTGTGGGAACAACAGTGGCAAAGCTGCTGGTGAAGCACTTCCCCTCCCTAGATGCGCTTATGACGGCAACCACCGACGATCTGCAAACGATTGGTGGTATTGGTCCGTCCATCGCCGGCGGGGTTGTAGCATGGTTTCAGGATGCCGAACACAGAGATAAAATCGCCCGTCTTCGGGAAGCAGGCGTCACGATGACGGCAAATACCCCCGCCGCCATGCGCTCAGAAGCGCTTACCGGATTAACCTTCGTCCTCACCGGCACACTGCCAACAATGACTCGTGACGAGGCGCAAGCGCTGATCGAAGCAAACGGCGGAAAGGTGAGCGGCAGCGTCAGCAAAAAGACGAGTTATGTCGTCGCTGGTGAAAATGTCGGAAGCAAACGAGAGAAGGCAGAGGCGTTAGGCATAACAATCCTTGATGAGGCGGGGTTGAAGGCATTGATCCCCTGAAAAATGGGGGGAATTCATTCATTTAGCGTCGTTTGCCCCCGCCACGAACACGATGGTCAGCCAACATGGTGGGGCAAGACATAATCCATGATGCACCGAGGAGTTGTGTGTATCAAAAAAATAATGGCGACACCCCCTGTTTTTGACACAACGTCCTTCGATATCCCTCTTTGAGCATATCTTTTATGCCATTTTTGCCCATTTCGGTAACTTGACGGAGAAAATTCGGGCAAAATGACGATAGAAATTCATGCAACCTGACCAAACTCCTTTACCCTCTACAATGGTAGACTCGTGACGTTTTTCACACTCAGACATGGATGAAATGAGCAAAAACGCCATGACTCTCCGTAATTTTCTCGAAATCCCCTACGACGAACTCGAAGAACTGAATCTGGCAGCGAAAGCGGAGCGCCTTGCCCGCAAAACGGCAGATGATCTGCGCGATTCGCGGATGAAGTACCTTGCTGATACAAAGGGCATCAAAGCCGTGACCTTGTGCTTCACCGACCTTGAAGGGCGGCTGCACATGCTGGATTACGACAAGAAGTTCCTTCTGAAGTCGGCGGACAATCTGACCTTTGATGGATCGTCCATCCGGGGCTTTTCGGCGCAGAGCGAATCCGACCTGCGTTTGGCGGTGGATTGGTCGGCATTTTACTGGCTGCCTTCCGATTTCTTTGGACCCGGTAAGGTGTTGGTCTTTAGCGAAGTCTTGGAAAAAGATGGCACACCCTACGCGGCGGATATGCGTTCCCGCCTCAAGCGCTATCTGAAGGAACTTTATGATCGGGATGGCTACACCTGTAACGCTGCCAATGAAATTGAAGGCTTCTTGTTCAAGGGACGCAATGCGGAACAGGCATATGCCACAACCGGCGCGTTTGAGTTTGTGGCACAGGGCGGGTACTACCACTCGCTGCCAAGCGATCCGCTGCGCTTGTTCATCGACACCGCCGCCGAAGTTCAGCGGGCGATGGGCTTTGCCAACGAGAAAGACCATCCAGAGGTTGCCCCTTCCCAGTTCGAGATGAACTATGGCTACAGCGAGGCAAGCATTGCCGCTGATCAGATTCAGCTATACAAGCTGTTGTGCCGGCAGGTTGCCCACAAACTGGATATGACCGCCAGTTTCCTCCCCAAGCCCGTCGTCGGGATCAATGGGAGTGGAATGCACACGAACATGTCGGTGAGTAAAGGCAAGGAAAACCTGTTTTGGGATGCTCATGGGGAACACAAAATCTCGGCAATGGCGCACGCCTTCATCCAGCGGATTCTGACCGTTGGGAATGACATTTGCCTGATCTTAAACAGCAGCGTGAACAGCTACCGCCGTCTTGATCCGCATTTTGAAGCGCCGAACCAGATCAAGTCTTCGCCAGTGGATCGCGGCTCGATGGTGCGCATCCCGATTGGGAATGAGCGTTCTGCCCGCGTGGAAGTGCGTTCTATCGCTCCCGATGCAAACCCCTATCTGGCGATCTATACGTTCTTCAAGACGGGGCTGGATGGAAAAGAAGGCAAGGTTGCCCGCAACGCCATTTTGCCCGATAACATCTATGATGCGATTGATAACTTCCGTGCCAGCAAGTACGTCCGCGAACTGTTGGGCGCGGAACTTCAGGATAAGTTTACTGCGCTTAAGGAAGCCTCAGCGGATCGCTGCGCCCGCCGCTTAGGGACGCTGGTCAAGATTCCTGAGGTGCAGTACCACCACGAAGTGGCAAATCAGCTGCTCTGGAATCAGTTCTAGGTCACACCTGCCCCGACGCCAACGCGCCGGGTTGAACGCAGAGTTTGGGGTGTCTGTTATCGCCGTCCAGTGGTTCAACACTGGGCGGGATTTTTATTTCTGTTAGGATAGGAAAGGACTGTGCAGAAATCTAACTTACGCTAGGGAACAACCATGCGAACCCTCAACTTCCCTCGCCCACCGGTTTCATTCCTATGGCTGCTTCCCGCCATAGGGCTTGGGCTGATCGCCGGACTCCTTCCGCCCTTGCCCGCCCTTGTCCTAATCGGTGGTATGGGGCTGCTGATTGTCACGCTCATTGACCCGCGCATCGGTCTGACAGTCACCTTGATCGTTGCCCCCCTCAAAACACTCATCGAAACTGAAGCGGCGTTGAAACTCCCCCTTGATGTGGGGCAGATTGCCCTCCTCATCACCCTTGCCGCATGGCTTATGCGCAGCATTGCCGATCAGCGGCGCATCGGACTGCGCTGGTCGGGCGTCTATCTTCCACTCTGCGCCTTCCTGTTTGCTGCGGCGCTCAGCCTGTGGGGGGCGGTTTCCCCCTCAGCGACGGTGAACGAACTGATCAAATGGGTGGAAATTCTGCTCGTCATGGCGCTCGTTGGCTCGTCGGGGGGGGGGTGGTGGGTGGCGGGGACGCTGCTCATCGCCGCATCAGGGCAGGCGCTGCTCGGCATTTACCAATTTCGCGGTGGGTCGGGTGCGCCGCATCTGTGGATTTTGGAATTTCGCTACTTTCGCGCCTTTGGAACGTTCGGGCAGCCAAACCCCTTTGGTGCATTCATGGGGCTAACGCTCCCGCTTGCCTTAGGAATGAGCTATGGTTTGGCGGCGGCGGCGTGGCGAAAACGCAATGCCCGTTTTGCGGCATGGGCAGCCCTGACATTGGCGGCGGCGGCATTCATCGGCGGCGGGTTAATCGTCTCGTGGAGTCGTGGGGCGTGGCTCGGTTTTGCTTCTGCAATACTCATGTTATTACTTTGTGCGCCACGAAAACGCTGGATGGGGGTTTTACTCCTTGTGTTTGTAATTGGTGGCGTTGCGCTAAGCGTCGTCAGTGGGCTTGCGCCCGCCTCGTTGGTGGCGCGGATTACCGACTTTGCCCAAGACCTAACGGGCATTGAGGATGTGCGCGGACGGGCGATCAACGATGATAATTATGCCGTGATCGAACGCTTGGCGCATTGGCAAGCAGCGCTCGGCATGGCAAATGATCATCCGCTGGTGGGGGTGGGTTTTGGCGGCTATGAGGCAGCCTACCCCGCCTATGCCCTCATGAATTGGAGCATGGCGCTTGGTCATGCCCATAATTACTACCTGAACGTTTTGGCAGAGACAGGGATCGTTGGGTTAGCAGCTTATGTGGGGATGTGGCTTGCCTACCTCATGCTGACGCTGCGGGCGCTTCGCTTGGCTGACCCTGAGCGCGGCATTGCTCTCGGTTTGTTGGGGGTTTGGGTCCATCTTGCCGTCCATAGTCTATTCGACAAGCTGTTTGTCAATAATTTATTCTTGCATATCGGGGCAATGCTTGGTTTAATTACAGTCTTGCTGCACAGCGGGAGAGTTCTAGAACGTGACGAATACGATGGCACATGATTCCCACCTTTCACCACAACCCAAACAGGGCGGCTTTTTAACCCGCCTGAATGACCGGGACGGCTACATTCGCAAATTTAGCCGTCGCATTGGCGGGGTGTGGGCAGCGGATATTGAGCGGTTCATCAAATTCTTGTTTGTCGGCGCCTTAGGGGCGGTGATCGATCTGGGTCTGACGAACCTTCTCATGATTATTTTTCATGTGCAGGATGGCGAGACGAACAAAGTTCTCTTGGCAAGCTCGGTAGGCTTTACGGTTGCTGTATGCAGCAACTTCTTTTGGAATCGCTATTGGACATACCCTGATTCGCGTTCCCGTGCCATTGTTCACCAACTGGTGATGTTCTTCATTTTGAGTGTGATTGGGTTGGCGATTCGCGCCTTCATTGTGGCGAATTTGACCGTTCCCTTTGCCAATGCGGTGACGAACTTTTCCCACAGCATGAAATGGGCGATTGAAGACAAAACCTTATTCAAAATTGGAGCAAATGGGGCGGTGATGCTCTCGTTAGTCATTGTTGCTGCGTGGAACTTCGCCGCCAATCGCAAGATCACCTACAGCGATGTGGACAAGGTAAATACAACGACTGACACCCCCTAGAAACGTCCACAGTAGCCACCAAACGGACTCCCTTCCATGATCGGGATTGATTACACCGCCGCCTACGAACAGGGGGCGGGAATTGGACGGTATGTTCGCGAGTTAATCACTGCCCTTGCTCATCAGGATAGCGAAACAACCTATCGCTTGTATGTACAGGGAGCAGGTCGAAAGCCCCTCCCCACCCTTCCTGGCGGTAATTTTCGATGGGCGGCAACGCGCATCACGCCGGAATGGTTTTTCCGCTTTTGGCATCGCCTTCGCTTGCCGATTCCTGTGGAAACATGGGTTGGTAGGGTGCGCCTCTACCATGCTACCGATTTTGTCCTCCCCCCCACCCTCCCTAGCACACCTACCGTCCTCACAGTTCACGATCTATCGTTTGTTCGCGTGCCAGAAGCCGCCCCACCAAGTCTAAAAGCCTACCTTGATGTCGTTGTGCCGCGTTCTGCCCGCCGTGCTGATTACGTTCTTGCCGATTCGCACGCCACCAAAGATGATTTGATTGACCTCTACAAACTGCCGGAAGCAAAAATTGAAGTGTTGTATTCAGGGGTGAATCCCCGATTTTGCCCAACAGCGCTTGAGGCAGCGCTGCGCGAAAAATATCGCATCGGGGCGTCGCCTTACATCTTGGCGGTGGGGACGGTTCAGCCGCGCAAAAACTATGCCCGTCTGATTGAAGCCCTTGCCGCGCTGCCGCCTGATCTTGCCGATGTGCATCTTGTCATTGCCGGAGGGCGCGGCTGGCTGCAAGACCCGATTTATGCGACAGTGGCTGCACAAGGGTTGACGGAGCGCGTCCACTTCATCGGCTTTGCCGAGGATGCCGACCTTCCGGCGCTCTATACGGGGGCGCGGCTATTGGCATTCCCTTCCCTTTATGAAGGATTCGGGCTGCCTATTCTAGAGGCATTCGCCTGCGGGACACCCGTTCTCACGGCGGGGGTGTCCTCACTGGGGGAGGTTGCCGGTGATGCGGCTCTGTTGGTCGATCCCCTTCAGGTGGACTCCATCCGGGCAGGGTTAGAGGTTCTCCTGCGCGATGACACCCTACGGGCGGGGCTGATTGAGCGCGGCTATGCCCAAGCCAGCCGCTTCACATGGGATGCTGCTGCCAAGCAACTCCGTGAAGTGTACCGGCGCTTTGAGCGGCGTTCCTGAGCAAGGATTAAGGCACAGGAAGGATTGGGAGAAGGGTCTGGCGTGTACGGCTTACGGCTTAATTTCTTCTCTCGTTAACTACACCTCAATTCATTACACCCGTTTTTGCTGAATTCGGTTAGAATCCGGTTTAGGGCAAGACCGGATACACAGTGAACATTTTCATTAGCTACTCGCGTGACGACAGAACACTGATTGCCGACCTTGTGGATCGCCTCCACAGCGAGTCGCCCCATACAATTTGGTTTGATCGCCGTCTGGTTGGGGCGGATTTATGGTGGCGAGTGATTCTGAGCGAAATTGAACGATCTGATTGTTTCGTGATCGCCCTTACCCCACGCAGCGCAGAATCGATCTACTGCGCAGCAGAGATGCACTACGCCCTTGCCTTGAACAAACCTGTGTTGCCCCTTTTGCTGAAGCCATGCGAGATTCACCCTGTCTTGCGCCCGATTCAGTTCACCGATATTATGAATATCTCTCTTGATCTTGCCCTCGCACGGGTGTTGAACGTCTTAGGGCGTGTTGAGGTACGTGCGCTGCGCGGTGAATTTCCCCCAACAACACCCCTTCCGCCACGCCCCTCCCAACCAGAAGCCCGCGCTCCCATACACGTCTTTGAAGTCCTTGCTGCTGCCGAAGAAGCGATTGCCGCCAGCGATCTCACCTCGGCAGAGAAGCTCTTTCAACAAGTGATTAAGGTAGACCCTGAAGGGGCGGGGAAGATTGCCATAGAACGGATGGCGGAGACACGTCGAGACTTTGAACGCACCGCCGCCTATGATAAGATCATCGCCCTTGAATCGACGGCGAACGAGGCAACCCTCCGCGCCGCGTGGCGTGCCTATCGAGCGCTTTTTGGGCTGACCTACGACCCAAACGGGTATGCGCAGCAGTTTCCCTCTGAACGCACCCCAGCCGAGGGGATTCTCAAGCGCCCCGTCCCCGTCAGCCTGATTGAGACGGCAATCGGGACAACCGCCGGAGCAAAAACCCTCCCCCCGCACCTTGTTGAGACGCGCAGTTCCCTTGATGGGCGAACAAAAGCAATGCTTGTGTTACGACGTTCGGACAAAACCCGCCCGAAGCCACTGCTCTCCTCAGACACAATCCCTTTCCCCCCCGAACATTCGCTGCCCCGTTGGGTGCCAATCATTGTTGCGGTGGGCTTGGTGGGGGTGCTGTTTCTGCTCTTTATCCTGAGCCAGACATAAGCCAGAGGGAAAAGGGTTTAGTGATCCGAGGTTGCGGTTGGGGGCGTCGGGGCGACCCCGCAGGGTCACCCATCTCAACGAATAATAGGTTAATTGACAGGCTTTTCATCCTTTAGAACAACCTGGGCATTGCTCACTTGCTGACCGAGGAATTTGAAAATTCCGACAGGAATTGCCACTAACCCGCCGATGATGCTCATGATTGCCCAGCCGGCACCGCGCTTGCCCAAAACGACATACTCGCCTTCGTCCATTGCTTTGGATCGATTGAGCAGCGAGAACAGCACGCCCAACGTGATTCCTGAGGCGCCAAGCATGATCAGGATATAAACAGCGGGGCTGCCAAGTGCATCACCGAGGACGAGTGCCACTGCCGTCCACGCCACCGCCGCCAGCGCCAACGGAAAGAGGACTTTCCAACCGAGACTCATCAGACGGTCATAGCGGATGCGCGGCAAGGTCGCCCGAATCCAGATCATCCCGCACAGGAACAAGATTACCTTGACGATAAAGACCAGCGGACCCAGGATCGGCACTTGATCGACCAAGAAGAAGTGGTAGCCGCCGAAGAAGAATGCCACCGCAATCATGCTCACGGAGATCATGCTGATGTATTCCGCCATGAAGAACAAGGCGAATTTCATCCCGCTGTATTCCGTATGGTAGCCAGCGGTCAGTTCTTGTTCGGCTTCGGGAAGGTCAAAGGGAGCGCGGTTGACCTCCGCCAGCAGCGCAATGATCAGGATGATGGCGGCGACAGGGTTTTGAAAGACGAACCAACCAAAGACTTGCGGGTTATTTTGCGCCTCGATGATCGTAGACATCTTCATTGAACTGGTGATGAGGATGGGGACAGCCATTGCCGTTCCCATGCTCAGTTCGTAGCTCAACATTTGGGCAGTGGCACGCAGCCCGCCCAACATGCTGTACTTGTTGTTGCTTGCCCACCCGGCAAGGACGATGCCATACGTCCCCAAACTGAGCCACGCCAGGATGAACAACACCCCCACATTGACATCGATCAAGTGCAAGGGAACGCGATACCACAAGCCATCAAACCATGGGATGAGGATGGGCGGACCCAAGGGAATCACAGCGACGACCAAGATTGAGGGAATGACCTTCAGCGCCGGAGCGATCAGATAAACGACACGATCTGCGCCAGTGGGGGTCACATCTTCTTTGAAGAACAATTTCACGGCATCTGCCAGCGGGAACAACAGCCCACCGGGACCGGCGCGGTTCGGTCCAACACGGTGTTGAATCCACGCGATAAAGCGCCGCTCTAGAAGGGTGGTATAAGCAAAGCCGGTCAGCAGCGTGAAGAAAATCAACACGCTCAGGATAATGGCGCGGAGCGTGCCACACCCGGCGGCGGCTGAACACTCAATGATCAGGTTTGCGTCAATCATGCGGGCTGCGCGACCTCAACTTTCCGCAGAGCGCCCACCATCGGGGTGGCAGGGGCGGGGGTATTCGGGTTCAAATGACGGGCAACATAGGCAACTTGCTTCGGTGTGGCATCGTCCACACGGACGGCATACTCGCCCGTCACGCTGCCACAGCTTAGGCTCAGGCTCTCACCCTCTGTGACACCAAGCGCCTCAGCCGTCGCCTTGTTGATCACAATATAGGGCGCGGGGATATGCGAGTGCATCAGAGCGCTGCTGGCGGCGAAGGTCGGCTTACGATCATAGAGTTCGGTAACCGGCACAATCAGCGTTTCGCCGTCCTTCAGTTTTGTCAGTTTCCCAACGGCGGGCATGGCAATACTGATCTTTTCGCCCTTATCGGCATCCGTTTGCCATTGGACGCCCAAACCGCCCGTGTTCTCGTAGGCTGTGCCGCCGTAGTATAAATTCTCGCCGCCCACATCAGGGTACTGTTTTGTCACCTCTCCCAATTTGCCGTAGGTCATTCCGGCATAGAGCGGAAGTGCCTCGCTGATTGCTTTCATAACCGCTGCGGTGGAGAGTTTTGGCTTTGCCCCGTGACGAAGTTTGCTGATCTCGGCAAAGACCTTCCAATCTGGGCGTGTGCCGTCAAGGGCAGGCTGCGCTGTATAGAAGCGCTGAACACGACGTTCGCCATTCGTGAACGTCCCGTCCCGCTCGGCAAAACTCTGACGGGGCAAAACGACATCCGCCGCCGCTGCCGTCTTGGTGAGGAACAACTCGCTAACGACAGTGAACGCCCCCTCCGCACCGCTTAAAAAGCCTGCATGGGCGGCATCCTCACCGAGAATATCAGCATCAGCAAGGAACAGCACCGACGGAGGATTGCTGAGGAGTGCTTCCGTCGCCTCGCTGCTATAGCCGAGGTCAAACGCGCCTTGCGTGTTCGCCCCTGCCCACACCGCGAGGAGTCCATTGTTTGCCTTCCCCACATGCCCCGTGCTGAGGAGGACGTTTCCCGCCGCCTGCATTACACCGGCATGTCCAGCCCGATCCAGCCCCTCACCACCAACGAGGATGACGAGGTTTGTCGCCTCTTTTATGGCGCTTTCATCGAGCAGTGCTTTCACCGCTGCGATCTCACCGCCATAGCTGTAGCGAATTTGCTTCTTGGCAAAGCGATCCAGTTCTGTTGGGCGGGCATTCACCGTGATGATTTGCGCCCCGCGATCTCCTGCCGTTTTCACCCGCAGATACCAGACGGGGGCTTCTTCAGAAAGATCAGAGGCAATGACGAGGATCGTTGTCCCCTTGCCCATATCTTTGAAGTTTGAGCCAACGCCCAAACCGACCTTGCAGACGATCTCTGCGCCTGTCATGCGGTAGGGGTAAACGCCTAGTTGTGTGCCACCAACGCCTTCGACTAAGCCACGCAGTTCCCAGAGGTCTTCGTTGGAAAGTGTTGCTCCAGCAATTGCCCCTACGTTCCCATCGGCGGCGGCAAGGCGTTCAGCAATCGCGCTGAGCGCCTTTTCCCATGTTGTGGGGATAAGTTTCCCGCCCTGCCGGATCAGCGGTTTTGTAAGCCGCTCGGCATGGCGGCTGTGATGGTGTCCAAAGCGCCCTTTATCACAAATCCATATCTCGTTGACGCCTTCGTTTTGGCGGGGCATGATGCGCTTGACAATCGTCTTACCGCCTGCCTCCCGATCCAACCGCGTGCTGGCGCTTGTGTTGCAACCTACTGCACAATGCGGGCAGATACTTGGCACTTCGGTCAGTTCCCACGGACGCGCCCCGAAGCGGAAGTCCGCCGTTGTCAGCGCCCCAACAGGGCAAATATCCGTTGTGTTGCCGCTGAAATAGGTGTCGAAAGCCGGTGTACTTGTGGTGACGATCTGCAAGCGACGTCCACGCTCATGGAACGCCAGCACCGCATCGCCAACAAGTTCTTCCTGAAAGCGTGTGCAGCGGGCGCATTGGATGCAGCGCTCCCTATCGAGGTAGATCAGGTCGCCAAGCGGATAATGTTTGGCAAGGTGCTGCTTTTCGTCAAAAACAAAGCGGCTTTCACCCGCGCCGTGCTGCATCGTCAGATTTTGGAGGGGACATTCCCCCCCCTTATCGCAAACAGGACAATCCAGCGGATGGCTGGTCAGCAAGAATTCAATGATGTCGTCGCGGGCGGTTTGTACCTGATCCGTCGTCGTGCGAATCGCCATGCCATCAGTGACAAAAGTGGTACACGCCGTCGCAAGGCGAGGCTGCCAGCGGAAAGCAATTTCGCCGCTCTCTGTGCGCTTGAAATCACCCTTTTCCTTATCAAAATCTGCCCCACCCAATTCGACAAGGCACATCCGGCACATACCCACCGGGGCAAGTTTGGGATGGTAGCAGAAAACGGGAACATCATTCCCGACCATTTTTGCGGCGTCCACCAGATTCGCCCCCTTCGGCACGCGGTGTTCAACGCCGTCGATGTATAACCTGACGGTCTCGGACATAGGTGTTTGCTTCGCTCCGTCGGAATCCTGTGAACGTTATCGCTTTGCTTTGGTTGTTCTGTTGCTGCGCTGCTGCCCATAGGCAATTTCCCGCAACCCCGCCGCTGCGCGTTCGGCAAGGTGCTGATAAATATACCCCCAATTGAGGCTCTTTTCAGCCTTTTCAATACGGGTCAAGGCGTTCGTAAAATCTGCCGCTGCCGCCTCATCATCCCCCGCCTCAAGAAGAAGTTCGCCGCGAATGACGTAATTGGCAGGCGCGTCGGGGTGGGTTGCTATTCCCTCGGTGAGCGTCCGCACCCGCGCCTTCAGGGGAGATTCTGGCTTCCGCAGGCGCTCGGTGGGGAGGTATTTCCCTGTGTCGTCGGCTTCAGGGCGCGGTTCGCTCAACCGCAGTAAATCCTCAAGCTCAGCCTGCGGGGCTGCCTGATCATCCTCTTGAAGGATAATATCGCTCTCATCCCCCCCGGGCAGCGGTTCAACATCGATCAAACGCACTTCCCGTGCAAGGGCTTCGGCCTTCAGCGGGCGCGTCTCCATCTCCGAGGTGTGTGTCGGCTGGTGATATGGCGTCCCGGCGACGACCTTCGGCGTCTGGGGTGGTGATGGATCATCCATGATCGTTTCTATGCCTTCGATGGGCTGTGGACTGAACGTTAACCCCGCCCGGCAACGACCTTCTCTTTGGCAGGTGGTTTGGCGGGCGTTGTTGCTTTGGCATAGGCAACAAATTCTTCACGCCAATGCTTTAAGGCGCTCAAAATTGGGCTGGTGGCGAAATCACCTAAGGCACACAGGCTTTTGCCCATCATTTGGGTGGCGACACTCTCGATGAGTGTCACATCCTCCGAGGCTGCCTGATGGTTATAGAGAGCGCTCATGCGTTTTTCCAGCCAGTATGTCCCCTCTCGACAGGGTGTGCATTTCCCGCAGCTTTCATGCTTGAAAAAGCGGATCATCTTGAGCGCTGCCCAGACCATATCGGTATCTTCGTCAAGGATGATCACCGAGGCTGACCCCAACACTGATCCTAGCGCAGCAACATCTTCATAGGTCAGGGGAGTGTCCAACACTTTATCCGTCGCCGGAAGAAGCGGACCGGACGCCCCAGAAGGGAGGATCGCCTTCAGCTTTTTGCCGCCCTTCACGCCACCTGCCGCCTCTAGAAGTTGGCGGAACGTGATCCCTAAGGGGAACTCATAGTTGCCGGGTTTTTCCACATGCCCACTCATGCAGAAAATCTTCGTGCCGGGGCTTTTTTCCGTGCCAATGCCCTTAAACCATACTGCCCCATTGACGAGGATGAGGGGAACGTTTGCCAATGTCTCCACATTGTTGATCACCGTTGGTTTATTGTACAAACCAGCAACGGCGGGGAAGGGTGGGCGGGGGCGCGGCTGCCCAAGTTTTCCCTCAATGCTGTTAAGGAGGGCGCTTTCCTCGCCACAAATATACGCCCCCGCGCCGAGATGGACGTAAACCTCGCAACTCCAATTCCCGCCGCCAATATTCTTGCCAAGCATCCCGCCCGCCCGCGCCTTCTCGATCTCCGCCTCCATATGAGGGGCAATATCCCAGAACTCTCCCCGTGCGTAGATGTAGATTGCCGTCGCCTGGACAGCATAGGCGGCGATCAGTGTCCCTTCCAACATCTGTTGAAAGTTGAATTCAAGAATTTGACGGTCTTTGAACGTCCCGGGTTCTGATTCATCGGCGTTCACGGTGATGTATTTCGGACCCTCCGTTTTGGGGACGAAACTCCATTTCATCCCAGTGGAAAAGCCCGCCCCTCCCCGCCCACGCAGGTTGGAATCCTTGACGAGGGCGATCACCTCATCGGGTTTCATGCTCAGTGCTTTTTTCAGCCCGTCATAGCCGCCGTGCTTGATATACGTTTCATACGTCCCGATGCCGGGGATGTCTTTTTCGCGCAGTAGATTATTCGGCATACTGTTTTTCCTGTTGCTCAACCTTGTCTTTTCCGTCCCCGGTCACAGCCAATCCAAGCGCTCCGCCAATCAGAATCAGCGCATAGCCACAAACACCCGCCAAGGGTCCCACAAAGGGGATAGACATGCCCGCCACATATGCCAAGCCAAGCGCCCCCACCGCCACCAAACCAAAGAGGGCAAGGCGTGAGCCATTCAACCACGCCACCATTGCACAAGCTAAGGCAGCCAGAATCCCCAGAAACGCTGTTACATCAAGTGCCGTGACGGGTGAGACTTGCCCTTTTATCACCTGCTCTCCAATGCGCTGCAACAGGGGCATTGTCGTCAGCGGCATATCGTCTGTTGCCGCCGTGGGAAAGGGCAGCAAAAGCAAGGTAATAATCGTCACGGCTGCACCGATGAGGGCGATGACGAGTGTTCCCCGCACGACCTCTCGGCTGATTTCTTGCTCATCCACCGCTACTCACACGTCCTGACTGTCGCGCTTGCTCAGGTAATACGTCTCGTGTACGTGAAACCCCGCCGCTTGGAAAAGGGCAAAACTTGCCTCGTTGTAATGCTCGACAAGGGCGGCAATCACCGTCAGCCCTTTTGCCCGTAGCGCTGCCTCTGCTGCCTCGATCAATGCTCGTCCAACGCCCTTGCGTTGATGCCTCTTTGCCACCGCAAGGCGGTTGATCCATCCCTTGCGGCTGTCGTGGGTGGCAAGGACGACGCCAACAAGTTCACCCGCTATCTCTGCGCCGAGCGCATCCTGAACGTCGGATGCCATTTGTGTCGTGAACGCCTCGCGGCTTTCGCGTCCGGTGGGTTTGTAGGGCAAGCCAGAGGCAGCCCACACCTCGCAAATCGCCTCATAATCAGCGGTGCTTAGATGGCGAATGGTGATCGGATCGTTCATAGCCAAGTGCTACTTTTTCTTTTTGGCGGGTTTGTTCTCAGCGGCGGGTTCACCGGCTGCGTCAGAGCGCCACTGATCAAGGAGTGCCTTCATCTTTTCCATATCTAAATGTTCATGGAAATGGAAATTACACTGGAGCATGGGGGCGCGGTCACAGGCGGCAAGGCACATGACATGCTCAACGGTGAACAGCCCATCGGCGGTTGTTTCGCCCTCGTGAATCCCCAGATGGTCAAGCAAATCATGGTGAAATTTATCCGCACCGAGCAGCGCGCAGGGTAAATCGGTACACACCTGCAACCAATACGCCCCCTTGGGCGATTCGCGGTACATGCTGTAAAAGCCCGCAATCGATTTCACCTGGGTTGGGTCGATCTCACACAGATCGGCAACCTCGACAATCGATTCCGGCGTCACCCAACCGTATTCCTGTTGGGCAACGTACAGCAGTGGCATGATCGCTGAGCGTTTATCTGGATATTTGGCGAAAATGGCGTCGATTCGCGCCTGATATTTTTCTTTCAACAAAGCGGTATTCCCTTGTTTGCCCTAGATAAGACCGATCAATGCCTATCGATCACAATCCCCCAACACAATATCCGTGCTGCCGATGATCCCGACCAGATCGGCAAGAAAGCCCTGTTTGGCAAGGAAAGGCAGCACGCCCATGACATGGACGTAGGACGGTGTGCGGAAATGGACGCGATAGGGACGGTTTCCCCCATCACTGGAAAGGAAACAACCCAACTCCCCACGCGGACTTTCGATAGCAACGTAGACTTCCCCCTTCGGGAGGCTGAAGCCCTCTGTCCACAGTTTGAAGTGATGGATCACCGCCTCCATGCTGCGCCCTAGTTCGGCACGCGGGGGCGGTACATACTTCCGATTGTTGCTGCGGAAGGGTCCCGGTTTCAGCCGCGCCAACGCCTGCTTGATGATCCGCACACATTGATAGAGTTCCTGCACGCGAATGTAGAAGCGATCATAGACATCGCCGTGTTCGCCAAGGGGAATATCGAAATCGTAGGTTTCGTAGCCCATGTAAGGCTGCACCTTGCGCAAATCCCAGTTCACCCCGCTGCCGCGCAGGGTTGGACCCGAACAGCCAAAGGCAATGGCATCTTCGGGCGTTAGGACGCCGATCCCTTGTGTGCGGTCAATCCACAACGGATTTTCGACCAACAGCGTCTCATATTCACCAACTTTGGCGGGGAAATAAGCAAGGAACTTCTCCAACGCGGGGACAAACTCGGCGGGAATATCCCGCCACAACCCACCGGGGCGGAAGTAAGTACTCATCATCCGCTGCCCGCTGACCATCTCGAACATATCGAGGATCATTTCCCGTTCGCGCATGGCGTAAAGGAACACGGACATCGCTCCCATATCGAGGCAGTGAGTCCCCAACCAAACAAGGTGGCTGTTGATGCGCGTCAGTTCAGCAAGGATCACCCGAATGACCTGCGCCCGTTCGGGAACGTCCAACTCGGCAATTTTTTCCATTGCCAAGCAGTAGGTCAGGTTATTCCCCATCGGATTCAGGTAATCCATGCGATCCGTCATGGTGATTGCTTGTTCCCACGTTTTCGATTCCATCGATTTCTCGATGCCCGTGTGGAGAAAGCCCACATCGGGAATGCACGAGACGACGATCTCCCCATCAAGCTCAAGGAGCAAGCGTAAGACGCCGTGCGTGCTAGGGTGCTGCGGTCCCATGTTCAGCAGCATTGTCTCGCCGGTCATGGCGCGTTCGGAAACCAGTCCCTTTAATTCGGCAACTGTCCCTTGCCATTCGGTGTAGCCTTCATGACCGCTGGCGATTTGGGGTTTCTGTACCATACGGGTTATTCCTTCGCGTAGGGCTTCAGGCGGTCAATATCATCGAAATTGAAGGAGAACTGAACTTGTTCGTAGCCAAGCGGGTAATCTTTCCGCTGTGGATGCCCATCCCAATCATCGGGCATGAGAACGCGCCGCAAACTGGGATGCCCCTCAAAGAGAATCCCAAACATATCGTATGCCTCGCGTTCTTCCCAATCGGCAGCGGGGTAAACGCTGGACACACTGGGGATGCGCGGATCATCTTCGGGAGCGTAGACCTTCAGGCGCAGGCGGCGGTTATAGGCGAACGAATAGAGGTGGTAATTTGCCGCAAAACGCCGTTCCGATGGCTCTTGTTGGTAGTAATCGATTCCGGCGATATCCGAAAGGTAGATGTACTCCAAGCCTTCGGTCTCTTTGAAGAAAGCGCAAGCGTCTACGATGTGATCGCGGTCAATGACAATCGTCGTCTCCCCGCGAAATTCAATAACGTCCAGCACCGCCTCTTTTAAGGTCAGACGTGCCAATTCTACAGGGTCAAGTGCCTTTTGTGTGGTCATTGTTCGGTTACTTTGCCCAATCCAAAATCCGCTCGCCCTTGATCTTCTCGTGAAGGGTCATCAAGCCGTGAATCAATTGTTCCGGGCGCGGCGGGCAGCCCGCCACATAAACATCGACAGGGACGATCTCATCAACGCCTTGTACAACTGCGTAATTGTTAAAGATACCCCCGCACGAGGCACAGTCGCCCATTGCCACAACCCACTTTGGGCTAGGCATTTGGTCGTAGAGTTGGCGCAAGACGGGCGCCATTTTGCGGGTGACACGCCCAGCAACGATCATCAAATCGCTTTGGCGTGGGCTAGGGCGCATCAATTCCATCCCAAAGCGCGAAGCGTCGTAGCTAGGGGCTTGTGTACTCATCATCTCAATAGCGCAGCACGCCAAGCCAAAGAGCATGGGCCACATGGAGTTTGTGCGCCCCCAATTAATCACCGATTCCAACGTGGTAGTGACCACGCCGAGATTGCCTAGCTTTGCTGTTACTCCCATTCCAACGCCCCTTTCTTCCACGCATAAAAATGCCCGATTTCGAGGATCACAATAAAGATGGTCATTGCCAGTAGCGCCAGCAGCCCTAATTCACGCAGGGCAATGGCAAAGGGCAGAAAGAACATCACTTCAATATCAAAGAGGATGAACAGGACGGCAATCAGGTAGAACTTGACAGGCATCCGGCGCATCGCCGGACCAATCGGCACCATCCCCGACTCATAGGGTTCAAGTTTGCGGGAATTGGGTTTGAATGGACCGAGTGTGCGCGAGATAAAGAGAACGATAATCGCCACAACAGTAGTGAGGATAAGCAGCACCGCTACGGGTGCGTATTGATCTAGCACGGTTTCGCTCCCGGACTGGTCGGTAAATTCGTTGATTGAGAAATTCGGAGCAAGTTATCAACGAGGATAACACGTCCCCCAAAAAGTGTCAAAATGCCGTCAACAGCGTTTCTGTGGGAAAAACCGACACAGAAACACCCACCTATCTGCTCATTTTAACCCGAATTAGATGGGGATGATATAGGTGAACCATAGGGGGAAAGAGAGAGCGTTTGGGTGGCTTGTACAATAGGATGTGGCTCGCCAATGAGGGTGGTAATGAGCGCCGCGAAACGGGTGGGGTCGCCCGTCGTGCTGTAGTGTGTCCTTCCGGGTGTGTCGCTGTCGCAAAGGCGCTCCAAACTCGCTAAAACACGTTGGGTTTGCCGTGCCACCGCAGGGGCAGGATCGACTATCCTCACGCTCTCCCCTAAACTGGTGCGCAAGAGCGGCATCAAGAAGGGAAAATGAGTACAGCCCATGACCAGTTGATCGATGCCAGCGGCTTTCAAGGGAGCAAGCGTGCGCTCAATGAGGGCGCGGCTGGCGGGGGTGTCCGGTGCGCCGTCTTCGGCAAGGGTGACGAATTCTGGGCAAGCCGCTACGAGTACCTGCACATGGCGGGCGAAACGATCCACCACCGCCGAGAGCAGTTCCCCTTCCGCCGTCGCTTGCGTGGTGATGACGCCGATCACTCCCGTTTGGGTTTGTTCGGCGGCGGGTTTCACGGCAACTTCCATACCCACGATAGGTGTCTCAGGATACATCGCCCGAAGGCTGTGCAAGGCAGCGGTGTTCGCCGCGTTGCAAGCGACAATGAGAAGTTTGCAGTCACAGTGGACAATCAGGCGCTCAGCAAGTGGGGCAACAAGGGCGCGAATCTCAGCGAGGGGGCGTATGCCATAGGGAAGATGTGCCTGATCCGCAATGTAGATCAGTGTTTCTGCGGGGAGTTCGCGGCGCACTTCCCGCAGAACAGAAAGTCCACCCACGCCGGAATCAAGTAAACCAATCGGACGTGGGTCACTCATGATGAATGTTGACTCCCTATCTGGCTGATCCAGCAGCGGTGACAAATGCCTTGAACAGACCAAGCATCGGCTCACTTTTCTCAGTCAGTTCTTCGGGATGCCACTGAACGGCGAGGAAAAATCGTGAGGTTGCCGATTCAACGCCTTCAATGACACCATCTTCGGCAAGCGCCACCACCCGCAGCGGGGCAGCGACATCACGCAATGCCTGATGGTGAAGGCTGTTCACGGGGAGGGTGGTCGCCCCGTCAAGGACTTCTGCCAAGCGACTTTCAGCGTTTAGGGTGATGGTATGTCCGTAATGATCGCGGGGAAAAACGCCCCATAAATCGTGTTTTACCCCACCACCACCGGGGAATTCCCGTTCAATATCCCGATAGAGCGAGCCACCGAGGGCGACATTGGCAATCTGCGCCCCTCGGCAAATACCCAAAAAGGGTTTGTCATCCCGAAACGCCCACTTCACCACCTCTGATTCGGCGCTGTCGCGGGCAGTATCTACTCCATAAACACGAAATGCCGAGGGGTTTTGGGGCATTCCATAGAGCGCTGGATCAACATCCGCGCCGCCCGCCATGAGAACCCCATCAAGGCGTTCATAGGTTGCCCGTAAGGATGCCTCATCAATGGTCGGGACGATGAGCAGTGGTAGTCCACCTGCCCGCGCTACTGCGTTTGCATAGGCGGGCAACAACCCGTAAAACGCCACCCCATGTTCATGGTGGAGCGCCGCAATAATCCCGATAAGCGGGCGTTTTGAGACAGGCACAACCATAGAAGCGTTTAGCTATCCTCGCCAGCGTCTGTGCTTACTACGATGTCGGAACGACGTTCTTTCAGGCGTGCCGCCTTGCCGCTTAGATTGCGCATGTAGTACAACTGGGCGCGACGGACTTTACCGTGACGGAGAACTTCAATCTTATCAATACGCGGGCTGCGGTAGAGGAAGGTACGTTCCACGCCAACGCCGTGACTGGCAACGCGCCGGACGGTGAACAATTCATTCTGCCCACCACCGTGATGGCGAATGATCACCCCTTGAAAGACCTGAATACGGGATTTATCCCCTTCGATGATCTTTACATGGACGCGCACCGTATCGCCAGAGGCGATTTTGGGAAAGCCCCGCTCTGGGGCATCGAATGCTTTTAACAACGTGTCAGACATGATGGTTAGACCCTCTGAGACTTCTTTGGCTAGTGCAAAAGCGGCATTATAGCAGGGGCTGAGCGGAAGGGACAGGGCGAACCACGAACAAGCTATTTGTCAATAGGTTTAGCCACAGTTTTAGCCGCGTTCAATGATTCCACCCCCCAAACAAACATCCCCCTGATAAAAGACTGCCCCCTGACCGGGTGTAATATCCCGCACGGGGTGATCAAAGCGCACCTCGGCGCGGGCGTTGGGAAGGGGCATTATCGTCACTGGAGCAGGGGCTGCTTTGTAGCGAATTTTGACCTCAGCGCGAATCGATTCGGTGGGTGGTTCGCCGCTGATCCAATTCACCCGCGCCGCCGTGAGGTGATCGCGTCCTAATTCGCTCTTTTCGCCAACGATTAGAGTGTTCTGAGTGCTGTCCATCCCAATGACATAGAGCGGCTCGGCAGTGGCAAGCCCTAACCCCTTGCGCTGCCCAATCGTATAATCGGGGAGTCCGCTGTGCTGCCCAAGCACGCGCCCATCGCGGGTACGAATTGGACCGGGTGTACTGATCTGCTCACCGACGAACGCTGTACTATGGTCGCGCAGAAAGCGTCGATAATCGCCATCAGCAAGGAAACACAAGTCCTGGCTATCCCCCTTCGAGGCGACAGATAACCCATACTTAGCCGCAAGCTCACGGACGGCGGGCTTAGCATACTCCCCAATAGGAAACATGACGCGAGAAAGCTGTGTCTGTCCCATTACACTGAGGACATAACTCTGATCTTTTGTCTCATCCAGTCCCTTTAAAAGAGACGCACGCCCATAGTCATCGCGTCGAATACGGGCGTAATGCCCCGTCGCCAGAAAATCGGCGTTCAGGGCAAGGGCGTTGTTCAGTAGCCATTCAAAGCGAATATGGCGATTGCACTCCAAGCAAGGATTTGGCGTAACACCCTTCGCATAGCCTTCCACCCAAAACTGAACAATGGCGCTCTTAAAAACTGAGCGGGTATCCAGCACATAGAATGGAATGTTTAAGGCATCGGCAATCAGGTTGGCATCGGACATTTGGTCGGGCGTACAGCAGCGGTTATGCCCGTGAGCCTTGTCACCGTCCTCTGCCCAAAGGCGCATCATGATCCCGATCACTTCGTAGCCCTGCTCCACCAGAAGCGCTGCCGCAACAGAGCTATCAACGCCGCCGCTCATGGCGACAACCACCCGTGTACGCTTTGTACCCATCAGCAAAATTCCTCTAAACGCTTGGGCTGATCATAGGGGGATCACCCCCAAATGAAAAGAGGGAAACCTAAAAGGTTGAAGGATTAAGGAAAAGAGGGGTTTCCCTTTCACAGGTGACGAATGTCATCATGAGCGTATGACCAACAACGGGTATCTCTAGGACTATAATGTTCACAAGGATAGTGGACGGTGAGGAGGCGGCATATGTATGAACGAGTGCTTGTTACCCTAGATGGATCACAGTTTGCCGAGAGTGCCATCCAGCATGCCACAAGGGTTACCACACCGGGCGGGCGGATTCATTTACTCTCTGTCGTCACCGAAGACCCCGTGAGCGAAGTTTCGGCGTTGGCAACAGCATTGGCGCAGCCCTTTGGGATGATCGATGTTCAGTTCACCCCGGATGCACTGGCAAAACATCAGGAATATGTTGCTGCACGGCGAGATTATCTCACCCAATTGGCGGAGATGCTCCAGAGCAAAGGCTATGAGGTGATCACTGAGGTACGCGCTGGCAACCCGATTGACGAGATTGTGACCGTTGCCGAAGGAGGCATGGAGATTGTTATCATGGCGTCACACGGGCGCACAGGGTTCAGCCGCTTGGCGTTAGGGAGCGTGGCAGAAGGAGTGCTGCGCCGTGCGCCTTGCCCAGTGTTGATTATCCCTATAGCCGCCGCCGCGCCTCAATAACATTGGGGAGTTGTTCAATTTTGGCGAGGATGCGCGAAACCCTTCCAATATCTTCCAACTCTAGGGTAAGGAAGAAGGTGGCGACGCTGTTACGGGTGGTGATGCTCACCGAGGACATATTAATGCCCTCAGCGGCGACGACGCTTCCCACATCGCCCATAAGCCCGTCCCGGTCATAGGCGGTGACAATGATCGGGACGGGGTAAGTTTTTCCGTTTGCCGGACCCCAATTCACCTTGATCAAGCGTTCCGCCTCTGTCCTAATGGGACTATTTGGGCAATCGTAGCGGTGAATAGTCACCCCGCGTCCACGTGTTACATAGCCGATGATCGCATCGCCACGCACCGGGTTACAACAACGCGCCAAATTGATCGCCATGCCGTGATTCCCATCAACATGAATACCCTCAGGATCGTTGACGGGATAGCGGCGGGGTTCGGCATTGGGAGAGAGCATATCCGGCGGGTTTGCCGCTTTTGCTTGCCGTTCTGCTTCCAAAACACGGGAGGCGATCTGCGCCCCTGTAATATCACCGCGCCCCACTGCCGCAAGAAAATCCTCCATGCGGTTGAAATTGAACAAGCTAGCGACAGACTCCTGTGAGGTTGCCCCCAAGCCAAGCCGTTTTAATTCTTTATCAACAATGCTGCGTCCATTGGCGATGTTCTTATCAATGCCTTGGTGCTTGAACCACTCGCGTATCTTACTCCGTGCGCGGTTGGTGGCAATGTAGGCAAGGTCTGGATTCAACCAATCAAGGCTAGGACCGCCCCGTTTAGTGGTGTTAATCTCAACACGATCTCCGGGTTTTAATTCGTAATCCAAGCCCACCAGCGCCCCATTCACTTTTGCCCCTCGGCAGCGATGCCCAATCTCAGTATGGACATGGTAGGCAAAATCAACCGGTGTCGAGCCAGCAGGAAGGTCAAAAATATCACCCTTTGGCGAAAAAACATACACACGGCTTCGGAACACATCCGATTTCATGGCGTTGACATATTCCGCCGCGTTATTGTTGGTCTCTGCATCGTCAAAATCCATCATGCGGCGCATGTATTCAAGGCGCTTTTCAAATTCTTCATCGTGCCGCGCCCCTTCTTTGTAGCGCCAGTGAGCGGCAATGCCATATTCGGCGTGTTCGTGCATTTCTCGCGTGCGAATCTGGATTTCGAGAGGCTTTCTGCCGATCTCATCATCAAAGACGGCTGTGTGTAAGCTGCGGTAGAAGTTGTCTTTGGGAGCGGCGATGTAATCATCAAACTCTTTAGGAATCGGCTTCCACAGATTGTGGACAACGCCCAAAACCTGATAACAGGTGGCTTGATCTTCCACAATCACGCGGACAGCACGCACATCGTAAATTTCGTCAAAGCCCGTCTTTTTGCGCTCCATCTTTTTCCAAATGGAGTAAATATGTTTGGGGCGGGCGCTAATCGTGGCGGTAATCCCTTCTTTCAGCAGTTCCGCATTCAAACGCGCCTTAACGCGCTCCATATACTTTTCGCGGTCAACCCGCCGTTCGGCAAGGTGATCGGCAATCATCTTGTAGGCTTCGGGATAAAGGTAGCGAAAGGAAAGGTCTTCCAATTCCCATTTGATCTGCCACATACCCAGACGGTTTGCCAGCGGCGCAAAAATATCCATCGTCTCTTTTGCCATGCGCTGCTGCTTTTCTGGCTTCAGGTGACCAAGCGTGCGCATGTTATGGAGGCGATCTGCCAATTTGATCAGAACGACGCGAATGTCGTTGCTCATTGCCAGAAAAATCTTGCGGAGCGTTTCAATATCCCGATCACCCGCTTTCCCACCACGCATCCCTTGCGTATCGGTAGGGAGCTTATCCAGCTTGGTCACCCCGTTCACCAATTGGGCAGTTTCCAAGCCAAATTCATGTTCAAGGGCGGTGAGTTCAACGGGTGTATCTTCAACAACATCATGAAGAATGGCGGCGGCAAGGGTCGGCGCATCCATTTTTAGTTCGGAGAGGATGCGTGCCACTTCCATTGGGTGGCTGATGAAAGGTTCACCAGAGGCACGGACTGCCCCAGTGTGGGCTTTTTCTGCCCGTTCGTAGGCTTTGAAAATGAACTGCCTATCTACAGGCGTGAGAGCGGGGACGTTCTTGAAGATTTTGTCGAGTTCAGCGGGATAGGTTTCTACGCCAGTGTGGATCATAACGCATATACTCCAAACTATAATTTTAATTATAGCCTCAGTTTTGCAAAATTAATCTTGCGTTACCTTGATGAACCTTGCGTTATCTTGCTATCCCCGAACCCTCCGTTCTCTAACCCCTTACTTGTGCAAGGAGTAAAGAGTAATCAAGATTTTCAAAGGGGTTTCCTCTCACCCTGCTCCCTCCGCTTTTTGCGCTGAGGGCGACACGATCTTATAGACGATACGAACAGCCCTCTCATCCCCCTGCGACCCGTCTCAGTTGTCTACGGGGAAAGGGGTCAGGGGAGCCAAACGACAACCCTAAAGTTTGAAACGGCTTCTACGCATCGCCTGGCGTTAAAACGTTACGTTCTATCGCCATTTATCACATATGCCCTGCGGCGAAAATGATTGGTGAAGGGAATGTCTGCGGTGCGGTACAATGGACGCCATGACGCACCATGACCTCAATCAAAAACTCGAAAAGCCAGTTTCGCCCGATCTCTACACAGAGGATTATTTCCTCACCGCCTGCGAAGGGTATGATGAATTTGTCGCCAGTGAGGGCGAACACCTCTCCCGCCGCCTGAGCGCTGCCTTTGCCATTGCCAGCATTGCGCCGGGGATGAACATCCTTGACGTGGGCTGCGGGCGCGGAGAAATTTTGCGCCACTGCGCACGGCTAGGGGCAAACGCCTATGGCATTGATTATGCCCCTGTTGCTGTCCAGCTTAGCCGTGATGTGATCGACAACACAAGCGGCGCAGTGGGGGGGACCGGCGTCGGGCAGGCAGATGCAAAAGCGCTCCCCTTTCCCACCGCCGCCTTTGACCGGGCTTTGCTCTTTGATGTTGTGGAACACCTCCACCCCTGGGAACTTCATGCCGCGCTCTTAGAAATTCGCCGCTGCTTGAAGGCAGACGGAAAATTAATCATTCACACCGCACCAAACGTCTGGTATGACCGCTACGCCTACCCTGTTGTGAGGGCATTCCGGCGCGTCATTGGGCAGGGGCAAAACTATCCGGCAGACCCCCGCGCTTTCCTTGTCGATCATAATCAACATGTCCATGTTAACGAGCAGTCCATCCTGAGTATGCGACGAATATTGGCAAAGGCGGGGTTTGTGGGGCGTGTCTGGTTGGACTCTCCCCCACAGGGAAGGCAAAACCCACTAGTGATTGATATGGTCAGACGGGCGGCGTTCAAGGTGCCGCCCTTCCGATGGTTTTTTCAGCGGGAAGTGTTTGCCGTAGTCTGGAAACGGTAAGGTCTGCTTTACGCTTACGCCCGTGCCCCTGTCTTAAGTGCCTTGAGCGCCTGATCAAAGTGTTCTAGCGCTGCCTTTGTTGTTTCGACGGGGAGCGCGTAGGAAAACCGAATCCAATTCCGTCCGGCGTCGGAGAAGTAACTTCCGGCAATGGCGGTGATTCCGTAGTTTTCTGCCATGTATTCAATCAGCTCTGGCGAGTCGGGGATATTTCCGGCTGCCATTGCCTCGCCGCAGTCGATGAAGGCATAGTACCCGCCATCGCCAATGATGGCGTGGTAGCCATTCGCCTTCAGAAACTCCCGAACAACTTTTCGGCTGGCATTCGTTGTCCCGATGATTGGCTCTGCCGCCTTGCGAAAACCATATTCATAGGCGGCAATTGCCACCGCTTGCCCAAAATAGTTGGGCATAACGCCGTGTGAGGCGCGGCTGGTGACGAAGGCGATCACCTCTTTCGAGGCGACAATGTGGGCATTGCGGATGTTCGAGCCGCCCAGTGATTTGGTGATGCCATCGAGGAAGATCAGCTTTTTGCGGTCTGCCTCGTCAAAGGCAAGCAGCACCTTGTTAATGTCGGCGGGTTCGCCTTCCGTCACTTGGTTGTAAATCCAATCGAAAAGGACGAAGGGAATACCCAACGAAATCGCCTTTTTTGCCAAAGCAATCTGACGTTCGGGGGTGAGGCAGCGCCCCGTTGGGTTATCGGGGGAGGTGATCACGACACCAGCAATCCGCCGCCCATCGCCGTGCGTTTGGCAAAACTCAACGCTTGCTGCCAAACCGTCCTCAGTATACTCCCAACCGTGCGCCGGATCACCCGGGGCGAGCAGCACATTCAAGCCGATGCCATACGATCCCCAGTTATAGCTGATCCAGGGAACGCGGGAGACGAGCAGCACATCACCGATGCGCCCCGTCCCAAGCCAGATCATCGCCTCGTAAATTTTTTCCAAGCCATCGCGCCCGCCGTCCACTGCGGCGATATTCTCAGCGCTGTAGCCCGTTTGCCCCTCAAAGCGCCAATACTGTTCTGCTGTCGCCTTCCGAAAGGGCATGATCCCCACCGGCGGATCGTAGGCGGTGCCATTTTGTTTTAGCAGTTCAAAAGCGCGTTCCAACAGATGGGTTGGGACACCGGGCAGGCTTGCCCCCCCATCGCCTTGCGAGGCATCGTAGGCGGGAACGCCCGGATGTGTCTCCCGATACTTGGCGAGAAGTTGTTTGATCACAAACATCCGCGATTGGGGAATCGGCACTTGGGACGCCGGGAAGCTGTTGACGGGGACAAGGGCTGAGTCCGGCACAGTAAATATTGGTGTGTTGGTCGAAACCGAGAGGGTCGTCACGAGCGTAACTCCTTTTGGAAATTCGTTCAGGAATTGTGGCGAGAGAAGGGGACTACGTCAATGGTAGGTTCGCACAGCGTCGGGCAGGGCGAAAGACCTTGCCTTGCAAGGCGTTACGGGTTGTCCGTAAACAGGAGGAATGTTAGCCAAAATGGGAAGTGCCACTACCACCCAAACGAGGCATACATTCTCATGGAACATATAAGTATTCGGCATTGATAGCAGATCATGCTATAGAGTAAGCTCCCCGCGCAGCACGGTAAGGGCTTGTCCACTGAGGTAAACGCGCTCGTCGGCTAAACGCACCCGTACCACACCGACCCGTGCTGAGGCTTGGTAGCCAACCATCTCCGTTTTGCCCAACGCCTCAGCCCAGTAGGGCGTCAATGAGCAGTGCGCCCCGCCAGTGACGGGGTCCTCATTAATGCCAATGCTCGGCGCAAAGAAGCGCGACATAAAGTCGAAGCCGGGCGTTGTCGCCCGGCAAGTGGCAATGACGCCGTAGACGCCCATCATGGCGGCAAAATTCGGTGTCAGCGCTCGCAGCACTTCTTCCGATTCAACCTCGGCAAGCCATCGCTGATGGTCATTGCCGGCTATATTGAGGACGGGCGCCCCCAATGCAGCGGCAATATCGAAAGGGGAACGTCGGGGCGTGACCGGACGAGAGGGAAAATCAAGGGTGATCCAATCGCCGTTTTTTGTGGCACGCAATTCGCCACTGAGTGTAAAAAAGCGAGCGGTGACGGCGGCGTCTAACGCCTTCGTCTCATAGAGGACGTGGGCGCTCGCCAGCGTCGCATGACCACAAAGTGGCACCTCAACAATAGGCGTAAACCAGCGCAACCGAAATCCATCATCCTCTGGATACAAAAATGCCGTCTCCGAGAGATTCATCTCGCGGGCAACATGTTGCATCCATTCCGCATCGCGGGGGGCGGTTAACAAGCACACCGCTGCTGGGTTTCCGGCGAAAGGAGTATCCGTGAAAGCATCCACTTGTACGATTGATTGGGACATAAGCTCCTTATTCCTTGAACGATCTTTAACCTTCTAACTGTTAAGCGTTACGGAGTTGCCCGTACCCCCTGTGTACCATCTTCGGCGTGTACCCGCTCTTCCACAAGGGGTTGAGGGGCTTCATTCCCTCCCTCTCCCCGCTTGCGTGGGAGAGGGAGAGGTGAGGGGAGCCAAGTGACAAATTCAAATTTTGAAGTGACGTCTATTCATCTTGGGGGTAGTACGCCAATGTAGAGCCAACCCAACGCCGATCTTTGTTGTAGCGCGTTCCCATCATCCGCCCCTTGCTCATCCGAACGAGGGTTGCCACCACCTCTGGCTGTGGTGCATCGTCAAGCCAGATCAGCATCAGCCGAATCTCGGCACGGGCGGGATCATCGGGTGTTTCCACGACGGGAGCGTAATCAATTTTCCGCTGGAGGATGTAATCACCCCGCTGATCAAGGGGAATGACGTTCAACCGTTCCGGCGTGACATCCAACTCCACGCCAATACCAGAGTAGGAATAGAGCGGTTTCAGTACGAAATCAGAAAGATCATGAGGATGGGTTGTCAGATCGCTGAGGAAGTGCGCCTCTGGCACGTAGGACGACTGGATCAGTGGGAGCGAGTATTTGCTCAGTTTGAAAAACCAGTTGGGGTGTCCCGCCCAGGTGACATCAACCTCATCGGTGAGGCGGTACTGCCCATCGTGGTTGTGGCGCTCTAGCTCATCAAAAATGACGCGGTTGTAAATCCGTGTGATCGGAATCTCGCGCCCTTTTTCGTCCTTATAGGCTAATTTCGTCCCCCGCTTCAGCACCTTTGTGAGGCAAACGGTGTGGATACCAAGCAGCTTCTCCGTTGCCGCAAAATCGATCCGCGTCTTTTGTTCTTCGGGGTGAATCTCCATCAGAATGACGTTTTCGGGGTCGTGATCAGCAACCACCGCCCGCCGAAACAAGTCAAGGTAGCTCTGTTCCGTATGCCCGTTTGCGTAATAGAGTAGATCACGGACGATCTCGAAATGGTCGCGGGTTTTCGTTGCCAAAAGCCATTGAAAGCCAAACAGGGTGGGAAAGCCCTGCAATTCGATCAGACGGGGGACAATCTGCCCGTCCTCGCCATAGCATAGGGCAAAATCATACTGAATGAAGTGGTTGCGAGGGATTTCGCCGGGGACGTTCAAACCCGGCGGGATAGCGCTCTCGGCACGGGCAAGGTAGTCCGGCGTGCTGACAAGGCGCGTCAGGCTCAGCGATGCCTGTACAAGTTCCGCCATCAGTGGGCGGGGGAGAAACAGCGGGGTTTCGCACAGGTGGAAATCCATTGGGTAGCGAAGGGCGCTGTTGATGTCGGCAATGTAGGCGTTATAGCGTTCCTCGGTGAACGCGGCGTTATAGCGGCGGCGCAGATCGGTGATCATAGGAAGTTGCCTTTTCCCGATAGTTCACCCCAAAATAATGTTTCCCTAAAGATACAAAAGGGCGGGTAGCTACCCGCCCTTCTGATCTTATCGCGCTTCTCTCGCTTTGGGCGAGTGCGCTTTGTGAACTTCTCTGAATACCGCAGTCAGACGGCTACTGTCCGACGAGATTCGAGGGAATACCCATCTCCTCTAGTGTGGGGCGGCTGGCAACCCATGTCCGCCACAAAATGTCATCCTGCGTCACCCCGCGTTCTGTCCGTTGGGCGGTCAGCCAGTCTTGGAATTTCTTGTCCTCGATCTGCCCTTTTTGGGATTCCGTGATCGGGCGCTCTTCACGCCCCAAGACCTGAATCACATGCCAACCGTACTGAGCGCCGTTCGCGCTGGTGTCGATGGGACCGAGGATCGCCCCGATCTCACCGTTCCACACGGCGTCATCAAATTCGGGAACGTATTGCCCTTTCAGCGTCCAATCGTAAAAGCCGCCGGTGTTTTGGCTTCCGGGGTCTTGGCTAAGCGCCGCCGCCAACGCCGCAAACGGTTCGCCCGCTTGAAGCGCCTTCAGCACGTCCTCAGCCTCCTCTTTCGATTTCAGCAAGATATGACGAATCTGCACTTGGGGCTGGATCATCGCCGTCTCACCGATGATGATCTTGCGCACTTTTTCGCGCAGGGCTTGCTCGGCAAAGTAAGTGCGGATTTCCGCCTCACCGTAGCCAGAGAGCGCCGTCGCCTCTTTGATGTAATTCTTGCGATTGTCATCAAAGGTTGTGAACTGCTCAGTGGCGCCGGGCGTTGCTGTCGGTATGCCCGTTGGGAAAGGGGTAAAGGTCGGAGTCGCCGTCGCTGAAGGTTCGGGGGAGGGCGTCGGTGTTTCTGTCGGCGTGGGGGAAACCAATGGCGTCAGGGTGAGCGTCGGCTCGGTGGTTGGTGTGGCGGTGGAGGGATTCGGATCGAAGCTGAAGTATTTGAAGATTTCAGCGTCGATCTCCGCCTCGGTCACGCTGATATTGTTTTCCCGCGCATATTGGGCGATGATTTTTGCCTCCACCATAGTGGCAATCGTCTGCTGCCCGCCAGAGGTGGGAAAGCGCAGCCCATTGTACAGATCAGCATAGGGACCGTACTGCGGGTTGGAGAGGATTTGGGAGGCAAATTGGCTTTGGGCAATGGGCGCGATCTGGATACCAGCAAGGTAGCGCTCAAAACTGTTGCGGCGGTTGAACTCGCGGGCGCTGATCCCTTCCCCTTTGACCGAGGCAACGGGTTGGTTGGGGCGAATCACCCCGTCAACCAAAACCGCCACAAACAAGATCAAGCCAATCAGGGCGACCAACGCGCCAATGCCGAGCATTACCCAACGGGCAACCTCGGCTTCGCGTTCGGCGCGGGATTTGTAAACCCGTCCGTCATCCGGCTTAGGCGGCGTTGGCTGCGCCGTCGTCTTCTCTCTGGATTTAGACATGCGCGAACTACTTTCTTATTCGTGCCGTGTGCCATCAGCCACAAAGGGGAGCAGCGCCAAATGCCGCGCCCGCTTCACCGCCACTGCCAAGCGCCGTTGATCACGGGCGCACAGTCCGGTTTGACGGCGGGGGCGAATCTGCCCGCGATCTGTCAGGAAACGACGGAGCGTTTCAATATCTTTGTAAAGTTCAACATCCGTCTTTTCCAAGCGTTGGTTATAGACACGGCGGCGACCCCGCCCGCCATAACCGCCACTGGGACGGTCACTGCTCTCGTAGCCTTCACCTTCGCTGTTGTCACTTTCGTAGCGGCGTGGACCGCGTGGTTCACGATTATCATCGGTCATGATTTGGTTGTTCCTCGCTTAGAATGGGTAATCGCCGTCGTCGTGTGCGCTCTCGTCGGCATCGGCATACTCTATGCCCATCCGCCGTTCGCCCACCACATACATATCATCGGCAACAACTTCGATCTGAACTTGCTGTTTGCCTTCATCGTTCGTCCAACGGCGCGTTTGCAAGCGCCCTTCGACATACACTTGCTGGTCTTTTTTGAGATGTGTTTTGCAGATTTCCGCCAATTTTCCCCACGCCACAATATTCACCCATTCGTGGTGTTCGCGGCGTTCACCGTCTGCCGTTGTCCAACTTCGGCTGGCAACAACGCTAAAACTGGTGACAGCACGCCCGCTAGGGGTGTAACGCATTTCGGGGTCGCGTCCGAGGATGCCAAGCATCTCGACTTTGATGAACCCTCGCAGCATCATAGCGTTCCTCTGCCCTAGCCGTTATACGTCGGCGCGGATGACCAAATGGCGGATCACCTTTTGTTCGAGGCGAAGGTTGCGATCCAATTCCGTCAGGGCGGCAGGTTCGCTGTCAAAATTCAAAAAGACATAATAACCTTCGTTGAAGCGGGCAATGGGGTATTCCAAGCGCCGCCGACCCCAGGTGTCGGTTTTCGTGTGGGTGCCGTTGGCGGCGGTGATCCAGCCCTTGACCTGATCGACAATGGCAGTGATGCCTTGCTCGTCAACATCAGGCGCGATGATGAACGTTAATTCATAGGGACGCATAGCAATTTATCCTCTTTCCTCGGAGTTGCCCCGACTGTTCGTTGGTTGTCTCACGCTATTGGGGGCGGAAAGCGTCCTGACAGGCGTCAGGCATATGAGCGGCGAAAGTGTACATGAGGTTTCCTCCCCGCGCAAGGGCGAATACAGAGAAATGCAGCGGCGGCGGGCAAAACCGAGGATCAAAAGGCTAGGGGTATCCTTGCCACGCATCCCCAAAGTGAAACATCAGGGTGCGCTCAGCCACCCTTGCAGAGCTTGGCAAGAAGGGTGAACCGCTCTTTGAGCCATGGCATCGCCCATCTTAAAAATCGCGGGCGCAGCGGAAACCAACATCCTCGCTGACCTCGCGGGTGGCTGCCCTATTCCGTAAGGCGGCACGGGTGTCACCGCCAGCGTTCAGCCACGATCCACCACGAAGGCTGCGTGGCTCAACAAGTTCCAACAACCCTTCACGCCCATCAGCGGGCGTGTAGGGATAGGGGCGGTAGATAGTGCTGACCCATTCCCACACATTCCCGCTTTGATCATACGTTCCCACCCAACTTATCCCGCTCGGATAACGCCCCACCGGTGCAATGCCGGCAAAGCCATCGTCTACGGTGCTGTCCTTCCACGTATTCGCACAAAGCGCATCACAATAATTAAGACGACTCCCGTCAAAGGTCTCTCCCCATGGAAAAACCCATCCTTCCGAGCCGCGTGCGGCATATTCCCATTCTGCTTCAGTGGGCAGACGTGCGCCGCGTGCCGCGCAAAAATCTCGCGCCTCTAGCCATGTGATCGACTCACGGGGGAAATCGTCGCCCACTGCCGCACTTGCCCGCCCTGCTTTTCCGCCAAAGGTGGCAAATTGAGCATTGGTCACCTCATAGAGATCAATCCAAAATGGCGCGTTAAAGCACACCTCATGGTGGGGTAATTCATCGGTGAAACTCTCTCGGCTAACACGCGGAAAAAAGGGCTTGATCAGCGCCACTGCCGCATCAATCTGCGCATCGCTGCTGCCCATCAGAAAACACCCCGCCGGAACATAGGCCATAGGCACACCGCCAACTGTGCGCTGCATTGGCGTCCATTCGGCATGGCTGCGTCCCACCGAAAAATAGGGCGTGGCGGTGGGCAGGGGCGTGATCGTCGCCAGCGTCGTTGCCGTGTGGGTGGCAGTCGCCGTGAATGTTTCTGTGGGCGTCGCCGTAAAGGTGCTTGTGAAGGTTGCCGTTAAGGTAGGGGTGAAGGTTGCCGCAGAGGTTAGGGTGGGCAAGGCGGTGTGTGTGAAGGTGAAGGTTGCCGTGAGTGAGGGAAGAATCGTTGGCGTGGCTGTCCAACCTATTGCCGTCTGTGTTTGATTCACCACCGTCTGAGTTGCCATTGCCTGTTGTGTGGCGATAGGTGCGGTGCTATCCACTGTCACCGTTGGGAGGATCGTCGCCGTCGGGATGGGGAGCGGTGTTCCCGTCTCCGTTGGGGTGGCAGTGGGGGTGGCGGTGGGAGTTTCACTAGGCTGTATCGCCGCCACCCTCATGGTGAGACTCGCCGCGCTTGTGGGATGCTCCGTTCCTGTTGCTGTCGTCGCGCCACTCCCGCCGTCCCGCCCAGAGAGGATCACAACGATCCCAAACACAGCGAGGATGCCAATCACCCCGACAATCAAGGGAATTCGCCCCCCACCCCGCATGGGAAAATCAAACACCTCCTCGGCGGAGGATGATTCCCCTTGTGCTTCAGGGGGGAGCGTGGTGGTAATCTCCGGCGCTTGGGGAATGGAAAATGTTCCGCTGAGCGTAATCCGAAACGCTTCGGCAAAGGCGCCAGCGCTTTGATAGCGATCTTCCCGATTTTTACTGAGCGCTTTGGCAATGACTGCCTCAATATTATCGGGGAGGTCACCCCGCACCCCACGTACAGAGAGCGGTGTTTCGTTGACATGAGCATACATCATCTGGAAGGGGGTATCGGCGTTGAAGGGGAGTTTCCCAGTCAACATCTCGAACACCATGATCCCTAGTGCGTAGACATCGGCACGGGCATCAAGGGCGAGGTTTTGCCACTGTTCTGGCGGCATGTAGGCGGGCGTCCCCATTGCCGTCCCTGTGTTCGTGAGCGATGTTGCCGCATTCAACACTTTGGCAATGCCGAAATCGGTGAGGAAGGCGTTCCCATCTTCATCAAAGAGGACATTTTGCGGTTTCAGATCGCGGTGGACAATTCCCCGTTTGTGGGCGTAATCAAGTGCCTTTGCAATCTGATCGATGTATGTGGTTGCCTCTGCCGGAGTCAGCCGCTGCTGTCTGATCTGGTCGGCAAGCGTGCCGCCGGGCAGCAGTTCGGTGACAAGGTAAATGAGTTCATCTGACTGCCCGTAATCAAATAGTTTGAGGATGTGTGGGTGACTCAGTTTAGCAATCGTCTGCGCCTCGCGCTTGAAGCGGGCGATGAATTCTTCGAGGCTGGTACTGCTGGAGACATCGGGTTTGATGATTTTAATGGCTACATCGCGTTCAACACTCAGTTGGCGGGCGCGGTAGACCGTTGCCATCCCTCCCCGTCCGAGGAGTCCGTTGATCTCATAATCACCGAGCCGCCGCCCAATCATGTCCGACATGCTGAACCGCCGTTGATGCAGAAAAAAGCCCACCGCTCATTATAGCGCGAACCATCCTAGCCGCACGGCTTTGACCACCGCCTCTGTGCGGCTTTGGACGCCTAATTTGCTCATCACGGCATTCACATGGAATTTCACGGTGTTCTCACTAATGCCCAAACGTCCGGCAATGGTTTTGTTTGGTAAGCCCTCAGCGATCAGAGTTAAGACCTCGCGTTCGCGGGTGGTCAATCCCTCTGTGGTAGGGGATTCATGCGGCGTGGAGGGAAAGAGCGCCGCAGCCAAAGCGGGGTCAAAGACAGCTAAGCCCTCTACCACCGCCCGTAGCGCGGCAACAATGCGCTCTGGAGGCGTACTGCGGGTGATGATTCCGCGCACGCCTACCGTCCATGCCTCTGCTGCCTGATTGGAATCAGCAACAAGGGCGATGGTGGGTGGAATTCCCTCCAGTGTAGGGAGCAGGTCGATCCCGCCGCCATCGGCATCCCAAAGGAGGGCATCGGGTGTGTGGGTAGCGATCAGATCAGCCAAATCGGGATCGGGTGATGCCTCTCCCACGACGATCACCCCGCCAACACGCTCCACCATAGCGCCCATCCCGATCCGCGCTAAGGGATTCGCGGCGATGATGAACAGGCGCACCTCAAGGGAACGATCAGGAATCATGGGCGGGTATTAAGATGTGCCAAAAATACCGTCGGATCAGCGGGAAGGGGATCGGCATAATCAGCCAAGAGTTTTTGGCAGCCTTCCCCACCCTGTGGCGCGGCAAAAACAGGAATATGCATGTCATGGGCGGCATGGGCGGCATAAAGCGCTCCGCTAGATGCCCCCGCCGCAATAACGATCAGCGCTCGGCTGAAGGCGGCAATCAAGCGGTTGCGGTAGACAAGGGTCTCCCGTGCGGGAGAGGCTTCTGGATTTACCTCGCAAAGGAGAACACCTTGGGCGAGGATGTCCTGCCCCAAGCGGCGATGCGCTGGCGGGTAGAGCGTATCGTCGGTGATGCCACTGCCAAGAATGGCAGCCGTATAGCCCCTCTCGGCAAGCGCCCCTTTGTGAGCGGCAGCATCTATGCCGTATGCCAACCCGCTGATGATGGGGATAGTTGCTTTCGCTAAGACAGTGGCATAGTCATAGGCAAGGTGTTCCAGTGGCGCTGTCGATTCCCGTGTGCCAACAATGGCAACGCCGCGCCCCATCATAAACGTACTGCTCAGATTTCCGCGAAAGAACACAGTTGGCGGGGGGTATTTCAAGCGAAAAAGGGGAATGGGGTAGGCGCGTTGGAGGTGAAAATCATCAATCATCATCAGACGAATCCCCGCCTTTTCCCATCGCTGGAGAGACGTGGCGATCTCGGAGGGGTTCACCGCTTTAATCCGCACGGATAAGGCACTGCCCACACCCGCTACCCTCTGAAGTTCAGACAGGGCGGCGCTGTGGGCAGCCAGCAATGTCCCAAAATGCGCTCGCAGCCGGTTGATCACTGTCAAGCCGACGCTTGGCGTCAGCGCCAGCCCAATCGCAAGAAGGCGCTCGGCGTCCGCCGGATCAAAGGCATCAGCGAGATCAGTTGCCATCCGTCCCGTTGCGGCGGCGTCCACTGGCGGCAGTTGCCCCAAACCCCATCTCGCGCTTGGGGCGCAGATCGTATCCCGTTGCCAATTGGCTGGAGAGGCTGTTCACCGACTGGCGAAGGATGTTCACCGAGACGATTGTCTCACGGTTGTGCGCAGCAAGCATCCGCGCATAGAGTGCCACTTCGCGGACGAACGCGCCGGTTTGCCCAATCAGATCGTCCACCACAGCGCGGTGGTCTTCCGACCACTGGGTCGCCATGTAGCGTTGGAGCATCCGCGCCGCCTGATCGCCATCTTGGATGGTGGGGATGTGGATAATCCGATCCACGCGCCCCGGACGTTTGGCAATGCGCTCGTCAATGACCTCTGGATAGTTCGTCGTGGCAATCAACAGCGCCCCGCGCGGGTTGTTTGGCGATTCCAGACCGTCTAAGACGTTCAAAATTTGCGCCTTGTCTTCCTTACGCAGGTAGACATCAATTTCTTCCACAATCAATAGTACTGGGAAACGCGCCTCGCTGACGACATTGAGGGCATGGTGGATCTTGCGGAAGGACGCCCCATCATCATCCGCGCCGGAGACGTAGACGACAACGCGCTTCTGATTCAGGGCGAGTTTCGCCAACGCCGCACAGAGGGTTGTTTTTCCCGTGCCGGGCGGTCCCACCAAGAGCAGCTTACGGAAAGGCGCAAGGTTCAACTGCTTGTAAATATCGACGCCTTCGTTGAAGAAGGTTTCCATCTCCGCCCGCAGGTCGGCTTTGATCGATTCCGGCAGGATCACCTGATCCCACTCCACTGTTGGCTTGAAGGAACCGTTCTCCCCGCCGATGATGTAGACGCGCTGACTACGTTCAAGGTGACGCGCCGCTTGGTTACAGAGAACTTCAAATTGCACCCAAGGATCAACCCGATCTGGGGGAATGAGGGCGACAGACACCATGCATTTGTCGCCGTCCTCATAGTAAGAACTGACGTAGATCGCCCCAAAACAAGCGCCGCCATCGCCGGTGAACTGAAAATGCCACGCCCCAACCGACTCATCCAAGAGCGGGCGGGGACCAGGCAGGCGGTAATCGCTGATCGGCACAACGTGAGGGCAGTTCAGGGTTTCAATCCCCGTATAGCGCACTTTGCCGCGCAGTTTGCGCCCGGGTTGTACTCGTTCGCGGGCGCGGTTGTTCCCGCAGTTATCCGACGCCCATAGTGCCATGAACGGTGCGCCTGGGTAAAGGCGTTCCCACTCCGTCGCCGCCCAATCCACCAACACCTCATAGCGGAGTTTCTGAAGGGTGCTTTTCTCGTTTTCGACTTTTTTAGCCATGGTCGGCATCCTGTTCTTTCGCTAGTCGGTCATTGGGGTAACATGCATGATCTCAACACGATGCTGAAGGAGATCAAGGTCGGGACGGTTTTCTTCCAGCCAGCGGACGAGATTGGCGAGCAACTGCTGGACATGAACGGCGCTGTTGGAAACAAGCGCCACACCGATCAATGCCGAACGGCGGGCATCGTTGAAATCGATCTCCGCTGCACTCACGGTAAATTCACGCTGAAGGCGGCTGATCAAGCCTTTCAAAGCACTCCGTTTATCTTTTAGGGACTCTGATTGTGGGAGGTAGAGTTCAAGTGTACATACGCCAATGATCATACCTTCTAGTTTACCATACTCCCGAAACGATGAGAGGGGTGAACTTCCCTCGCAGTGTCTTAAAGATATCACTTCCCGCAGCAGGGTAATGCGTGCGAACTGCTGCCCGATTCAGCGTGTGATACCCCCATAAGCCAATCTGCCCGCCCGCCTCGATCACTGCCTCTTGAAGGGTTTGGAGGGCGGTTTGGACAGTTTGCCCCCCCCCCGCATCATCAGCGGGAACATCCGCATAGACGCCGATAAGGTATTGCACCGTCGCCTTGCCCTGATGATGCGCGGCAAGGGGTAGTGATTGTCCAGCGGGGCGCTTCACAGCGGCAGCGCGGACAACGTATAAATAGGGTGCAAGCGCGGCGTGCTGCCCCATAATGGCGGTGACGACAACCCGCAGCGCGTCCGCACTTAAAAGGTAATCTGCCCAAAGGTGGTGGTGTTCACGGGTTGTCACAAGGTGTTCGGCAACGGACTCGTGAACGATCCGTTGGTAGTCCTCAAACGTCCCGATTTTTTCCTCGCGGGGCAGGGGATCACGCTGGCGTAGGGACTGAGGGAGGGTATCCCGTTGGGCATGTTCAAAACCTAACCCAAAGCCCGCCGCACCGGAAGGAAGAATCCACCCGCGCAAGACATCAGGGGCATTTTCCCCCGCCGTTGCCTGAGAAATCAATGCTTCACACATGGCTACCGGGGTGATTCCATCGTCGTAAAAGAGCATTGTTGTGTAGGGTTGATAGGGAATCGTCAGCAGTTCAGCCTGATCAATGACCCCGAATGCCCCGAAACCGCCGAGGGCGTACCGGAATAAATCAGCCCCATCATCGGGATCATCGGGCGCACACCAGCGCCCCACACCCTCCGAACCGATCAGGTGCAAGCGGCGCACAGAATCAATGCCCGCCCCGTGCTTGTGAGAGCGCAAGCCATAGCCTCCGGCGGAAAGCCAGCCTCCCACAGAGACAAACTGCAAGGCGGGTAAGGCGGGCAGAGAGCGTCCATATCCATGAAGTGCCTGTTCAAGGTCGTTCAGGCGGGTTCGTCCGCTGACGATCACCGTCCCCCTTTCGGTCAGATCGAATTCGGGGGCGGGGGGACGGTTGTTGATCAGGGCGATCAGGTGATCGGGGATGGGCGCTGCGCTGTAGCCCGCCCCGCGCACGTAAACAGGGAACTTCGAGGCATAGGCTGTTTTTAGGGTATGGATTACATCCTCGGTGGCGGTTGTTTTTACGCTGACGGCAAGTGGTTTGCGCTGTAAGCGGCTGAAATCGCGGACGTAGAGCGATCCCGGCGGGCTGACCTCCCCGTTTACCCCCGCCCGTAGTGCCGTCACAAGAGGGTGATCCTTGCCAATGGTGATTCCCTGTGGAGGGCGCTTGCGGGGGGGTAGGGGCTGGCTGAACATGGAGAGGTAGCCTTTTGCCTCTAGGGGACGCTGCGGGGCAATGACGATCTTGATATGGCTGATCATCCGCCACAGACGGGCGGGGGCTGTCTCGCCGGGGAGGGTTCCGGTGGTGGCACCCTCCCATGCCAACATACCCGCCCCTTTGTCCGGCGCAGCCAAACCCGCCTCCACAAGGCGATCCAACAGGGTTTGCCAGCGGGCGGCGGCGTCTTCCGCTGTCGCGCTTTTGCCGGGGGTCAGGCGTGCCTCCAAGCCGGCACGGGGGAGGAGCGCCGTCCCGACATCAATGTAGAGTTCCACCGAATCTGCCCCCTCTAAAAGAGAAAGGGCATGGCGCACTGCCGCAAAATCACCCGTCCACCCCACTGCTGCCAAATAATCAGGGATGCGCGTCGAGGGGATATGCGTCAGACACAGGCGAACAAAATCGGGATCGCGGGAGAGCATCATCCCCACCTCGAAAATTTCGCCGCCAACATCGGGAAGTGTCCCGATACAACGCTGCAAGGTTGCCACAAGCCTATCGGGAAGCGCCGCTCCACGCAAGAGAAGAAGCGCCTCGTCGGTAAGCCATCCCAAATCACCCCGCCAATGGCGCATGGTGTCGCCCTCGAAAGGTGTCCCGAAATAAAGTCCGGGCTGGGGGATACCCCCACCCGCTGCGTCGAATTCAAACCAAACATGCCCAATCTCGCGGTGGAGTGTTGAGGATGTATCCGCCCATCGTTGGCAAAATGCCGCCGCGCCTGCCCACGCCGGGGAGATCAGCCATTCGGCGGGAATTCCTCCAGAGAGAATAGACAGCCCATCATCCCCGCGCCGAATGCAGAAAGATAGGTCTAGTTGGGGATTATCAGAAGCAAGGCGATGTTCAAGGACGAAAATCGAGGCAAGCGAATGAGGGAAGTAACCAGCGATGCGCAGCATCTCTGCCGCTGCGTCGGGGGTGATCAGGGCGGGTGGGAGGTGCGGCGCGTAGGTAGTCAGTGTATCGGCTAGGGTGGTCATTATTGATTGCAGTACCCTCACTGGTTGAACTGCAACCAGCCTTCTTACAAGAAGGACGGGCGTCGTTCGGTTTCCCTTGATCGCCACCGCCTGCCCATCGGCAAGTATATCGTGATAAGCGGGGCTGTCAACTGCTAAGGGGACAATCTCGTTGAAAAATGCTGTAGGCGCTTTCACACATCCTTTTTCGCACACCATCGGAAGGGGGATTGGTTTTGTTCGCCATGGGTTGTGCCAACTTTTCCCTAATATTCCAACTATGCTATCAGGGTATATGATTAGGAGTTACGCACTTGCCCTTATCCCCCTACCCCCTTCTCCCTAAGGGAGAAGGGGGAAAAGAGGTTTTGAGGGGAAGCCCCCTCAAACTGCCCCTTTCGATGAATACAGGGAAAACAGGTTCAACTGCGTAAGTCCTAATGATGAGAGACTAGGGGAATCAAAAGGAGGCAGACATAACATCTGCCCCCCTTTTTATCCTTCTAGATGAGCCTGTTAACGCTTAGTTCGATCCCGGAAGGGGAAGATCGGTGGCATCTGCCACTGGCTCAACGGTGACCGGCTTGTTCACGCCGGAAAGCCGAATCGAGAAGTTAATGTCCACACTGAGCGCGTTTGTCAAGCCGAACATGGCGCCGGTCATGGCGTCCACCGTTGTGGCGAACATCAAATCCGCACCATAAACGAGCTTGTCATCGACGCCGATGTACTGAACAGCGCTGATCTTCGTCGCCTTCAAGAGCGGCTCGAACATCGTCACCACACCGGAAAGCTGCGCCAACGCCGCATCGTCAATGGGAGCGCCGAACTGCCCGGCAAGGGTCTTCAACTGGGCGCGGAAATCCGGACCAAGCAAGCCATTGACCAACGCGGCGACATTGATTTCTGTCGTGAACTGACGGGTCTTAACGCCGCCAATTTCGGGACCATCGGTGACGGTGGTCGTGGCAACGCCGGAGAGCTTCGTCAGGGCGTTGAGCGCCTCGGTGAGGGCGGCATTGCTGCCCATATCGACCATATCGGCGGGGTTCATGCCCATCCCACCACCAGCGGCGAGCAGTTTCTCAACATCTGCCTTGAACCATGTATCGCCTTGCATAGACGCCTTGAAGTAGGCGACGCCATCGACAAAGCGAACTTCAATCGTACCCGCTTGGCTCTTCCCACTAGCATCGACCTTCGCGTCAATCGTCAGCACCATAAGCAGTGCTTTCAAGATTTCTGTCGTGTCGGTAAGCATCGTGCCGCCGGGCATCAGTTTGCTGCCATCAATGGCGCCGCTGCCCTTGACATCAACAACGACATCACCTGTCGGGGCACCCTTGACGTTGATCCCCACTGTATAGGAATCAATGGTGAACGAGGTATATTGAGCTTTTCCCGCTGCCGTCAACAGGTCGCAATCAGCGCCGGTGACGCCTTCGGGACAGTCTTGCGCCTTCACGCTGAGGATGGGCATCACCATGAACGCCATCATCACCACCAGCAGGGCGAGCCGAAACATCTTTTTCATCGCTTGGACTCCTTGCAACAACACCTAGAGGTTGCATTCTAGACAAAACCTAGCAACCAGTCTCTAAGTGTATTCCATCACAAACCTCCATGCAAGCGTTGAATTTGGCGTGATTACAGGATTTAACACTTATATAGAGTCTTTTAATCATTCCTGGTAGAAAGGGTATGTTCAAATCAAAAAGATTCCCTCTCTATATCGTGGGAAATGCGGCTCGTTCAGCTAATCCACTCCCGCCGCACAGCATCCCAACTGCGGTGGCTATATGCCCGCTTACACTCGATGCAAATACGGGCGCTGTCTGCCTCGCGGGAGTCCTTCCAGCGCCAGCGGACGATCCCGCTGTGGTGGCGGCAAAAGGGGCGAAAACAGACTGGGCAATATTCTCCTTCCGCCAATCCGCTCTCCCCATATTTTTGTTTTTCGGTTGGATCGCTCTCGCAGACATGGCAATACGGCACACGCATCTACACTTCATCCTCAAGAGGGTCACTAGGTTCACTCAGTTCGGCGGTGGCACGCTCTCGCTTGAGCTTTTCTACGGGGCGATCCTTGCGAATCGAAAAGCGGTCAAAATCGCGTGCGACATAGGTATTGGGGAAAATTGCCTGCGCCTCAGCAAGGATGTCCCGTTCGCGGCTGCGGCGCGAAATATGGGTGAGGATCAATGCCTCTACGCCGGCTTGATGAGCAAAATGGGCGGCACGGGCGGCGGTCATATGTCCGAATTGGTCAGCAAGGAGAGCATCTTCTTCAAGATACGTGGCTTCAATCACCAGCGCTGTTGCCCCTTGCACATGACTCAGAATCGGCTCAACCCGCCCAATATCCCCAGTGTGAATATAGCGAGCGCCTGGGACTTCTGCATCTAATACATCGTTGGGATAAATGACGCGCCCATCGGTTAAAGTCACTGCCTCGCCACGCACCAAACGAGCCCGTTCAGGACCAAAGGGAACACCAAGCGCTGTTGCCGTTTCTTGGCGGAAGCGCCGGCGTGGTTTTTCTTGAAACACATACCCTAAACAGCCTGGTCCTCGGTGACTGACGGGGAAGGCGCTCACTGTGAACAGGTCATCCTCAAAGAACATCCCTTCTTTGAGGTCGATCAGGTGGACGGGGACGGGTGGCGGTTCACCGTGCAAGACGATCCCATATATCAATTGATGGACACGATCCAGCGCATAGCGGCTGCCGTAAATCTCAAATTCGCTTAATTCTTCCCAACGTAGCAGTGTTGAAAATAGCCCGGCAAGCCCCAAAATGTGATCAAGGTGGCTGTGGGTGATCAAGACGCGGTTCAGCCGCTTGAATCCGATCCCGCTGCGCAAAATTTGCCGTTGTGTCCCCTCACCACAGTCGATTAAGAAGCGGTAGTGAGAGTTCTCAACCGTCAGCAGATGTGCCGATAAGCCCCGATGGACAGAAGGGGCAGAGGCGGATGTCCCCAGAAAAAGCAGTTCAAACATCAGCAGTTTAGGGTGCGACGGTGATTTTATTCAGAAACAAGCGGCTGCCGCGCACGGTCTCTCCATCATAAACGACGACTCGGCTGTCGTCTAGGGCGCTGTACGCACCGATAGAAAGCCAGTAGTCACCAAGCGGGAAATCGGCGGGAAGGGGGATCGTAATCACCTGAAGAAAAACATCCCGATCTCGCAGCAGAGAGGGATCAACATCGAAAAGATCATTTTGCAAGACCGGCTCGGTGAAGGGGTTTCGCAAGACATGGGCAAAGAACCGCAGCCCAGGCACTTGTTCGCCATCTGCCCGCCAATAGGTGGTGATGGTCAAGGTGCTGCCCGGACGATAGGGCGGCGGGGAAAGCCGGTAGCCCTGAAAGGTGAGATAGCCCCCCATTCGCAGGGGAAGCGGGGCGAGAACAAATTCCCCACCCGCCGTTTCTGGGGCATAGCTGATGATGCTCTGTGTTGTTTGCCCAAAGGTATCGGCAACGATTTGCCGAGCGTCGATGTGTAAAACACCGCCGCCGGGGGCGCTCCGCACGGGGATTGTCTGGGCATTTGCCAGCCATTCCGTCACCGCCGGAGCAAGTTGGGCAGGGGCTTTGGGGTCAGCAAAAGCGATTGTTTGTTGCCCGCCGCCATCGGTAAGCGCCACTGCGGTTAGGCAATTGCTGAAGCGGAGGGCAGCATTGCGACGGTTTACCATGAGAGGAAGTAGGGTCGAATCGCGGGTGAATAGGTCATAGGTTAGGGGTTCAATGGCATTCAACGAGGGATCGCCCAGGGTGAACGAACAAACCGTTGTGCTGCGTTCAGGGGTGGTGTAATCAATGTAGGTTGCCAATGCTCCCAACCCTCCCCGATAGGCAGCATTCACATCGGGACGTTCGCCCCAAAGGTAAAGTTCACGCCCACTAAGGTAGACCCCTACGCTGCTCAGGAAAAGCAAGGCAGCAAAAGCGTAGCCCACCCGCGCCCGATAGGTAAGCCAGTTCAAGAGCGCCGCACCGCCATAGCCCATAAGCAAAACAATGCCGGCAAGCCCGCCCGTGCTGTGGGCAAAATTCGGCGCCCCGTGTGACCACATATCGGGAAACATACCGACCACAAGGGCGAGGCTGGCAAGTGCCGTAGCCGCGTTGCGGCGGATGCGCAAGGCAGCGCCAACACCAAAGATAAAAAGGATCACGCCGGTTATGCGTACCAGCCCTTCGCCGGGGACATTCCGCGCCGGATTGGGGTCGCCTAACGTGCCGATGCTGATCAGAGCGCTGTAGGCAGAACGAAAAAAATCTCCCACGCTCTCTGGGCGGATCAACCACCAGGTATGGGCAGCGCTTTGTGCCGTTGCGCGGAGTGCCGATGCCATATACGGAATCGCCACGATAACCCCCACCACAAAGGCGAAGATCACATAACCAGAGCTGCGCCGCGAGATGGGCTGGCGGGTGACGATTAAATAGAACGCATAGATGACGACCAGAAAGGGAAACAGCAAGGCGATCCAATGGACGTAAATGGCAACCCCAAGCAGGATGCCTAAGGCGGCATACGTCGCTGTCAGCGGGGCGGCGGGGGTAATCTGTTGGCGCAGGTGAAATGCTCTTGCGGTCAGAATCAAAATACCCAAGAAAAGCGGCAAAATCAGGCTTTCGCGGGTGGCTGTTCGGGAAAGAATGATATGCCAATGGTTGACTGCCAGCGCTAAGGCGGCGATGATTCCCGCTGTGCCGCCGAATAAGCGCCGTCCGAGCGCATAGGCAAGGGCGATGCTAAGCAGCCCGGCAGCAAAAGGAATCACCCGATAAGGCAAACGCCCCGTACCAAGAACATTAACCCCTAGCGCCGTGAGGAGGGGGTATAAGCCCTCCCGTCCGGCTTCCTCGTTGGGAAGGCGGTAAAACGAGGCAACCTCCCCTTCACGGGCAAGGGCGGAAAAATAGAGGGTGGTAATTTCCTCATCGTTGTAGCCGTTGGGAAGGCGTGTGAGGTCGAGAATGCGCAGCGCCGCGGCGATCAGCAAGACGAGGAGGATAATGAATCGCTCCATCCCTGGCGAGAGCATAAATCGCTTTGGAACATACACAGGTCTGGTAATCCTTTATCGAGGGTTCACAGCGACGATGCTGCCGCTGTACAAATCAGGACAAAAACACCTAAGGCAGTATTCAGTTGGATTAGGTGCCGTTCGCGCACCCGCAGCCGTTCTAACTCAGGAGCATCTTTTCCGCGCTGGCGCAGAAGGGCGGCGCGGTCAAGGGCGGGGATGAGGCTGAACTGCATAATTGCCCCAATGCCCACCATGCCAAGCACAGCAAGGTGTTTCACGAATATAGCGCGTGACCAATCATTGTTCAATCCCAACACGCCATCATAGTATGGACTGCGCTCCATCTGGTAAATTCCAGTGACAATCAAGACTCCCAAGCTGAGATTAGCAAGGGGGTAGAACCGCCGCCGGAAGCGATCCAAGAAGCGCACCAGTGTTGACGTTTCGTTGTCATCCTTCCGTGCCGCGATCAACGCCTGAATTTCGGGGAGCAACAGGATGGTCATCAAGAGCAGCCCACCAACCCATATGACGGTGGCGAGAAGGTGAAAGATCAGACTGAGAATGTGGAGGGGATCAAGCATCACACCTCTACCGTTGTTCCCTCTTGGGCAAGAATCACTTCCGTTGCTTGGGGGGTTGCCCGCCCCTTGTTACGGAAGGCAAGGTAGCTATACGCCTCGGCAACCGCATCCCAAAGCATGTCATCGGTAGAGGTAGGGTCGTGGTGGGTGAGGGCAAGACGTTTCACACCGGCACGGTACGCCAATTCTGCGCCCATCTTCGGTGTGCTGTGACCCCAATCGCGGCGGTCTTCAATGACCTGTTCAAAGCGGTACTGCGCATCAAAGATGAGCAGATCGGCGTCCTTGAAAAATTCAACATAGCGTGTCGTGCTGTCCGTATCCATGCGATGGTATTCGCCGTCGGTGGCATAGACAATCGATTTCCCCTCGTGGGTAAAGCGATAGGCATATGCGCCGCCTGGGTGCGAGAGCAAAATCATACGCACATCAACCCCCGCCACCTTGAAGGTTTCATGGGGATCAAGAATGTCCCACGTTAAGCTAGAGCGCATGTATTCTAAAGAGACGGGGTAATAAATTTCCCTCTGCTGGTCGGCAAAACGGGTTTTCAGATCGGGGAAAGGGCTGTGAAAGTGCAGCTTGTTCCCCGGCACATAGGCGGGGATGAAAAAAGGAAAGCCTTGCATATGATCCCAATGGGTGTGGCTGATAAACACATGCGCCTCACCTTGTCCTCTCCCAAATGCCCCCTGCATGAGACGGTTTCCCAAAGGGCGCATCCCCGATCCGCAATCAAGGATAAAAAGGTTGTCCCCCACCCGTAGTTCCATACAGGTTGTGTTTCCCCCCGCTGTGCTGCTAATGCGCTGTGGGAGGTGTTCAAGGTAACGATCCACCGCCTTATGATCGGTCAGATCAACCCCGACAGCGCCAAACAAGGCTTGGCGGATTTTTTCTCGTAGGTCTGTGTTTGTCAGTGGGGAAGGGATCGACCCCCGCGCACCCCAAAATGTGATCTGCATGGTTTTTCCCGTTCAAAATGCCGTGATCTCGCTCATGAGTGTAGCATGAAATTCAAGGGGGTATGTTGCAGAGGGGACATGCTACAATCGACAGCAAGGCACGAACGCCCACAAAGGAACACGCATACATGGCGTCTATTTTTCAAAAACTAGGGATTCTCGTCTCGGCTACCCTTCATGGTATCATGGATCGCGCATTAGAGGCGAACAGTATTGGCGTCTTTGATGAGTACATTCGCCAAGCCGAAGGCAGCATGACAATGGTGCGTGAGGCACTCATCGATCTGCGGGCTACGGTCAGCACCCTCCAGCGAAAATACGATGAGGCAGCAGACGAAGCGGCAAAACTCGATCTCCAAATTGACACCGCACTCAAAACGAGCAAAGAGAGTGTGGCAAAGGCGCTTATGATGCGCATGAACAACCAGATGGACATTGCTCATACCTATAAAGAGCAGTATGAACGGCAAAAACGCGCCTTCGACACGCTTACCGAGGTCGTTCAAATCCTCGGCGCTAAGGTCGATGTCTTGAAAAGCCAGCGCGATCAGGTCGTGACACTTCTCCAACTCGTCAAGAGCAAGAACCTTGCCGCCCGCTCAATCAAAGATATTGAGAAAATCTCCGATGGGCGTGCCGCGCAGATTGTGGAAAAAGTGAAAACAGAACTCGATCTCGCTGACTCTCGTTTGGAGGTGGCAACCAGCCGCCTGTCCAGCCAAGTGGAAAACGAGATTGCCGATGCCACGCTAGAAGCGCAGTTGGAAGAACGCCGCGCCCGTCTGGGGTTGGGCTAAAAATTCAGAAAGGAAATGCAAGAGAAGAAACGAAGGAGGCATGACAAAGATACTATTTCACCCCACGCCTAAATGACCTATGCTTGTCTGTAGTGTCACAGATCGCAACGCCTCATGCTGGTGACTATTTGTTGTCATCTCCAATCAAGTGCAGGTATGAAGGAGAAACGACGTGACACAGCAGGTTACTCTTATCGGAGGGGTTCTCACAGTCCGTCTCAATGGACATGTAAGCGCCCTTGAAGTTGGTCAGGCAGTCCAGACCCATCTGCTTCAGCAGAAAACGCCTGTGACCCTGATTGTTGATATGACCTTTGCAACGGCACTCCACCAAAACCTGAAGATGTTGTTCTTCCGGTTGTTTCAACACCCCCTTGTGGGTCAGGTTGGGGTGGTCAGTTCCAGTCCAGTGCTTGCAGTGGAATTGAACGACCTTGCTAATGCCTTGGCTCGTATTCGTAAAGTGACGGTGGCAGCGACAGAAAGTGAACTTTTGGTGACGTTTGGGTTGGCAGAGCCACCCACACAACCTAAAAAACTTTCCAGTATGTTGGCACACCTGAAACGCGCCGATACCTCGCCGCAATAGGGGCTACCAACACAATCACCGCAACGAAAAAAGAGCGCCAAGCGCTCTTTTTCGTTTTCCCTAAAGGATGTTCGTTTTGGTGCCGTGGAGAGGACTCGAACCTCCACCTCGTTAAAGACATGGCCCTCAACCATGCGCGTCTGCCAGTTCCGCCACCACGGCTTGTGTTTAGTTGGTATTATAGTCGGCGCAGAAAAGTTGTCAATGGTAGGTCACATAGGGCGCTGTGTGGCTGCCTATAGAATAGCTACCCAGGACGCGCCTCTGCGCTGACGGTGATCTCCATCGTTCCCGTCCTCAAGGCGATGACTTCTAGGTCAAAGTCAACTGTCGCCCCAATGCTCAAGACGGTTTCCGGTGCAGGTCGCCATTGTCGATAGCCCGTAACGCGCCGATCGGCATCAAAGAGGGTCACAATCACTTCTACATAGTGCGCATCTATCCGCCCAACGTTGGTCACCCGCCCACGCACACGATGGAGTGTCTCGCGTTGTTCGCGGCTCACAATATCGGCGCGGAGGGTTGGACTCACTTGCCAAGCCACCTCCCGCCCACCCGTTAGGACGGCAACACCGCCGAGGCTTTCGGTTGGGATAGATTCAAACAGAATGCCATAAGGGGATGCCCCTTTGGGGGAAATCTGGCTGTGGGCAATCTGTAGTGTCTGATCGGTAAGCGGAATGCCCTCTGTATTGAGCAGATAGACACGCAGCGTAATGCTTTCCACCGGTGTAAGAAGGGTGTTTTGCACAAGCCCTAAACACCACATCCCGCCCATGGGCGTGTGATAGCAGCTTGGCTGATGAAGCGTGAGGAGCGGCAAGGGCATCATACTTGTGGCATACAGGGTCGGTGTGCGGAGGAAAAACAGCGTGGGACGCGGCGTTGGCGTAGTGTGCTTGAAGGTAAACAAGGTCAAAGTGGCGGTAGGCATTGTGGACGAATTGCCATTTCCAGCACTGCACCCTGTCACCGCCAAAAGACCCATGCCAACCCACCACCACCACCAACTAACACTAGAGTTGATTCGCACACCTGCCCCCGCTGAAAATGTAGAATGACCGCGAATGAAATAGAATGACTGTTTGATTTCCTCGGCAATCTCGCCAAAGTCACTTGTTGGTGAAGGTTTGCCGTTGCCTTCCTTCTCAGTCCCGCCTAAAATTATGGCGATTTTCGGGAATTTAAGAAAGTTTTTGTCTCAAAAAAGGAGTCCTCCTGTGACGGATTCAAATGCACCTGCCACCCAACAAGAGTGGTATTACCCCTCCGAGGCTGTGCGCAAGCAGGCATATATCAGTGATTATGATGCCCTTTATGAGCGTGCCGAGCGTGACCCCTTAGCGTTTTGGGCAGAGGCAGCCGAGTCACTCGATTGGTATAAACGTTGGGATAAAGTCCTTGACGACTCCAACCCGCCTTTTTACAAATGGTTTGTCGGCGGCAAAACAAACATCGCTATGAACGCCCTCGATAGGCATGTGAACACCTGGCGGCGGAACAAACTTGCCCTTATTTGGGAAGGGGAAGCGGGCGAGCGGCGAACGTTCAGCTATTACCGTCTATGGCAAGAAGTCAACCGGTTTGGGAGCATCCTCCGCAGTATGGGTGTGAAAAAAGGGGATCGCGTCACGATTTATATGGGGCGCGTTCCCGAACTCATGATTGCTATGCTTGCCTGTGCCAAGATCGGCGCTGTTCATAGCGTCGTCTATGGCGGGTTTTCCGAACGGGCTTTAGCCGAGCGCATTGAGGACGCCCAAAGCCGCGTTTTAGTCACTCAAGATGGGGCATGGTTGCGCGGGCAGATTGTCGAACTGAAGAAGATTGCCGATGAAGCCGTCCGGCGCAGTCCGGTGGTTGAACATGTTGTCGTCTATAAACGGACGGGGCATGATGTTCACATGGAGCCGGATCGGGATTTCTGGTGGCACGACCTGATGACCCTCCCCATCGCCTCCCCCAAATGCGAAACCGAGATTATGGATGCGGAAGACCCGCTGTTCATCCTCTATACATCGGGGACGACAGGTAAACCGAAGGGGATTCTTCATACGCACGGCGGCTATCAGGTCTATACCAGTACAACGCTCCGCCTTGTCTTTGACCTAAAAGACGAAGACCGTTGGTGGTGCGCTGCTGATCCGGGCTGGATCACAGGGCATAGTTACATTGTCTATGCGCCATGTATCCTCGGTGCAACCAGTTTTATGTATGAGGGTGCACCCACCCATCCCTATCCCAACCGCTGGTGGAAACTCATTGAATATTACGGGATCACCGCGATGTATGCCGCTCCCACCGCCATTCGGGGCTTGATGCGCTTTGGGTCAGCGTGGCCCAACCGTCATGATCTTTCCTCGCTGCGTCTTTTGGGGTCCGTTGGCGAGCCGATCAACCCCGAAGCGTGGAAGTGGTACTACGAGGTGATCGGGGGGAAGCGCTGCCCAATTATGGACACATGGTGGCAGACCGAGACGGGCGGATTCATGATCACCCCTGTCCCAACCTCGCCCTTAAAACCAGGCAGTGCCACGCGCCCCTTCCCAGGCGTTGAGGTAGATGTTGTTGACGAGGACGGAAACTCTGTCGCAACGGGAGAGGATGGCTTGCTGGTTGTCAAGAAGCCCTGGCCCGGTATGTTGCGAACGGTTTTTGGCGATCCAGAGCGCTACAAAACGCAGTATTGGAGTCGGTTCCCCGGTTGGTATCTGACGGGCGATTCGGCACGGCGCGATGAAGATGGCTATTTGTGGATCATTGGGCGAATTGATGATGTGATCAAAGTGAGCGGCTACCGGCTTGGCACAGCCGAGGTGGAGAGCGGCTTGGTCAGCCATCCAGCCGTTGCCGAGTCCGCCGCCATTGGCTTGCCCGATGAACTGAAAGGGAACATCATTCACGCCTTCTGCATTTTGCGCAATGGCTATGAGGGCAGTTCAAAACTTGAGGAAGATCTGAAAAATCACGTCCGGCAAGAAGTCGGTCCAATTGCCGTCCCTGCCAAGATCGAATTTGTAAAGGCGCTCCCCAAAACGCGCAGTGGCAAAATCATGCGGCGTGTTCTGCGTTCGCGGGCGCTTGGACTGCCCGAAGGGGACATCAGCACACTCGAAGATTAGCCAGGGGATGATCTCAGCCCGCTGCTTTAGCGGCGGGCGATAGAGCGTTGGCGCCGGCGTATGGTCTGCGCCCGCTACAGGGGTTGGGGTTTTACCCCTCGCGGGGGATAATGGCTAACCTTTCAAAGTCTAACCCTAACTAGGAACATTATGATTGATTACCTCTATGCGCTGATTCTCGGCATTGTCGAAGGAATCACAGAGTTTTTGCCTGTTTCCTCTAACGGACACCTGATCGTCGCCAGTGCCGTGCTGCACTTCCCCTCGGAGGGGTTCGGTGTGGTGGATCGCAAGGCGTTTGCCGATACCTTCAGTATTTTCATTCAGCTTGGGGCAATCCTCGCCTTGCTGCTTTTCTACCGTGTTGATCTTCTGCAACAAATGCGCCAACTCCCCAAAAGCGAGCCAACACGTCGTTTTTGGCTCTACCTTCTGATTGCCTTCCTGCCGGCTGCTGCCGTTGGGTTTCTACTGCGAGATTGGATCAAGCAAGTCCTGTTTTCCCCCCTTGTGGTGGGAATCGCGCTTGTGGTGGGCGGGGCGGTACTGTTGTGGGTGGAGCGTAAGCCGCTGACACCGACGGTCTTTCTGCGCGAAAAGATCACTTTTCGCCATGCCCTCCTCATTGGAATAGCGCAAATGGCGGCGCTCATTCCGGGTGTCTCCCGTTCGGGGGCGTCCATCGTCGGTGGGCTGCTGACGGGGTTAGATCGTCGTATGGCGACGGTTTTCTCATTCTATTTAGCCCTTCCAACGCTTGGCGTGGCAACGGTCTATGAAATAGTCTCTGCGCTGCGCAAGGGATATATTGTAGGGGTGCATCTGCCGCTCTTTTTCGTTGGGACGGTGGCTGCTTTCATCGTTGCCTACACTGCGGTGGGGTGGCTGCTGCACTATGTTGCCAACGGCGATTTTCGGCTGTTTGGTATCTACCGGATCATCGCCGGCGGGGTGATTATCCTTTTGGCGCTGTTCAGCACAACCTTTGTGGGGTAAGCCTGTACCTCTTACGCGGCTTGCGCCCCCTCGTTTGACTTGCGTAGAGGGCGCATGTATAATCGCCAACAGTCACGGCGCACACGGACAATTTCCCGGCAGAGGCAAGGACGGCACAATGCCCAGACAACTCAAGGGAACACTACAAGACCTTCACACTACCCAATTGCTGCACCTGATCAACCTTGCCAAAAAAACTGGCACACTGAAGTTGTTCGCTGGTGTTCCAACGGGCAAAGAGATCATCATGGGCGATGGCGAGACAAAACGCCCGGAAGTCCTTCCCGGTGCAGAGCGATCCCGTGTTGCCTTCCGCGAGGGAAAATTAGTTTTTGCCCAAATGACCGAACGGGATAGCCACCTCGCTACGGTATTGCACAAGTCAAATAAATTAAATGACCAGCAGTACCGCGTGATCCGCGAACGTGCGGCAAACGCCACCGATAAAGCGCTTGCCCTGCTCTTGATCAACGCCAACTATGTCTCCCAAGTGGACATTATGCAAAGCGTTCAGCAGCATACGCTGGATATTGTCTATGATGTCATGACGTGGACGAAAGAGCCGTTCATTTTTGAGGAAGGGGAAATGCCCCCGCCCGGACGGATCACCGTTCCCATTGATTTGGAGAACGTGATCATTCAAGGCACACTCAGGATGCGTGAACTGGATCAGTTGGCGAAGGAACTTCCCAACCTCGATTTTGCTTTGCGGTTTCCCGAAGCGCCGGGCGAGAAACTTAAGAAAATCCAGCTTGGCGTAGAAGAATGGCGGGTTGTTTCGTTCATCAACCCCAAAAATTCGATTCGCCAGATTGCCAAAGCCTGTAACATGACCGATATGCAAATTCGCCAAATTGTCTATGGGCTGCTGAACGCGGGGCTGGTGGAATTGGTGAAACCTGCTGAACCGCCAAAATCGACGGTGAAGCCGACCAAGCCTGTGGCAAATACCCCACAGCGTCCGGTGATCACGAAGCTGATTGATCGGATCAAGAACCTTTAGTTTTTGGGCAAAACACGAGAAAAGCGGGGCAGGAACTATGGCGACGCAAACCGTGAAAATGGTTATCACCGGACCCTATGCTTCGGGGAAGACCGAGTTTATCCGCTCAATCAGCGAGATTGACGTTGTTTCTACCGAGAAAGAAGTGACGCCCGGCACGGCTGAGGCGTTAGTCAAAACCGATACAACGGTGGCGATGGACTTCGGGCGGATCACCATTGACGATGAACTCGTTTTGTATCTTTTTGGTACACCCGGACAGCGCCGCTTCGATTTCATGTGGGAAATCTTAGCGGAGGGGATGTTAGGCTTTGTCGTCATGGTCGATAGCACAAAACCAGAAACCTTCCGCGAGGCAAAGGCAATTCTGGAAACCTTCCGTGCCTATGCCCCAACACCCTATGTGGTGGCGGCAAATAAGCAAGACCTTGATGAGGCGTGGCCCGCTGATGACCTCCGTATTGCCCTCCGCATTGAGGAGAATGTTAAACTTCTCCCCTGTGTGGCACGCGATAAGGATATGGTAAAAACGGTGCTACTAGAACTGCTTTACTCCATCCTTGAGGAGATGGACACCTAGACGCTGAACGCTCCGTTCAACGCAAGCCACAGCCGGAGTCTACTGCCTTCGGCTGACCACCATACCCAAACACGCTGGCGCAGCCAACACTGACGAGGAAGCCCCCCCGTGACATCAATGGTCACCGACCAGGGAATTATCCATTACGAAGCCTTTGGGCGCGGGCGTCCTGTGATCTTGCTCCATGGCTGGATGGAATCATGGGCGGTCTGGCGGCAAACAATTGAGGCGTTGGGGAAAGAATTCCGCACCTACGCACTCGATTTCTGGGGATTCGGGGAATCCGACCCAACCAAAGGACATACCTACACCGTCGATAACTATGTCGATATGGTGAATTCCTTCATCGACAATCTGGGTATTGTCCGTGCGCCGCTGGTGGGGCATTCAATGGGTGGCACCGTTGCCCTTAGTACGGCGATTCGCTACCCAGAAAAAATTGTGAAGGTGGTGGTCATTGGCTCGCCCATTCATGGGGCATCGCTCCATTTCCTCTTGAAACTCTCTGGCGTTCCCCAACTCGCGGGCTTGCTCTTCAAACTGCCACCGATGCTCAACTTCTTCACCCTCTTAACGTGTTTTCTTGCCACCCGTCAGGGGCGGGCGCTTTACCGGATGGTCAAAAGCGAGAATCACGAAATCTCGATGCATTCCTTCTTCACCAGCATCGGCACCCTGCGCCGCACAGATCTCCGCCCCGAATTGGCGAAGATTCACACACCGACCCTCGGCATTTACGGAAAATGGGATTACATCGTCCATCCGAATCAGGGCAAGGCGCTGAAGGGAAGCGTTCCCACCGCCCAAATCGCCATGTACAACAACTCCGGTCATATGCCGATGATGGACGAGCCAGATCGCCTCATCCGCGATGTGCGCGATTTTCTGAAGGCAAAAGCACCTTAATTCCTTGCCGTTGACCTTCCCTTAAGCCTCACTCGCCTAACTCAGCAATGGTAGGCAGGGCGGGAATTGCCCCTCGGCGGGTGGTGGTCAATGCCCCGGCGCGGCAGGCGCGGGTTGCTAATGCTTTCAGCGAGTCCATGCTCAGCGCATCCAAATTAGAGGGTAACCCGGCGAGGATAGCCGCAGTGAAGGCATCCCCCGCACCGGTGGCATCGATTACCTCTCGCACTTGGGGGGCATTGGCAATCCCCACCTCCCCCTTCAAGCGAAACAAACACCCCTTTTCTCCCAGTGTGATCAGCACCAAACGAGCGGGAACATCGAGACGCCGTAAGGCGACACGCGGTTCGTCAATGCCTGTGACAAGGGTTAACTCGCCCTCATTCATTTTGATCACATCGACCTCTTGAAGGGGGGCTGCGGCAGCCTCAATGCCCTTGCCATGCCACACCGCTGGACGCCAATTAATATCAAAGGACGTGATCACTCGCGCACTTTTAGCAATCTTGAGCGCCTCCAACGTTGCTGTACTTGCCGGTGGGCGGGTGAGCGTGACCGATCCAAAATGGAAGATGTGCGCCCGTCGGATCAAATCGGCATCCAAATCGGCGGGGGTGAGGTTGAGGTGCGCTCCCTCAAAAAAGGCAAAGGCGGGATCGCCTTTTGTATTGTGGGAAACAAGGGCGAGCGTCGTCAGCGCTTCTGGATCGTCAATCAATCCTCGCGTATCCACCCGCTCCGCGTCTAAGGTTCGCCGCAGTCCGCGTCCAAAATCATCCCCGCCAACTTTGCCAATAAATGCCGAAGTTCGCCCCAAACGCCGGACGCCCACTGCTACATTGGCTGGTGCGCCGCCCGCTTTCGGTTCAAAGGCTGGCGCATCGTAAAGCCCTACATCTTTTTTTGTGCTGACCAAATCGATCAGAAGTTCACCTAAGGCAACGACTTCGACCATGCCTATAACCACCTTTCCGTAGGCTGTCCCTCACCGCCGGGAAACTATACCCAAAAGGGCGAACCTGTGCATTGCTCAGGGGATTCTTCCACGTTACAATCCTGCTCATGAATGTCTACCGCACTCGGCTGCGTCGCAGCCAAATCAACCGCATCTTGGGGGGCGTCTGTGGCGGCATGGGCGCGACATTAGGCATTAGCGCATGGTGGGTGCGTGCGGCGTTTGCCGCCCTCTCCCTGACGATGTTCAGTTTCGCCCTCTTACTCTACCTTCTTTTATGGGTGATTATGCCCGCGCAGAGGATCGCGGATCTGCCGCCATTGGTGCGCCCCGGTGAAGCGCCAATACCCCACCAGCCCCGCCCAGAAGGCGTTCTGATCCTCGGTGGGTTGGCGATCCTTGTCGGGATCATCGTCTTGGCAAAGCAAACCGGTGTCCTTGATGCCACTGGCGGTGGCGATCTGCTCTCTCCGGCAATGATGGCGCTCGTTGGCGTTGTTGTCTTGGTTAAACATCTGCGGGGGATTGCCTGATGGTGCGTGGACGCGATTTGCTCTCTGCGGCTGTGCCGGGGGTGGTGATCCTCGGTGCGGCATTTGTGTGGTTGTTGGCGTCGTTAAACCGTCTGCCGCCTGTTATGGGCGATTTGCTTGGGCGAGGCTATCCGGCGATCCTCATCATGCTTGGGTTGATGCTTCTGATTGGACGGCGGGTGCGTTTTGGGAACGCCCTTGCTGTTGGATTGACAGGCATCTTTGTGGTGGGCGTTGCGGTGATCGCCTATAACCGCCAAAGTGGGGAATTTCGGGAGGATTACAGCGAACCCATCGCTTTCACTGTTTTGCCGGAAATCAGGACGATCACGGCGACAGTGACGATGGGGCGCACCGAAATTACCATTAAACCCGCCCCTGCTGGCGACAGACGCATCACAGGGATATTTACGGGCAGTTTAGAGAGCCTTGTCACAGCAGATTTTCAGGTGAGCGGCACAACGGCGACCTTCACCCTCATTGAGCGATCGCGGAGCGCTGTCCCCTTGTTGGATCAGGTGGGGCGTGGGCGTTTGACCCTTTTTCTGCCCGAAGGAACGACCTTTGAAACGCTGACGGTAATCGGTACAGATGGGGATATTGGATTTGAAGGAGAAACACTGGCGTTTCGCGGCGTCTCCCTGCGAACAGGTCAAGGGAGCATCAAGGCAACCTTTCCCGCCCTTCCAGGCGTGATCGGTGACCTCATTGCCCCACGTGGAGCAGTCCAAATCACCATTCCGTCAACAATTGCCGCGCAGATCGCCCTACGCGGTGGCGGTGCATCCACCCCGCATTTCCCCAATGAACGTTATACCCTACGCATTGATAACGTCCTCGTTCCTAAGACGGATGCCCAAATGCAAGTGACCATTGAGGGCAGCGCGATCGTGATTCAGTAATAGACCATTCCCCCCTTGGTTATTCATACTCCTTGCCCCCTCTGCCTTATGGAAAGGGGGGTAAGGAGATGAGGTCCCCGCGCAATGCCTTACCGATTAGAACTCCCCGCGCAGCAGCATGATTGCCTCACTGATTTGCGGATCGTACCAGGGCATGTCCACTGCCTGATCTTCCGTCCAACCGACAAAGACATTGGGGAGAATGCCAATATGGTTGATCACCCCGCCGGAAGGCTTGAAAAACTCGGCAATGGTGACGCGAATCCCACCGCCATTGCTCAGTTGCAGCCATTGTTGGATCGATCCCTTTCCAAAGGAGTACGTCCCAACCACCTTTGCCCGTCCCCGGTCTTGGAGCGCCCCGGCAACCAGTTCGCTGGCGCTGGCGCTGGCTTGGTTCAAAATCACCACGAGCGGCACATCGGGGGCGATAGCCTCTCGCGAGACTGCCCAATTCACCGTTTGTTCTTTGGTGCGCCCTCGCTGGATGATCACCGTGCCGTCTTCAAGGAAAAAACTCGCCACATCAATCGCCGTCTGCAACCCCCCACCCGGATCATTGCGCATATCAAGAATCAACCCATTGAGGCTGTTGGCGTTCATCTCACGCAGCGCCCGTGCCATATCCTCAGGAACGCTCTCGGCAAAGGACGAGATGCCGATGTAGCCGATATTGCCTTCAAAAACGGTAGCAGTGACAATCTCCCGCTTGATCTTTGCTCGTTGGACACGAAGCGTCTCGATCTCGCCACCCTCACGGCGCAAGACGCTCAATTCGACAAATGTCCCTTCCGGTCCGCGTATTTGGCTGACCGCCTCGGTGATCGTCACCCCAGTGATGTCGTTTCCGTTCACACTGAGGATGATATCGCCCTGTCGAAGCTGCGCACGGGCGGGCGATCCGGGCGTCGTGGAAACGATATAGACACCACCCGTTTTCTCGTCCTTGCGCACCGTTGCCCCAATTCCTTCATATTCACCCGAAAGGCGGTTGGTCAGGTCACTGTAGACCGCCGGACTCATGTAGGCGGTGTTCTCATCACCAAGCGAATTGACCAACCCATTGAGGGCTGCCTCCATAAGACCGGTATCATCCATGCGCTCTGTATAGAGAAAGCGCTGTTTGAGGATAGTCCACACTTCCCAAAAAGGGGCAAAGGTCGCCTCCGTCTCGGAGGGTTGTTGTGCTTGCGTGACACCAACAGGTGACGTGCTGCCAGCGAAATAGCCAGCGCCAAAGACGAGGCTAAACGCCAGGATCAATCCGATAAGGCGGGGTGCTTTTTTCATGCCCTAAATAATCCCAAAAAACAACGTGATGGATCAATTATAGATCGATTGAGGGGCAGTGGGAGGACACCAAGTTAAAGGTTTGGAGAGAGGGGCGAGAGTATTCTACCCTCAATATCTGCTCACAATCGGCTATAATTCGTCCTGCACAGGAAAGGAAAGTACCGCCGCATGTCCTCACCGTCGAGTCTCTTTCAAGATGTGATCATGACCCTGCACCGCTTTTGGGGTGAACAGGGCTGTTTGCTGTGGCAGCCATATAATATTCAGGTTGGGGCGGGGACGGGCAACCCGGCAACGCTTTTGCGTGTTTTGGGTCCCGAACCCTGGCGCGTTGCCTATGTTGAGCCAAGCGTTCGCCCCGACGATGGACGCTATGGCGAAAACCCCAACCGGATGCAAGCCTACTACCAATATCAGGTGATCCTTAAGCCTGATCCGGGCAACCCCCAAGAACTGTACTTGGAATCCCTGAAAGCCATTGGGCTTGATCTCGATCATCACGATGTGCGCTTTGTCGAAGATAACTGGAAAAGTCCGGCGCTTGGCGCATGGGGTTTGGGGTGGGAGGTCTGGCTAGATGGGCAAGAGATCACCCAATACACCTACTTCCAACAGGCGGGCGGGCTGCGCCTTGACCCCGTGAGTGTTGAGATCACCTATGGCTTGGAACGGATTGTCCTTGCCCTGCAAGGGAAACGCGCCGCATGGGATATTCAGTGGACAAACGACATTCTCTACCGCGATGTCTTTTTGCAAAGCGAGATTGAACACTGCCGCTACTATTTTGAGGTGGCGGATGTGGAGGGCTTGAAAGCAGTCTATGACACCTATGAGCGCGAACACAAACGCGCTCTTGACGCCGGATTGGTCATTCCCGCCTATGATTATGTCTTGAAGTGCAGCCACCTGTTCAATGTTCTCGATACGCGAGGGGCGATTGGTGTCACCGAGCGGGCGGGCTATTTCCGGCGCATGGCGGCGATGACCCGCACGATCTCCAAAGCCTATTTGGAACAGCGTCAGCGCTTGGAATTCCCCTTGATGACGAATGGAACATCATGGCTGGTCGCCCGCGAATCCCCCTCGCCAACAGCGCGGGTCAGCCGGGGCGGGGCAAGCCAAGCCGCCGACTTTCTCTTGGAAATAGGCGTTGAGGAACTCCCCGCTGATGATGTGAACACGGCGATTGCCCACATGGAGCGGAACGCCCCCGCTCTGTTTGCCGATCTGCGGCTGAGTCATGAGGGAATCGAAATACACGCCACGCCACGCCGCCTTGTCCTCATTGCCCGCAATGTCAGCCCTCGGCAGCCGGATGAAGAGCGCCTTGTTCGCGGTCCCCGTGCAGAGATTGCCTTTGACAAGGATGGCAAACCAACGGCAGCGGGCTTGGGCTTTGCCCGCAAACAAGGGATCGACCCGATCCTTCTAAAACCCACCGAACTAGAGGGGGGGCTTTATGCGGCAGCAGCAGTCAGCCTGAGTGGGCGGGCGGCGGGCGAAGTCCTTGCCGAGGCGCTCCCAGAGTTCATCGCCAAAATCACCTTCACAGATACTATGCGTTGGAACGAGACAGGTATTGCCTTTTCCCGCCCAATTCGCTGGCTGGTGGCGCTCTTGGGTGAAGCCGTCGTCAGCTTTCAGTACGCCGCTTTGGACAGCGCGACGATCACACGGGGGACACGTCCGGCAGGGTCGCCCAAAATTCATGTGAACAACCTGAGCGATTACCGCCGCGAGATGAGCACAGCCGGGATCATCCTCTCCCGCGAGGAACGGCGGCGGGCGATCCTTACTGGTGTTGAGCGTCTGGCAGCCGAGGTTGGCGGGGTGATCATCCCCGACGAGGCACTTCTGGATGAGGTGGCAAACCTTGTAGAACAGCCCACGCCGATGCGCGGGACATTCAACAGCGCCTACCTCGCCCTCCCCCGCGATGTGCTGATCACGGTGATGCGCAAGAAACAGCGCTATTTTCCCGTGCAGGGGAAGGATGGAGCGCTGCTCCCCTATTTCATCGCCGTCCGCAACGGAACGGATCAGCACCTTCAGGATGTGATCACGGGCAATGAGCATGTCCTCACCGCCCGTTTTTCCGACGCCGAATTCTTCTTCCGTGAAGATCGCAAAAAAGCACTTGGCGAGCGCATAGATCGGCTGCGAACGATGACCTTTCAGGAAAAACTAGGGTCGATCTATGACAAAACACAGCGCATCATCCGCGTAGTCACGCCGCTTGGCGGGCTTTTGGGAGTGGATGCCGGATCGCTGCACATGGCGGAACTTGCCGCGCCGCTGATGCGGGCGGATCAGGCAACGCAGATGGTCGTTGAGATGACCTCCCTAGAGGGGGTCATGGGGCGCGAATACGCCCTTTTGGAGGGGCAGCGCCCAGAGGTGGCAACGGCGATCTACGAGAGCTATCTTCCCAAGAGCGCGGGTGGGCGCTTAGCGGAAACTCCGGCGGGCATCCTGCTTGCGCTGGCAGATCGCCTCGATAGTTTGGTGGGCTTGTTTGGCGTGGGTTTAGCGCCAACCGCCTCCGCCGATCCGTTTGCCTTGCGGCGGGCGGCATTGGGCATTGTTCAGACCGTCATTCACAACCAGCTTGACCTTGACTTGAGAGGGGCGGTGGCGGTGATCGCGGCAGAACAGCCCCTTCCGCTGACGGCAGAGGTACAGCACGAGGTGCTGACCTTCATCAGCGGGCGGTTGGAAATTCTTCTCCGCGAGGAATACGGCTTGCCTTACGATGTTGTGGCGGCGGTCTTGGCAGAGCAAGCCCACACGCCCTATCAGGCGCTTTTGAACGCCCAAGCCCTTGCCAAATGGGTCGTCCGTCCAGATTGGTCGCTGACGCTTGATTCCTTCGCCCGCTGTGTGCGGATCACCCGCGATCAGGGAGGGCTAACTCTAAAGCCAGAGACGCTCACTCCGGCGGAATCTGCCGCACTTTATGAGGCGGCAAAAGCGGCGCGGACGGCACTTGGGCAAACCCCCTCGGTGGACGCCTTCTTGCGGGCGTTTCAGGAAATTGTCCCCGCCGTGACGACGTTCTTCGACAAGGTGCTGGTCATGGATAACGTTCCAGAGGTGCGGGAAAACCGTCTTGCCTTGCTGCACTATGTGGGATTGTTGGCAAAGGGACGCGCCGACCTCAGTAAGCTGAAGGGGTTCTAAGCGCAGTAGTTTAGATTAGGGGATGTTGATAGGATAAAGGGCGTGATCCCAGTGCTAAGCAGCCGGCTGAGATCAGAAGAAATCAAAAAATCTGCTTTCAGCCCGCTGCTTTAGCGCCGGGGAGATAGGTTGCAAACAGACCTTAGCAATCGTAGGACAATCAAAAGCATCATGACCAATCTTCAAGATTATCTTCCGCAGCCAAGCACATGGTTTTCAAAGACATTGACCTATGTTGGTGATGGTCGTATTGAATTTTCTAATCCACAAGGTTGGGTTGAAGGGAAAATGATTTGCGAAGTTAATCATGTAGGGGATATGAGTGTAGTTCTTGAAATTAGAGAGTGGGGAAATGAGAATGAACCAAATGAACCCCAATCTATACTGAGCCGAGATTGGCTTATATCAGGTGTTCGAGTAGAGAGCAAGTTGTCATCTGAGATGTGTGTAATACCTATACCTCCACCAACAAATAACTCAATCACATCAATGACTCTCAAGACCACTGAGGGAGATAAACTAACTTCAGAGAAGATATCTAACTATACATGGGATCCTATTCGTGCAATGATTCGCTTATATGTAGACGTGGCGACCTATAGTGTAAACAATAAATCGAAAGGTAATGCAAAATATTGGATGTTACCCTGTATTAATTTAAATTTGCACCTTTCATTTGGTGTTATAAAAGCTAACAATCATAAAAATTTGAAACAACATCCTTTGCGGATTTTCCCCGTAACGAAGAAGATAGATGACTTTTTAAGCTCCGAGACTTCGGAAGAAGATAAAGCGTGGGTAAGGCATAATTTGACGGCGATGAGCCTTGTTGTTGCCTTCTGTTATAATAATGAACTTGCATTTATTGAACGACTTCCCGACTACAACCAAATCACACAAGACTTAGCCAATGGGGTAGCACGATTAGGGGTAACAAGTGTGATGGTCGGAGTATGTTCTTCTAAATCTGAATCAGATGAAACGCATCCCGCCGATGTTTTATTGCCCACATTAAGTCTCGCTACAGGGCGACATGTAGGAGCATCTTGGATTGAATTTCGTGACGAAAATGGCGGTTTGGTTTACCGCATTCACGCTAATTTGGGGCGATATACATACGGGCGTGGGCGTCCAATCATTGATGATTTGATTCATCAAGGCGGACTTGGACGCTTGCTGACTCAAGCATCACAGTCAAATGCAGTACTTCAAAGCGCTATTCATAAAGCCTCAGATAATGCTGCCTTAGCCATTTCAGGCGAAGATACTACCCAAGTTTTCTACTATCTATTCACTGCTTTTGATGAACTTTTCACACATTACAATATTGAAGAAAAAATACATCCCATAAAGATATCCCTTACGGAAGAACAGATTCGTAGCATAAAAGATATACTCAAAGAAACTGCTGATAAGATAAAACAGCTAGAAAGCACTCCCGACGAACGTAGAACCATTGAAAAAGTTGCCGATAGTGTCTGTAGTCAACCTCTACAAAAGAGAACGTCCTTTGGAGATAAATTGATCGCTCTTTTAACCCTTTTAAAGTTTGTGGATCGTGATGTGGTTTCTAAGTATTATGGAAATAGTGATGATTGGGCCAGAAAAGTAAGTGATTATCGCAATAGGACTATGCATAGAATAGGTTATAAAGACATTCATAAACCTGAGACACGCCAAGAATTTGAAGCGATCATTCCCCATTTAGTCGATATCCTTATCCGCATGTTGCTTAAGGCTATCGGCTATGAAGGTAAGTATGCGCCATTTATGAAGGGTTCTAATTTTAGTGAACCGTTAGATTGGGTAAGTTCATCAACTCCGTCCCGTGAGTTGGGTTACAAATAACAGAACGTATTATCTTTTGCCCTCATCCCCCCCCGCCCAAAACGCCTCTAACGCTGTGATGGTCTGTGTGGTATCCCCCTTCTCCTTGCGGGAGAAGGGGGCTAGGGGGCTGAGGGCGACAGCCTAACGCCGCAACGAGTCAAGGCGGGCATCTCCGATTCTTCGCACACCCTTGCACAATCCATCCCAAACAAGCATAATTGCCAACGCTCTGTAGATAAGACCTTTCGATAAATGCATTTGCTAGTCTCTTTGGGGTGGTAGGGCAAAACGTGAACAAGCGGTATCGATCCTGGCTGGTGATGCTCACCGCCGCACTTCTCGTGGTGCGTTGGGGAGGCGATTCGCCATCACTTTCCGCTGAAGCCGCTCCCTCCGAAACACCCGATGGGGAAACGCTGCCAACGCTCGGTACATGGCTGCCCACTGCCGTTTTTATGCTGCGCGAAGCGGGGATTGACCTCCCCGGCAAGCCAACCTCGCCGACGAATCCGACACCCCTTCTGCGGGCATCCGCCCTGCGTCTTGCCTACACCGAGACATTTACCCGCCTGACTGCGCAGACTATCACCCTTCCTTCCCCTGCCAGCGGAATCACCCCGACGACCCGCGCCCCACCCACGCGCTAACCCTCCGTTTGTTATGCTCTCCCCTTGTGGAGGGCGTCTTATCCACACTCGTTTTGTTCTCGTAACACTTGTTCAGAGGATTTGCCATGCAAAAATACACCCTCCCGTGGCTGGCGGTGATCGCCGCCATTGCCCTCTTGTGCATCTATATGCTGCTGCCTAACCCCGGACTCTTTGGGCGTCCGATTGAGACGCGCCTCGGTCTGGATATTCAAGGTGGCTTGCGTGTCCTTATGTCCGCCGATGATGTCAACGTCACCGCCGAACAAATGGCGGAAGCACGGCGTGTTATCGAACGCCGTGTGAACGCCCTCGGTGTGGCGGAAGCTGCTGTTCAGGTCGCCGGCACAAATCGGATGATTGTTGAACTCCCCGGTGTTCAAGACCCGCAAAAAGCGATTGACATCATTCAGCAAACAGCGCTCTTGGAATTTGTCGATTTCAGCGCTATTGGCGGCTGTACGGCGCAAATGCCCCCCGCCGGAACGTTCATCCTCACGGATCGTCAGGTACAGTTGGGGCGCGGTCTGACGGGCGTCACCCCAACGGCGACGGCGGAAGCAACCGCTGCCGTCACTGCAGCGGCAACAGCAGAGGCAACCGCTGCTGCGACAACCCCTGCAACGGCAGCCGCTACCGCTGCGACAACGGCGGAGGCGACGGCTGTCCCAACAACTGCCGCCACCACAGCGGCGACCAGCGAAAACACTGCCCAGCCAACAACGGTGTCCACAACGGAGGCTGCCGTGACAGCGACGGCGGCTGCTACTGAGTCAGCAGCAAGCCCAACGACAGAAGCGACGGCAGTCCCTACAGCAACGGCAACGTCAGAGGCTACAGCGGCATCAACGGCGGCGGCAACCAATGAGCCGACGGCTGCCGCTACCGCCGAGCCGACAGCAAGCGCAACGGCGGAGACGACGGCAGCCCCTACCGCTGAAGCAACCCCTGTTCCAAGCGATGTACCGGGGACGCCCAACAACCGTGCCACGAATCCCTGCACGGGACAGCCTTTTAACACAATCATGACCGGGGCGGCGCTCAAAGCGGCGGAACCGCGTGTCGGTGGGCAGGCGCAGAACCAATATGTCGTCTACTTCCAATTGGACACCGGCAACCCAGAAGCAAAGAACTTCGGCAGTTTTACCGGTGCAAACATTGGGCAGCCGATGGCAATTGTCCTTGACGGTGAGGTGCTGAGCGCCCCAGAAATCCAAGCGCAGCTTGATAGCGAGGGGATCATTCAGGGGAATTTCACCCTTGAAGAAGCGCGGACATTGGGCTTGCAACTGCGTTCCGGTGCGCTGCCTGTTTCTTTGACGATTGTCTCCCGTGAGCAGGTCGGCGCCAGCCTCGGCGCGGAGAGTGTCAATGACTCGGTGCGGGCAGGTGTTGTCGGCTTGATCGCCGTCTTCCTGTTCCTGATCCTCTACTACCGTGTTGGTGGCTTAGCGGCAAGCCTCGCCCTAATCCTCTTTGGGATGATGAACTTTGCCCTCTACAAATACATCCCTGTGACGCTGACTCTCTCGGCAATCACCGGCTTCTTGATCTCGATTGGGAGCGCCGTAGACGGCAACATCTTGATCTTTGAGCGCATCAAGGAAGAACTACGCGGCGGACGGCAGTTGAATCGGGCGTTAGAACTAGGCTTTTCCCGCGCATGGGTCACCATCCGCGACTCGAACGTCTCCACGATCATGATCGCCGCCATTTTGTACTTCTTCGGTGGGCAGTTTGGGGCATCGGCGGTACGCGGCTTTGCCGTCACGCTGATCCTCGGCTTGGTTTTTAACCTATTCACAGCGGTGATTGTCACCCGCGTGTTCCTCAATGTACTTCTCTCCTTGCTTGGCGAACGTGCCAAGACCATGAACCTATTTGGGCAATAAGGAAGGCGACCATGATTAATTTTGTCCAACATCGCCGTTGGTACTTCCTCTTTTCAGCGCTGGTCATCACTGCCGGAATCGTGGCGATGGTCATCTCAACGCGCACCTACCCGGAGCGTTCCATCGTCCGGCTGAGCATCGATTTTGTTGGCGGGACTCTCTTTGAGCCACAGTTTCGGGTTATCGAAGGAAAAACGCCGGACACCGTTCTTGGCACTGACCTTGAAACCGTCTTTGAAAACGTCGGCTTGACAGACGTGATCGCGCAGCAGGTGGGCTTGACCACCGTCCAAAATTGGCAGGTACGGGCGAATTTCACTGGCAACGATCTGGCGACAATCGATAAACTCGCCGCCGGCTTGAAGGAACTTGGGGACTCGAAAAATCTCGCTTTTGACGAGCTTCACTTCCGCGAGAACTATGCCACCGTCTCACCGACGATTGGCGGCGAGGTGACGACAGCAGCGCTGGTTGCTACCATCTTTGCCAGCATCGTCGTTTTGGGCTGGATCATCTTCGCCTTCCGGCAGTTGAAAAACTCCTTCCGTTTCGGGGTGTGTGCGCTCTCGGCAATGATTCACGACATCCTCGTGATCATCAGCGCCATGTCTATCGCCGGGCTGATTGTCGGTTGGGAGGCCGATGCGTTATTCCTGACGGCGGTGCTGACTGTCGTTGGCTACTCGGTCCAAGACACCATCGTCTTGTTTGACCGCATCCGTGAAAACGACGCGCGTCGTCGCGGGGAGCCGTTTGAACTGATCGTGAACCGTTCCGTCTTGGAGACGGTGCAGCGTTCGCTGATGACCCAATTAGCAGTGGCGTTCATCCTCTTGTCGATGTTCCTTATTGGTGGGGGGCAAATTCGGCAGTTTGTGGGCGTCTTAGTGGTGGGCTTGCTCAGCGGGACGTATAGTTCGATCTTCATTGCTGTGCCGCTGCTCGTCTCCTGGGAGAAGGGCGAAATCCCCTTTGTCAACCGCAAGGCGCGTGCGGCGTAAGGAATTTGGTTTGCCGGGCGCTGGCTTAAGGGTTGGCGCCCCATTCAATACCTCTCACAATCTTCGACAGCTTGCCACAAAACAGAGCATATGTACAATTTGGCTGTTCGTGTGGCAGGTATAAGGCAATCACACACATGGCGAACGTTGCCCCCAAAGCATTTTATTACATCACACACATCAATAATGTCCCTTCCATCTTAGAACGGGGTATTTTGTCACATGTGCTTGTGGCGAAGGAGCATATCCCCACTGCGGGAATCTATGATGAGCAAATCGTCACTCAGCGCCAGAAACGGAAAATGCCTGATGATCGCTCATTATGGGACTACGCCAATGTGTATTTCCACGCCCGAAATGTAATGCTTTACCGCGTCCTTCGGGAACTATCCGAGGAAGAAATCGTTGTTTTGAGTATCTCTGCAAAAATCCTGAATTTGCCCGGTGTATTTGTCACCACTGGAAATGCCGCCAGTGGCGATTCCGATATTTTGCCGCCCAATGAAGGGTTGCCCATTGTTGCCACCTATAAACCCCTGATGGACGAGGCGTACTGGTCTTCTAACGATGGCTCCAAGCGAAAAATCATGGCAGAATGTCTTGTCCCCGACAGGATACCTGCCAAATTTATTGAGGGAATTTATGTGGCATCTCAGTCCGTGAGGGAAAAATTTCCCTTTCCGAAGAAAGATATCACCGTTACGCCCGAACCGAATCTCTTTTTCGCCCCTCATACAACGATTCCACTGACCAAGCATCTAGCCTTAGTGAATGGAGATATATTCTTTTCTCAGGCGCAAACACTGACGATTAGTGTAAACACGGTTGGGATCATGGGTAAAGGGCTTGCCTCCAGAGCAAAATACCAATTTCCCGATGTGTTCGTCGTCTACCAAGATCAATGCAAAAGCAAAAAGAATCCCCTTACGATGGGAACACCCTATCTCTACAAGTGGGAGACATTCCTTGACGATGAACTTGGGGAGAGGGGGCAGCCCCAATTGGAAGGTAAACAACGCCAAATGGTTTTTATTGTTTCCAACAAAACGCCACTGGCGGGAACATTCTGATATTGAGGGGATTGAACGCGGGTTAGAATGGATTATCACCCACTATGAAACAGAGGGGATCACCTCGTTGGCGCTCCCTGCCTTAGGGTGTGGCGAGGGAAAATTGCGGTGGGAGGATGTTGGGCGCTTGCTGTGCCGATATATGGCAAAACTTCCTATTCCTGTGTATATCTACCTGCCACGTGAACAAGATATTCCACCAGAACAGCTTACCGGGGTGTTTTTGTTGGAAACGTAGCCCTACCTATCCTGTACATGTGCCACACTTTTCGCTGCCCTAAGTGCAAACAAAAAAGTCCTTTGGGGTGAAGAGGTGTAGAACAACCGGTGCGACAATGCCTTCCAAGCCCCGAAGGGGTGGCTACTCCTAGCCCGCTGCTTTAGCGGCGGGCGGCGATGGGCGCAAGGTATGGCGCCCCTACGGGAATTACACGGTCAACAGACCCTAGCCTATATTGATATTTTGACGCGCCATCCCGCCCGCACCCCGTAGGGAGGAACCCTGAGGCGTCCGCCCGCCCCTGCCCCCTTTCCCTGTCTGCGGGGAAAGGGGGCAGGGGGATAGAGGTTCTGAACCAATAGCGTACACTCTCACCTGCCTTGTCAAAATTCCTAGATACCCCCAAAGTTGTCTTTCAGATAGGGTACAGTATGCTTATGATGATTCCCTTAAGCCCCCATGATTTTGTCCTTGCTTTTGACATTGGATCGTCCTCGCTGCGGGCGACGATCTGTTACGCCGATGGGAGCGAAGCGGGTTTTACCCCTGAACAGCGGAAACATACGCTCACCCACTCCCCAGATGGCGGGGCGGAGGTTGACCCCCATGAAGTGCTTGCCACCTTTCGAGAGGTGCTTGCGACCATCCTTGCCCGCGCTCAGGCAGCAGGTGTGACGCTACGGGCGGTCTGCGGGGCAACCCTTGTTGGCAGTTTGCTCGGCGCCGACAAAACCGGCTATCCGCTGACGCCTATCTACACCTACGCGGATCGGCGGGGGGCGCACTTTGCCGCACGTATCAGCGATCCCGCCGCCTACACCGAACGGACGGGCTGCTACCCCCACCCAAGCTATGCGCCGATTCGCTTGTGGTGGCTTGCCGAAGGCGAGAATGTGGCACAGATTCCGCGTTGGTTTGGGCTTGGCGATTACCTGCTTCACGCCCTGACGGGCGTCCGGCGCATTAGCCTGAGCGCCGCCTCGTGGAGCGGGCTGCTGAACCGCCGCACAAATTCATGGGATGCGGCGACCTTTGCCGACCTCCCTGTCACTGCGGCGGGCTTCTCGGAGGTGTCTGACGCGCCAGTGATCGGCGTGCGCCCTGAATGGGAGGTTGTTTTGGGTGAGGCGGGACGCCTCTTAGAGGGAATACCAATCTTTCCCTTTGTTGCTGATGGGGTTGCCTCCAGCGTGGGGTCGGGCTGCACAACGGCGGATCGCCTTGCGGTGGCATTGGGGACAAGTGGAGCGCTGCGGCTAATGCTCCCCGGATGCCCGCCCGCCCCGTCGGGGTTGTTTGCCTATGCCGTTGATCGAACGCGATCTTTGATCGGCGGGGCGTTGAACGATGTGGGCAGCCTGTATGCATGGTTAGATCGCCTGATCGGTGGGATCGACGCCGACGTGCTGGCAGCGGCGGAAGGGATGCCGCCCGATGCACACGGACTGACGATTCTCCCCTTTCTGACGGGCGAACGCGCCCCGGGCTGGCATAGCGATGCCCCCGCTGTGTTTATGGGGATGACCCCGGAGACGACTTTCGCTCACCTTTTGCGGGCGGCGCTAGAAGCCGTTGCCTTACGCTATGCGGCAATTTTGGATCGGATGCGCCCCTTCCTTGCCAAAAAAAATCTGGTGGGGGTTGTCAGTGGTGCGCCAAGCGGATCGGCGCTGTGGGTGAACATTCTCACCGATGCACTCAATCTCCCCTTGCAACGGGGGGAACGTGAAGCGACCCTTCGCGGCGCAGTTTGTTTGGCAACTAGATTACAATCTCTACTTTCCAATGAGAAACAGGGGTTACCTTTGATTCATCCGGCGGCGGAGAAACACGCCCTATACCGTGCCGCCGCCGAGCGTCAACACCGTTTGTACGAGAGGTTCAGTGATGTACACGCCACAGCGTAACCTGATTTTGATCCGCCACTCGCATCCAAAGATCGTCCCCGATTGGCAGGCGACGCAGTGGACGCTCTCCGACGTGGGGCGGCTGCGCTGTCACCAATTGGCAAAGCGGATCACCCCCCATTACCCCGATTTGGTCGTTACCAGCACGGAGATCAAGGCGATGGAAACGGGGCAGATCATCGCTGCTGATTTGGGAAAACCAGTCAAGACGAGCGAGGGGTTGCACGAACATGCCCGCCCAAATGTTGGTTGGTATGATACGGTGGAGCAGTTTGAGGCACAGGTTGCGCATTTTTTCCAAAATCCAAGCCAGCTTGTCTTTGGCGCAGAGACGGCAGACGCTGCCTATCGGCGGTTCAATAATACGCTGAACGGGATCATGGAGGCACACCCCGGTTGGAATGTAGCGGTGGTGACACATGGCACAGTGATGAGCCTCTATATCGCCCGCCTCGCGGGAATAGACGCCTTTTCCTTTTGGCGTGGTCTGGGTTTACCCGCCTATGTCGTCGTCAGCCTTCCCGACGGGCAGATTATCGAGCGTGTCATGAGCATTGGGGAGTAACGGATGACGTCATTAGTTCTTGCTGTTTTTGCCCCCGTCCTCGGCGCACTAGCGCTTACCGGGTTTGATCTGATCGTTCCCAAAACAACCGCCCGTAAAAAACCATGGCTGGTGGGATGGGTGGTGCTTATCCCCGCTCTCGCTTTTGTCTATTTCCTCTCGCTGGTGGGCGGTGATCCACTCAGTGCGGAGTGGGCATGGGTGGCACGCATGGGCGTCACGCTCAGCTTTTATGCCGATGGCTTGGCGCTCCTGTTTGCCTTGATCATCAGCGGGGTTGGGGCGCTGATTCTGATCTATGCAGGGGGCTATTTTCACGAGATAGGCGACTACACTCGCTTCTGCACCCTAACCTTGCTCTTTATGACCGCCATGTTGGGGGTTGTTCTCAGCGGGAATCTGTTGCAGTTGTTCATGTTTTGGGAACTGACGAGCGTCACCTCGTTTTTACTAATCGGTTTCAAACACGAGAAAAAACATGCCCGTGATGGGGCAAAACAAGCCCTTCTCATCACCGGTGCGGGTGGGTTATCGCTGTTAGCGGGTGTTTTGCTGATCGGGATCGCTGCTGGCACGTTTGATGTGCGAACACTGCTCAGCAATCCGGGTGTGATCCGCGAGAGTTCGCACTACCTGCTGATCCTGACCTTGGTGGCGTTGGGGGCGTTTGCCAAAAGCGCCCAATTCCCGCTCCATTTTTGGCTGCCCGGAGCAATGGAAGCGCCCACACCCGCCAGCGCCTATCTCCACTCGGCAACGATGGTCAAGGCGGGGGTGTTCCTCTTGGCGCGGTTAGGCGTCGTTCTCAATGGAACGACAGCTTGGCAAGTACTGATCACCAGCGTTGGATTGATCACTTTCCTCTATGGGGTAGTGATTGCCCTTCGTCAGCGCGATATGAAGGCGATCCTCGCCTACAGCACAGTCAGTTGGTTGGGCATTTTGGTAGCGCTGCAAGGGGCGGGGACAAAAGACGGGGCAAAAGCACTCGTCGTTGGGCTGTTGGCGCACGCCCTTTACAAAAGCGCCCTTTTTTTAGTGGCTGGTAGTGTCGATCACGCTACCGGAACGCGGGATATGGACAAGCTCGCCGCCATTGGCGGACTCGCCCGCCCGATGCCCTTCACAGCGGCGGCGGCGGTCATTGGGGCGCTTGGTATGGCAGGTATTCCACCACTGTTGGGCTTTTTGGGGAAAGAAACGCTGAAGGTTGCCGCCCTTTCGGAATCCTTTGTGCCGCCGCTGCAAGTTCTGTGGGTGGTCGTCGCCGTTGTTGGCTCGGCATTCCATGTGGGGGTGGCGGGGCGCATTGCCTATGATACTTTTGTGGGGCGGCGCTCCACCCCACCGCCCCCACAACCGCACGGAGACGATCACCCGGCGGGGCATGGCGAAGCGAAACATCCCCACGAAGCCCCGATCCCCATGTTGGTTGGGGCGCTGACGCCGGGCATTCTAAGTCTAGCGTTGCCTTTAGCGTTTTTGCCTGCTCTATCGCCCCTGCTCACTAGGGCGGTGAGCGCCATCTATGGCAAGCCGACGGCGGTTGACCTCCAGCTTTACGAGGGGATCAACCTTCCACTCATCCTCAGTATGATTGCCATCGGGCTTGGGGCGGCAATTTTCAGCCTTCGCCAGCGCATCTTCATCACGTTGCGGCTGCTCCCAGAATTCAACCCGGTGGGCGTTTACAAATGGTTGTTCTTCACGGCGCTCCCCAACACAGCACGGGCGGTTACCTACCGCGTGCAGCCAAGTCTGATCCGCGAGGGCATTGTCACCGCCGTGTTGGTCATGGTGGGAACTGTCCTTGTGATGCTAACCTTAGGCTGGGATGCAGGGAGTTTGGATCGGATTCGAGAGGTTGCTTTGCGCGGGTTTGAGCCGGAACTGGCGATCATCTGCGCCCTGATTATCATCGACACCATAGGTATTTTGTTCGCGCCAACACGCCTTGCGGCGATCATCGTCATGGGGTTAGGGGGAGCGATGATCTCGTTGATCTTCGCCATTTTTGGAGCGCCCGACCTCGCCTTTACAAACCTGATGGTCGATGTCATTTCGCTGGCATTGTTTATTCTTGCCTTTCACTTTTTGCCTGATGTATTCATGTTCAAACCGAGCCGTTCCCGACAGTTTCGGGATGCGCTGGTTGCCGGCGCGTTTGGTCTGACGGTAACACTATTGATCTTGGTTGCCCATGCTAACGCCCTTGCGCCGAGCATTGCTTCTTATTACATTAAGAACGCCTATCCGTTTGGACAGGGGAAAAACATTGTCAACGTGATCATCGTTGACTTTCGCGGGTTGGATACCCTCGGTGAGATTACGGTGTTGCTCATTGCGGGCATAGGGGTTACTGCCTTGTTGCGTTTTCGCCCAAGCCGCCAAGGGCGCGGCGTCCATCTGGACGAGTTGGAGCCCGTCCCTGTTGCTGAGGAGTTTCATTTCTCGCTGCCCACCCCGTCGGAATCACAGACATAAGTATGGATGAACTCTTCGAGAATGAAGAAGGCGACGAGGCAGAGAATGAAAGGAACACCCCATGATCGATTCGATGTTTTTACGCTTTATGGCACGGGTCATGACGCCCGTCTTACTCCTTTTTTCGTTCTATTTCATGCTGCGCGGACACAACGAGCCGGGCGGGGGCTTCATTGGCGGGTTGGTCGCCGCCAGCGCCATCGTTCTTTTGGCGTTGGCGTTTGGGGCGAAGACGACTCGCGAGCGCATTCAGATCGACTTTCTACGGACGATGTTTTTTGGTGTCGGGATTGCCGCGATTGCCGGACTGCTTGGCTTGATCTTTCGCGGGACGTTCTTGACAGCACTGTGGCAAAAACCAGAAATTCCCAGTTTGGGCAAGCTGGAGCTTGGCACACCCGCCCTCTTTGACTTTGGCGTGTACATCACTGTAATTGGGGTGACCTCGGCAATCGTCCTCGCTATGGCGGAGGAAGGTGAGAAGCCCTGGACGCCGGAAGATGACGATCCCCCCCAGCCCCCAGTCAGTGGCTACCCCCTGGATCAGGGGAAACGAAAAGACGGAAAGTGAGGATGGGATGCTTTTGATTTTTGCCCTGACGGTGGGTGCGCTGATGGCGACGGGACTCTATATCATGCTGCGGCGCAGTTTCGTCCGCCTGGTTGTCGGGCTTTCCCTGCTCACCTATGGGGCAAATCTATTTTTGTTTTCGATGGGCGACCTTAGCAAGCGCGGGCTGCCCATTGTTGATATGGGATCACCAGAGACAATGGCTGATCCGCTCCCCTCCGCCTTAATTTTGACAGCAATTGTGATCAGCTTTGGTGTCATGGCGTTCACCCTCACGCTTGCTTACCGTGCGAGTCAGGTGGCACGAGGCGACGATCTGGATGCTCTAGTGGATCGGGAATGGGAAGAATGAATAACCCACTGGTTATCCTCCCTTTGCTCATTCCCTTGGGGATTGGTATCTCTGGCCTGATTCGGGATCGGGCGCAGCGGCAGGTGGTTGCCATCGTCGGTTTTGGAGTCAACCTTGCCGCTTGTCTTTGGCTGCTCTATCGCGTTGGTGAGGCGGGCATTCAGCGCTCGATCATGGGCGCATACGACGCTCCCTACGGAATCGCTATCGTGATCGACCCGCTGAGCGCGATCATGATCACGATCACCGCCATCATTGCCTTCACCGGCGCAATTTACAGCGCGGCGTCGATAGACGCTAACCGCCAGCGCTTTGCCTTTTTCCCCCTACTCGCCTTCCTCATTATGGGGATCAACCTCGCCTTCATCACGGGCGACTTGTTCACGCTCTATGTCTCGTTCGAGGTGATGCTTATGGCGTCCTTCGTCTTGTTGACGCTCGGCGGTGAACGGGGGCAGATTGCTGGTGGCTTGAAGTATGTCACCTTGAATCTGATCAGTTCGATGATCTTCCTGACGACGATAGGTCTGACCTATGCCGTCGTTGGGACGCTGAACCTTGCCCATCTTGCTGAACGGATAGCCGCAGCAAACAGCAGTACACCCGGAATTACAACGGTGATCGCGGCGCTGTTTTTGATTGCTTTTGGGATCAAGGCGGCAGTCTTTCCCTTGTTCTTTTGGCTGCCGGCGTCTTACCACACGCCGCCGGTTGCCGTCACCGCCATTTTGGGAGCGCTGCTGACGAAAGTTGGCGTGTATTCAATGTGGCGGGTGGTGGCGCTGTGCTTCCCGCGTGACCTCGTGTACCTTCAGCCTGCCTTACAGGTGGTGGCTGCGCTGACGATGATCACCGGCGTTCTCGGCGCAATTGCCCAAACAGATGTACGGCGGCTGCTCTCGTTCCACATCATCAGCCAGATTGGGTATCTTCTGATGGGTATCGCCCTTTTTACGCCCACTGCGCTTTCTGGGGCGATCTTCTTCATGGTGCATGTCATTTTGGCAAAGACGGCACTCTTTTTCATTGCCGGGGCAGTTTACCAGCAGCGGGGAACGTATAACCTGACCAAGTTGGGGAATGTGGCAAAATCGCACCCCTATACGGCGCTTGTCTTTCTGATTGCCGCCTTCTCGCTGGCGGGGATTCCCCCCTTAGCGGGCTTTTGGGCGAAGATGGCGATTCTGCGGGCGGGTTTGGAGGCGGGGCAGTATGGCTTAGTTGCTGTTGGCTTTGTCGTCAGTTTGCTCACCTTCTACTCGATGATCAAAATTTGGGATGAGTGCTACTGGAAGCCCCTCCCCGAAAATGCGCCGATCCCACGCGGTTCTGCCCCCTGGACACGGCGGGTGACGATGGGCGTGGCGACAACCTTGGTTGTCTTGATGATTGTTGTGGGGCTGTTTGCTGATTCGCTCTTTGCCGCCTCAGATTCGGCGGCGGCAGTGGTGATTAACCATCAGACATACATTCGGGCGGTCATGCCGGAGGTAATTCCATGAGAAATCTGCTGCTGGTGAACCTCCTATTGGCGCTGTTGTGGGCGGCGTTTCAGCAACTCCGCCCGATTGATATTGTGGGCGGCTTTATCATTGGCTATCTCTTGTTGTGGCTGTTGTCCGGGGTCTCCCCAGAAGCACGCAGTTACACGCTACGCCTAGGGCGCTGGATTGGGTTTATTTTCTATTATTTGTGGCTGCTGGCAACCTCTACATTGGATGTGGCGCGATGGGTGTTCCGTGACCGAAGGACGATGAAACCCGGGATCATTGCCCTGCCGCTGGACGCCGAAACCGATTTGGAGATCGTCCTTTTGAACAGCCTACTCAGCATGACTCCCGGCACGTTGGGGGTGGATATCTCCCCAGATCGGCGGGTGCTGTATGTCCATTGCATCAATGTGCCTGATCCGGCACATATGAAGCAGAGCATCAAAGATGGGTTGGAGCGGCGCTTGTTGCAGACCTTGCGCTAAGAGAGGGAGGGCGGTGGACTACAAAACCTGCTCACAAAACGTCATTGCGGATAATCGACGCGGGACGCGCTGTAGCGCGTCCCTACTTTAGATCTGTGTGAGGGACGCACTATGACAACAATGCCTTCAGCCACCCGCCCGCGTATCGGGATCATCGGCACACTGAATACCCGCCGCCTTGCCGGGGCGATCCTATTCGTCTTGCTCTTTGCTATGGCGGTGCGCATCCCGACGGATACGGATACGTGGTGGCACTTGCGAACAGGTAATTGGATGGCTGCCAACGGTCAGATTCCGCTGACCGATCCCTTCTCTCATACGCGGTTGAACACCCCTTGGATCGATCACAGTTGGGGGGCGCAGGTGATCATGACTGCCGCCTACAATCTGTTTGGGGGTCCGGAGGGCGCGGGTGTATGGGGTTTGGCGCTCTACACGGCGGCGCTGGCGACGGCGGGCATGGCGTTCGCCTTCCTGATGAGCGATGGCGATGTCTTCATCCGTGCCTTTGTGATCGTCTTTGGGGCAGCGGCAGCGGCGGTCTTTTGGTCAGCGCGTCCGCAGATGATGAGCTTCGCCTTCAGCGGGGCGCTGCTTTATTTACTGCACCTTTACAAACGACAGAAGGTGGATCGGCTGTGGCTGATCCCCGTCTTTATGGTCTTTTGGGTCAATCTGCACGGAGGCTTTTCGATAGGCTTCATCCTGATCGGTGGCTTCCTTATTGGGGAGGTCTTGGGGCGGCTTTTCGATAGTAAAAATCCAGCCGTCCTCTCGTGGGCGGCGCTTGGACGGCTTGTCGTGTTCACGGTGATCGCCGCCGTCGTTCTCGTCCTCAACCCGAATACGACGCAGATGTGGGGCTATCCATTTCGCACCTTTGGTATTGGGGCGCTGCAAGATTTCATCCAAGAGTGGGCATCGCCAAACTTTCATGGGCGGGAGACATGGGGCTTTTTAATCCTCCTGTTAGGGACGATCACAGCGTTGGGCGTTTCCGGCAAACGGGCAGAATGGAGCGACCTCACCTTGCTGTGCGGGACGTGCTTCATGGCACTCTATGCGGGGCGCAACGTTTCCACCTTCGCCCTCGTCGCCACCCCGATCCTCGCCCGTCATGGGACGGCATGGTTAGCCGATCACGGCTGGCGCATGACACGCCCCCGTCCAGCGCGAAGGGGGATGCTCCTGCTCAATTGGCTGCTTTTGGCACTGGTGTGCCTCGGCGCGGGCTTGAAGATTGCAGCGACCCTTCTGCCGGCTGGCGTAGAGGCGGCAACACGGGCGGCGCTGCCGGTGGAGGCGGCAGACTTTCTACGCCGCGCCAAACCAGAAGGGGTGCTGTTCAACAGCTACAATTGGGGCGGCTACCTGATGTTCGCCGCGCCGGAGTACCCCGTTTTTGTCGATGGGCGGACGGATTTGTACGACGACGCTTTCCTTCGGGAATGGTTAAAGGCAGCACAAGGGCAGGGGTGGGAAGCAACGTTCGCTAAGTATGGAATCACCCTCGCTGTGATTGAGCGCGACAGCCTGCTGGCGGAGGCGCTGCGCCGCACGGAAGGGTGGCAGGAGATACACAGCGATCCCCTCACCGCTATTTTTCAACGCACCCCCTGATGCCCTGTTCCTATGCGGGTGTCTGCGAGCGGATGATTTCGAGGATCATCCAAACAATCGAGATCAGAATCACCGCCGCGCCCTGACCGGTGATCAGCGCCGCCATCGACAGAGCGGTGACGATACACACGAGCGTCACGTTGATCGGGACATTGACCCCACCAATCGGTTGTTTGCTTTGGCTGCGGGCGATTTCGGCAATCATCCACGCAATGAGGATTGGGATCACCGCCACGCCTTGATCACGGATGAAGGCGGTGATGGACATTGCCGCCACCCCGACAAGCGTCGTAATCTGCACAGGAAGGTCTTCGCCCGGGTTGCGGCGGCGGACGGGGGCAGCCTCCTGATCGTGCTTTGCCTTCCCCCCTATGCCAAGCCGCGAGCCAAGCGCGGCAACGCCCACCATATCGGCTTCTTGTTCTTCAAGGTTATGCCCACATTTGCGGCAAAATGCCGCGCTGGTAGCGTTTGCCGTGCCACAGGCGTTGCAATAGACCACCTCGGACTGCTCCCCAAGGTTTAATTCGCCATCGCTGCTCAGAAGCGTCCGCTGCTCAGATTTTGCCATTGTTCTCTCCCTATCTTACTTCGGACTATTGTTCTGCGGACTAAGGATTCATCCGCTTTAATCACCATCGCCTAATCTTTCTCTACGTTAGCCGAGCCAGCAAAGTTGCGGGAATGGGCTTTGGGTGGGATGGCGCTTCCCCCCCCTAATTATCCATTGACTTAAAAGGTCAGAGGGATTAGGATACATCGTCCGATTTTTTGGTTTGTTGGAGAAGGTAATGTCCGAGCGCATAAATCTTGACACGCAGGCCGAGAATGTGTCTGCACGCAGCGCTAATTTGCGCCTTGTCTATCTATCCGTACTCGCGGCCATCATTGGCGTCATCGCCGGGGTCGTCGCGTTTTTTCTGGTATCGCTCATTGGGTTGATCAGCAACCTCGTCTTTTATCAGCGAGTGGCTACCGAAATCCCCGACCTGGCGAAACACAACCTCGGAATATTGGTCATCATCGTCCCTGTCATCGGGGGAGTAATCATTGGGGTGATGGCGAAATATGGATCATCGAAAATTCGCGGTCATGGGATACCGGAAGCAATGGAGGCTGTGCGCATCAACAACAGCAAAATTAAGCCGCATGTCGCGCTCCTCAAACCGCTCTCGGCAGCAGTTGCTATCGGCACTGGCGGGCCGTTTGGGGCTGAAGGGCCAATCATTCAGACGGGGGGCGCAATTGGCTCAATCATGGGACAGTTCATTCATGTGACCGCCGCCGAACGAAAAGTACTGCTCGCTTGTGGTGCGGCAGCGGGCATGGCAGCGACCTTCAGCACCCCTATCGCGGCAGTCATCCTAGCGATTGAACTGCTTTTGTTTGAATTCAAAGCACGCTCATTCATCCCGCTGGTCATTGCTAGCACGCTTGCCACCACCGTGCATTTGGGGTTGATCGGGCGTGGGCCTATGTTCACGGTCAGCCCGCTTGATTTTGGAATTCCCTCTGGCCTGCCCTTCTACATCATCCTTGGGTTGATCTGCGGTGTTTTTGCGGTTGGTCATAGCAAAATCCTCTACTGGGTAGAAGACCTGTTCGAGCGCCTGCCCATTGATTCGATGTGGTGGCCGGCAATCGGTGGATTGGCGCTGGGGGTCATCGGCTATTTTGTGCCGCAAGTACTGGGCGTTGGCTATCAAACAATTTCTGGCATCCTGAATAACCAATTCTCCATCGCCGTGCTGCTCGGCCTGATCATATTCAAGAGCATCGTCCTCTACATCACACTCGGCTCAGGGACATCCGGCGGGCTTCTAGCGCCCACCTTTCTCGTTGGGGCGGCACTGGGCGCTTCGTTTGCTTTGTTGGTTAACGCGCTCATCCCAAGCGCAAATCTATCTCCCGGCGCCTATGCCCTGGTGGGTATGGCTGCCGTCTTTGGTGCGGCCTCCCGTGCAACCTTCTCCTTCATCATTTTTGCTTTTGAAATCACACGTGACTACAACGCTATTTTGCCGTTGATGCTCGTCTGTGTGATCGCCGATCTGGTTGCCTTGCAATTCATGCGCAATTCAATCATGACGGAAAAGCTGGCGCGGCGCGGTTTACGCATTCATCAAGAATACGAAGCGGATGTCATGCAGCAGGTTCTCGTTTCCGAAGTCATGGATCGCAACGCACCCTATGTTTCCAGCACGATGCCGCTTGCGGAATTAGCCGAACGTATCGCAACCGGAGATGCGCAGTTGACGCATCGCCAGGGGATTAGCCTTATTGATTCAGAGGGCAGCCTTGTTGGGATCATCACACGGGGGGATATTCTGCGCGGGCTGGAACGAAACGACAGCACGGCGCTGACCGTCCTTGATGCGGGCACGCGCACATTATTAGTCGCCTATCCCGACGAAACCATACACACGGCCTTAAGCAAAATGCTTCAAAACGATATTGGACGCCTTCCCGTCGTTGGCCGCGAAAACCCCCGAAAACTGCTCGGCTATTTAGGCCGTGCAGATATTCTTGGGGCAAGGTTGAAGCGCCTTCACGAGGAAAATGTGCGCGAACCAGGGTGGCTGTATCGCGCCTCATCCAAAGCGTAAATCGCTCCTCTTGTGGTTACACCGGGCAGCCGCCAAGAGACTGCCGGGTGTAACGAACTCATTGCTGCTACTGCTGCTACCTCCTCGCCTTTATCCAGCTTGCGACCCCGGTTTATATCCTAATCCCATACCCTCCCTCCAGAGGGAGACGTTTTTTGGGGGTAAATACCCATGTGCTGAAGGTCTATTTGTGAGATACTGGATTGGAATGGTATCCTTTATAGCAAGCAAACATTGCACGGAATAGTAGACATTCCTATGAAAGTGATTAATTTTTCACATCCTTTAACCGATGCACAAATACATCAACTTGAGACATTAACGGAGTTAATAGCACAGGAAATACGGGATGTGCGCGTTCAGTTTGATCTAGAAAAAGAATTCACCCCACAAGTTGTAACGATGATCGATGATTTGGCGATCACCCCCGACGAGTGGCAAAAAGAGGCGTGGCTGATTGTGCCACCCGCGCTGAATTTCATCACCGCTATTGTGCTGGCGGAACTGCACGGACGGATGGGGCGCTTTCCCACGATTATCCGGCTACGTCCAGTGGCGGGGGCGGTGGTAAGTACGTTTGAGGTTGGAGAGATCATCAATTTGGATTCCGTTCGGAATGCCGCCCGTGCGCGGCGCTAAAGGATCTTTTACATGTCCGCAAATTGCCTAATCAGCACCGTTGGAACAAGCCTTTTTGCCAATATCAAAGGGCAATTCAATGAAGGGAACGGAATTTCAAAAGAAACCCACGACATATTGAAGGAACACTTAGCCGCAAAACAGTGGTCGCGGCTTGCCAGCGAACTAGTCAAAATTCCGCCAGCGGCACGCATTTGCGGCGCAGAGATCAACTCCATTGACGAGGCAGTGAGGCGCGGACGGGTCACCTTAAACCATCTTTGTTTTCTAGTCTCGGATACCGAAGATGGCAAAAACATGGGCAAGCTCCTAGAGAATTACTACATCGAACGCGGTCTCAAGGACATCCAAAGCGTGGATTCTTATCCTATTGAAGGGCTTCAGGATGAAAACCCCGCACGGTTCAGGACATTTGGGCTGCGGAACTTGGTGAGGCAAATTGGGGATTTGGTTGAGAAATATGGCGCCGAGAGGATCATCATTGACGCCACTGGCGGCTACAAGGCGCAAATCGCTATTGCCGTTGTTTTTGGGCAGGCATTAAGTATTCCTGTCCTGTACCGGCATGAGCGTTTTTCTGAGATCATCACCATTCCACCGATGCCGATCTCCTTTGATTACAGCATCTTGGGGGAGAATGCTGGGTTACTTGCCCGTTTTGAGCGCAACGACACGCTCACCCTGAATGAGATTCACGAACTTGACGACAAGATTCGTGTGCTGCTTGAAGAATACGAAATTGATGGCGAGAATGTCTTTGGATTAGGCGCTGTTGGGCAAATTTACCTGACCGGGTTTCGGGCGGCCTACCCTCGTGACCGTCAACTGCCGCCCGTCAAAGATGGAGAAAAAACGCCCCCTCGCTTCCGTGATGATCACTACCCCAATGGCTTCAAACCATTTGTCGAAAAAGTCTGTCGAGAGGTGGCATGGATCAAAACCGCCCATTCGCTCCCCTATCACAAACAAAAAGCCATCAAAGGGGATTTCTATGCCTACGAAGGGAAACTTGTTGGCACATACCGGAACGATTATGGCGCTCGGTTTGAAATCCTCACGAGTGTGGAATCACCCACTGCTGAGCAATTGGCATGGGCAGCCGATCAATTGAATCAACTGTACTGGGAGCAGTGACCTCCTCATGCCCCACCTCACCTTGCCACTATTGGGCAGCGTCCGCAGGCAGTGACCGTCGCCTTTGACGCCCTGGGAACGCTACACCTATGAACGGATCGGGCTGCTGCACACCGACCCGGAACGTTCGGGCATTGCCGCGCCACTGCGCGATTTGCAGGCAGAGATAGCCCGCGCCTACCCGGAACTGCCTGTGGACAGCCATGAAATCTATGACCTCGGCGGGAATCCGCTGCTGGATATTGAGGATGATTCCTCCGCCGAGGCGTATTTTTACGGCGTGCTGGATGCGCTGCTTGCCTACAAACAGCAGGAGTACACAATTCATCTAATGGTGGCGGGCGGGCGCAAAGCGATGAGCGTCTACGCCGTCTACGCCGCCTCGCTGCTGCTGGATGAATATGATCAGGTGTGGACGGTGCTGACGCCGAAAGACATCATGGCGACGAATGCTTACCATGTCCCCATCGCAGATCGGGGGCGAGTGCAGGTGGCGGCGCTGCCCTTTTTGCCCTCGCGTTTTGCGCCAACAACGTTGGAGGCGCTCACCCGCGAGGACATCACTGAGCATCTGCGGCGGCGGCTGAACCGCAAAGAGATGCTGCTCTCGCGGCTGACGCCCGCTCAGCATCGGGTTGCCAATGCGCTGGCGGCGCACGAGGACTACAGCGACCAGCAAATTGCGGATTTGTTGGTGCTGTCGATCAAGACGGTGCAAAACCATTTGCAAATCATTTACGACACCGTGCGCACGGTCTTTGACTTTGGGGAGAAAATCCGCGACGTGCGCTTGGCGTTGATCAAGATTATGAAAGGATGGGAGTAACCGCCTTATGGCATCCGAAAATCATCCGTTGGGGATAACGTCACCCCTTTTTCTCTATGGGGCATATCAACAAGAGCCGGAACTGCGTGCCGCCTCTGTGCGGGGGCAGCTTCGCTACTGGTTTCGCGCCATTGAAGGGGCGAAGGACGCCAACTTAGAAACGCTCCGTGAGCGGGAAAGAAACGTGTTCGGCTCTACGGAGCGGGGATCGCAGGTGTCCATTCGCCTGTATGAAATGAACCGCCTAGAAACCGTTGAGACATCCATGCTCCCCCACCGCAGCAATGGAAAATCGCTAGCAAAGGCATTTAAACAGGGGCAAACGTTCGATCTTCAGGTGGTCACCCGTCCCGGCGTAAAGATCCCCAATGCCTTCCAGCGGGCGCTCTATACATGGTTTTTGTTGGGAGGGCTTGGCAAGCGTTCACGGCGCATGTTTGGGGCGTTTAATGTCAATAATCGCGATAATGTCAATAATCGCGAGATCGTGGATTTTTCCTCTGCCGATAAGCTAATCGCGTCTATGGAATATTACCTTCAGAGTTTCATCAAGAATTCCCCTTCACAAAGCGTCCCACCCCCACCCTTTCCCACCCTACATCCTCAGCATAGTTGGGTGATTGTGGGCAAGACAACCGAGTATAGGGAATGGCAGCCCTTGATGATCGATTTGTTCCAAAAGCTGCTCCGCACAGAGAAATACCGCAACGCTGAGCGGAATTTTGGTTACGCCATGCAGGGGCGGCGTGCCTCGCCCTTGATCGCCCAGATGCGCAAAGTTGGGAAGCACTATATCCCTATCCTTACCGTGATGCGCTCTGAAGTTCAGAGATCGCCCATTGATTGGAAGGTGCTAAACAATTTTATGCGCGATGCGACTGAGCTTTGGGATGGGGAGACCGTATGGGGAGGTGAATTGAAATGACCCATTTGTACCTGTTCCAAATTGGACCCGTGCAGTCTTTCATTGCCGCCGCGCGGCGCACCCAGGATTTGTACGTCGGCAGCCGCTTGCTCAGCCTGCTTGCCCGTGCTGGCATTCGCCATGCCCAACAGCGCGGGGTCACCAGCGAGACGATGATTTTCCCGGCGATGGATGGGGAGGGCGACCTTCCCCGTGCTATTCCGCATCGCTTCGCCTTCCTCAGTGAGGATGGCACACTGGGCGCAGAGGTGGAGAAAGCAATCCGCACCTATTGGCTTGAGGAGATTGTCAACCGCGTAGAGCAGTGGTTGTGGGATCGCTTGGGGGATGGCGAATGGACAAATCGCTTCAAGGCACAGACGAAGGACTGGCTGGAATGCTTCTGGGTGTGTGTTCCGTATGATCCCCAAGAGCATGGAAACTCTTACACACAGGCATCAAAGGCACTGGCGATCCGCCGCCAACTGCGGAATTTCACCCAGTTGGACGATGTGGCGGAATTCAAATGCACCCTCACGGGGGCAGGGGCAGCACTTTCCAACGATGGCAAGTTCTGGGATACCCTCCGTAATGCGGAGACTCTAAAGCGTTATTGGAGTCCTGATGGCAGGGATGATCATATGGTCATCCGCAAAAATGAGCAGCTTGGGGCGCTGGCGCTGATCAAGCGCGTGGGGCAGTGGGCTGTCCCTGATCTGCGTGGTGAAGATGGCACCATTGAAGGCATTGCCGATGTGGAACGTGTTGCCCGTGCTGGTGCGCCGCCGCCTAAAAAAGACGAGGAGACACCGCTCTACCTCGCTGTGCTGCATATGGACGGGGATCGCATGGGAAAAACGCTTTCCCAATGCCGAACAAAAGCCAAACATCAGGAAATTTCCTATAATCTTGCCGTCTTTGCTCAACAGTCTGTTCCCGACATTGTTACCGAACACAAGGGCGTGCTGATTTACGCCGGGGGCGATGATGTTTTGGCACTTTTGCCGCTGAAGACGGCGCTCCCTTGCGCCAATAAACTGCGCCTTGCTCTTGCCGAAGTAATGAACGGGGCAGTCACCGCTAGTGCTGGCATTGCCCTCATGAAAACGCACCTCCCCCTTGATAGTGTCATGGATGAAGCGCGGGCAGCGGAAAAGAGCGCCAAAAATGACTTTGGGCGCGATGCGGTGGTCATTCGGGACAGCCGCTCCACTGCGATCCGAGCGATGGGCGCTAAGTGGGATCAGATCAGCGGCTTGATGGAACAATTGCAACGTGCCTTTGATCGCGAACAGGACTGGCTTTCATCCAGCATTGGCTATGACATCTTGACCATTGCTGAGGCATTTCCAACGCAAGGGAACACTGCCCTACCTCCCGAAGCACGGGAAGCGGAACTGCGCCGCCTGTTGAAACGCCGCATCAGCAGCAAAGCAGGGGATATGAAAGAGCGGATCAATGATCTTGCCCCTCAACTTGCCGCACTTGGCGAGGCGCAGGGATGGGATCGCTTGGGCGCTTGGTTGATCTTGGCGCGGCTGCTTGCCTCAGGAGGGGTACGCTCATGAAGTGGTTGTTCTTAGAAGCGCACGATGTGTGGATGTTCCGTGAATCGCGCCCCTTTGCGGCGGGGCAGGCGTTTGTTGCCCGCAGTGTCTTTCCCCCCTATCCCCAGACGATAGCGGGCGTGATCCGCACCAGCATCCTTGAGCAAGCCGGCGTTGATTTTGAGGCGTACAAGGAGGGTCGTGTTGATCCGGCGCTGATAAAAGCGATTGGGCTGCCCGGAGGTAATGATCATTTCGCTTCGTTAGGGGCGTTGTCCCTTGCCGGACCCTATATCGCACGATCGGTGAAAGGAAAGGTGAGTCGGCTTTTGCCCGCCCCCAACGACCTGATGCAGGCGGAGGACTCAACGACTAAATCACTCGTCTACAGCATTGCCGCACCAGCGGTTGAAACTGTGCCGGAAGGGGTCACCAACCTTCCTTTTGATCAGTGGCATCCTGTCTCCCCACTGGCGGGCAGTGACTCTGAGGGAAATCCCTTTGAGTGGAAGCCAGTGGAGGGGTGGTTGGACGAAAACGACGTACAGGCATATCTAAAAGGCAGCACCCCCACCACCGTTCACAAAAAGGCTGATCTCGTTCACACCGAGGAAAAAATTGGCTTAGGCATGGCGCACGATATCCGCAAAGCAAAGACAGGGCTGCTCTACAGCGCCGAATTCGTCCGTCCGCTAACAAAAGCACCGGATGATCAGGTGGGGCTGCTCATTGGCATCAATGATGAGGCGGTCAAACTCCTGACGCCGGGGGTTTTTCTAATAGGTGGGGAGGGGCGCAGTGCCTTCTACCGCGAAGTGCCGCCGCCGCCAGCCTTTCCCTCGGTACGTCCGGGGCGCATCAAGGTTATTCTGACCACCCCTGCCTATTTTTCCGGGGGGTGGTACCCCGCCGAGGCGGGTTGGGAAACATGGGTTGGTCCAGATGCTCATTTAGTCAGCGCCCTCGTCAGCAAGCCGATTTCCATCAGTGGGTGGGATTTGGCGCAGAAAAAACCGAAACCGATGCGGGCATTCGTCCCCGCTGGCACTGTTTATTACTTTGAGGGGGCAGCGCCCTTCACCCGCCCCTTTACCGAGACGCCGCCCGGTGAACCAGATTACGGCGCTATGGGCTATGGTGGATTTGTCCTGTCCGCGTGGTAAATCATCCTGAACGATCAGAGGGAGTAATTTAATCAATGAACTCGTTGGTCTTGTTTTTCTATACCGAGTCCCCGCTCCATGCCGGGACGGGATCGAGCGTTTCCACCGTAGACCTGCCCATTCAACGCGAGCGGGCGACGCAGTTTCCTATTGTGCAAGGCAGCGGCGTGAAAGGCGCCTTACGCAGCCAAGCCACAGATACAAACGAGGTGAACACTGTGTTTGGTCCCGAAACGAACAACGCCGCCGATCACGCCGGGGCAATCTCGGTGGGCGAGGCGCGGATCGCGCTCTTTCCGGTGCGTTCATTGGTGGGCATCTTCGCCTATGTGACTAGTCCGCTTGCCCTTTCCCGTTTGGGGCGCTCGTTGCAAGCAGTGGGTGCGCAAGGGCTTCCGGATTTCACCTTTGGCGCGTTGGAGGAAGACAAGGCACTGCGTTCGGGTAAAGCCGTCGATGCCAATGGGCATGTCGTCTTAGAGGAGTTCGCCTTTGCGGCTAAGGAAGACGCCAAACTAACAAAGGTTGCCCAATGGCTGGCGCAGAACGCCTTTCCCGCCGGGGATGCCTACAGCTATTGGCACGAGAAAGTTCAAAGCAGTCTTGTTCTGCTGCCGGATAACGCCTTCCGCGACTTTGTGCAAAACAGCACCGAAATTGCTACCCATGTTAAACTGGAGGTGGAGACAAAAACCGTTGCCCATGGCGCTTTGTGGACAACCGAGTCGCTGCCAGCGGATTCCCTTTTATTCAGTCACATTGTGGCGCGTAAACCACGCGGCAGCAGCAATCGTTTGAAAACCAGCAGTGATGTGTCTAATTGGCTCACCACCTCTGTGCCTTCAGGGATTCAACTAGGCGGTGATGAAACGACGGGGCAGGGCATGGTTGCCTTGCGTTGGGTAAAGTGAGGCTGCTATGACGAACCAACCCTCTAACCAACAAACCCTTCAGCAAAAGCGGGCAGCACAAGCCTGGAAAGATGTTCAGAGCGCCAAAAAGATCAAGGAATACCCCTCACTGGTGAAAGGATTCGCCGCAAACGTCCAACGGGATGGTTTGGGAGCATCGTTGGCATTTCTTCAGGCAAAAGGAAAAGACGAACACAACGCCTTGAATAGGCACCTTTCCTCATGGGTTTTGAAAGAGCTTGGCTGGCAAGGGCAAACCCTTTTGGAAACCCTGCTGACGAAGAACACCGCAGACTACCGCCGGGCGACGGCGGAAGTACTTGCCTATCTGCTCTGGCTAAAACGCTTTGCTGAAGGGCAAGAGTGAACCCGATGGCAACCTATCTTGTCCCCGAAGACTCCAGAGGCTTGATCAACGACGACAGGGTTGGGAAATGCGTGAACCTCAGTTTACTTTTGGGGCGCTATGTGCCACAGGAGGCAATCACGAATAATCTGAATTGGCGTCCCAACGATAAGGGCGACAAACGGAAATACCGCGATGGCTGGCTTCAGGAGGTGGTTTGCCAGCAGTTTGATTTGGGGCGCAACAGTGCATGGCAAACCCTCCTCAAGGCGCAGTATGCCCGTTGGCAGCAAAGAACGCAAGGAGCAGCACGCTTTACGGCACGTTCGTTAGGACGGTTGATTGTCGGTTTGGGCGGAAAGGGTCCGATGGAATTTGGGCTGACCGTACAGCACGTCTGTGGTCTGCCCATCATCCCGGGCAGCGCCCTTAAGGGACTGACCCGCGCCTATGCGCTGCTCACCATTGCCGCGCAGTTCAATATCTCCCTGCTCAACAGCAAAGAGTTAAACGAGGGAAAATTGTCTTCCCACCTTGATCTCTTAGACGCGGCATTGGCAGGTGTGAAAGAAGATCGGGAGAAAATGTGGGGAGAGCTTCTACACGCTGTTTCTAAGCTTGACCGCAAGGGGCTTGAGGATGATCCCGCTGCACGCGCCTATGCCGAGGTGTTTGGCAGCCAAGATGCCGCCGGAACGTGCGTCTTTTTCGATGCAGTTATCGCCGGGGTCGAAGGGCTTCCCAAGCAAGGAAAGCTTTTTAAGGTTGATGTGATGACGCCGCACTTCAACAGCTACTATCAAGGCAATGGGGCGCCGCACGATGCCGAGTATCCTGTTCCTGTCCCCTTCCTGACCGTCACCCATGGTGTCACGTTTGCCTTTGCGGTTGCGGCGCGGAAAGGGCATACCCCCCCGCTGGATACCGTCACAGGATGGCTGCAAGCTGCGCTCAATGAGTTGGGCATTGGGGCGAAAACGGCAGCGGGGTACGGCGTCTTTAATGTACTTCCGAAGTAAACGCCCTCCTCTGTCAGCAGATTGATACCAGCAAGAAAAAATGACCCAATCGGGGGCGCAGCGCTGCGCCCCCTCCCCTAACGCACCCAACGTGGGTGGCTGGCGTTGCCCACCACCGTGACGCTCGTCGCCCGCCCGCTCTCTACATCAACAAGGTAAATATCCCCCTGATAGATCACCGCCATCTCGCGCCCGTCGGGACTCCACGCCAGATCGCTGCCATCCTCCAGCGGGCGGATACCCGCCTTCCCCGCGCCGGGGAACAGTACCTTTGGGTTGCTCCCATCCCGATCCGCTAAGACCAGATCGTACTCGCTGCTGACGCTATCAATCGGGCTGCGTGCCTGAAGGTAGGCAAGCCCCCCACGCGGCGCGGGCGAATAGACGGGCGACGCCCACATCCCCGCTTTGGGACGTAGGGCAGGAACGCGAATCCCCCCATCGGCGGAGGCGGCGGCAATATCAAAGACCGGACTCGTCTCGCGGCTTTCTTCCCCCAACGGCGCTCCATGCACGCTTGCCGTTAGGAACGCCCCCTCCGGCGACCACGCCACATTGGGCAGCCACAGCCAGCCGTTGGAAAGCGTTGTCGTGTAGACGGAGAACGAAATCACCTTCTCGTAAATGCCGCTCGTCAGGTCAACTACCCCTACCCCTTCCGCCCCCGCCCAAGCCAAGCGCTCGCCATCGGGCGACCACGCGAAGCGATTCCCCCACAAGCCGTAGACCGTCAGCGGATTCGGCTTGATGATTGGGTCGGCGCGGAGGATGCGCCCGTTTGTGCTGTCCACACGGGCGACATACAGATCGTTGAGCGCCTGATAGCCGGGCGGTTCGCTGCGCGGCTGGAGCGTCGAATAGCTGAAGGTGAAGGTCTTGCTCGGAATCCAATCCGCCGTCAGGATGTTCTCCAAGATCAGGCGAATCGGCTCGCTGTTCGGATTACCGCTGTCCAACAGCAGCCACAACGTGTTTGCCAAGCGCGGATCCGCCTCGTCGGGCGTCCGTGTGTAGAGAAGCTGCCGCCCCGACGGGGAGACGGCGAACACCCGCCCATCCAGCGCCCCGCCCGTCGGAAGCGTCCCTTGATTCGTGCTGCTCTCGGTGATGTACCGCGCCTGCCCCCCGCTGAGATAGGTGATTAGCCCGACGATAGGGCGCGGCTCAATACGGGAGCTATCGACGCCCACCGCCAAGATTTGACTCGTTGGCGGGATCAAGATGGTGCGGCTGCTCTGCGCCCGTGATTTCTCTACGCCGTCCTCCAAAATGACATCGAAACAGACACGGCTGCGCCCGCTGACGCCCGGACGCAAGACACGGGAATCGCCGGGCGGTAGATCAGGCGTTTTCATCGTCTCGGTGGCGTAGGGCATATCTTCTTCCAGACATTCAGCGCGGTTTTCCACGCGGACAATGGTGATCACCATCCCGTCCAAAATAGGCGTGAAATCACTGGGGTTCAGCCGATCCAAGTCGCCGGTGCGGATGTTTTCTTTTTGTAAAAGCTGGCGCACAGACATTGATTCGCTGCTAGTGAGGACGCGCTCTGTGCCATCGACGCGCACCCGCACGCGAATAGCGCTGGCATCCGTGCTGTTATCGCAGGCAGCAAGCAGCACAAGCAAGGCAATAAAGGGGAGAACAAGGGAGTGTTTCATAGAAAAAAGTGTACACAAAGGGCGGACATTTCACCACCCATTGAGGAGAGGCACATTGCCCCCTTCCCCTCCCTTCGCAGGCGTGGCATACTCCCCCTATGGGTTATGATGGGTATGCTCATGATTGGCATGGGACGTTTGCTCAAGTTCACCATCAGCCTCGCCTTCGCCTTGCTCGGCATGACCTTTGCCGCACGGGTCATCGGCAGCCGCCTCACGCCTGATTTCGCCGCCGTGTTCACCACCGCCAATGGGCAGCCTTGCGCGGCGCTGTGCCTGTTTGGGATCATCCCCGGAGAAACCGCTTATCTTGCCAGTGAGGGACTTCTGCGGGCGCACCCACTGACCCGCTATGGCAGCGTGAACGCCCGTGCTGGCGGCGCTCTGCTCGATTTTCACGGTGCGGCGTTCGATATCACGATTTTGCAAGGGGAAAACAACCGTGTAGGGTCGATCAGCCTCTCCTTCCCTGCGGACGCCGCCCCGCTTTTTCACGCCGCCACCTTTGGACACGCCCTCGCCCAGATTGGAACGCCGCATCAGCTTCAGCTTGCCCGCCAAAACCGGCGGCACGTCCGTCTTTTTTACCCAGCACAGGGCGTCGTCCTCAGCGGGAACGCCACCGCCGACCGCCTAAACCCCGCCGACCCGCTCACCTTCCTCGGCATCAGCACCCAACCGATGTTCAACGAGGCATGGCGAGGCATCCTGCTTGCCACCGTCCCCTGGGGTGGTTTCCGCGAGCTGCGGCTTTACTTGATAACCGCCGCCTATCCATGAAACGCCTGAGCGCCTTCCTCGCCGCACTGCTGATCGTCCTCAGCGCGGCACTTGGCGGAGGAATCGCCCTCGCCCGCCGCAACACCCTCGCTCAGCCCATCTTCACCGCCCCCAATGGGGCAGTCTGTGCCCGTTTCTGTTTGTTTGGAATTCAGTTCGACAGTTCGTTTTTGCAAGCAGTACAGCTTGTCGAGCGCCATCCGGCAGCCCGTCAGACGGTGCAAGAGATCGCCGGAGAGCGGATGGTTGTCTTTGCCGGGGAGCGCATCGTCATTTACATTGGGAACGCGGGGGAACTGATCACAACAGTCTTTCTCGTCCAACCCTACCCCATGTACGATGTCCTGCGCGATTGGGGCGCTCCCGACGCCGTGCATACGGAGGTGCGCGATCCGGCGTCAGTGTGGCTGCTCTATGATTCGCGGCGCAGCTACATCCATCTGAAACTGACCGATAGGGATCGTCTTTCCCCCTTTGATCCCGTCGTGAAAATCGCTATGTCGCGCTCAGGTTTTTTGTTTTCCCCACCCGTCATGCGCTGGCGGGGCTTCACGGCAATGCGTGCCTACCGAGCGCTGACAGAGTAGGGGCGACCCTATCGGGTCGCTCCCCCTTGCACCCTTTTCCCGTAGACAGGGAAAGGGGGAAAGATGCCTTCTCTATTATGGGGTGGGGGCAACTCCGAAGGGGTGGTTACCCCTAGCCCAATGACACTGCCAACAGAGCCTAGACATCTCGGTGCTTTGGCGTCTCTCTTAGGCTGACCCGGTTACGGACATGCCTTTTAGCCCCGCGCCTCAGCCCGCCTCACGCGCCCAATACTGCTGCACATTTTGCCACATCTGCCTGTGCGTCAAGCCGTTCAAAGATCGCTTGTGCTGTTTGCAATTGCTGACGGGTATCTGGCGACCCAAACACCCCCGCGTAATACCGCGCCAATGCTTCCTCGTAGGGCATTGCCAGAGCTTTTCCATCTGCTGCCGCCTCCAGCATCTCACTCAGCGCGGTATCTCGCTTGCCAACCAAGCGCTCATAGCGCCCCGCCCAAAGCCTCGCCCGCGCCCGCCCAACGGGGTAAATCTTGCCAAAGCGCTTCAGAAGTTTGCAGCCCGCTGCCGCCTGTTCAAGATGAGCAGGGGACGGTGTTTCGCCCGCTTTTTCCGCTCTCTCTGCCAAGCGCAGATAAACATCGCCCCAACTGGAATAGGCATCCAGCATGGAATAGACCGTTGGGCTGGTTTTCCCTAATAGACTGCGCATCTGTTCCACTTCACGGATGGCGCTGTCGTAATCCCCTAACCCCATGTAACAGATTGCCCGCCCGCCCGCTACCCGTGCTTCGGACGAGCGGCGAATATCCCCGACAACGTATTCCATCGACTTTTCATAGCTTTTGAGCGCTTCGGCAAAGCGTCCCCAACGGTATTCGCTCTCCGCTTTCGTGTACATGCCCCACCCCTGCTGCTGCTTGTTGCCCAGTTGGGTGGCGTGTTCGTAGGCAGTGCTGTTCAGGAGCATTGAATCGTGGTAGCGTCCCTGATAGTGGCACATGACGCCAAGTGTTGTGTACGAGGTAATCCACTCGCGGCGGTCTCCAATCTCGTGGGCAAGATCGCGCCCCTTCTCAAAATAGGTTTGCGCCTCCGCCCATTCGCCCATTCCCACATGCCAGACGCCGGCAAGGTTTAAGACCTGCGCATACATTGCTTTTTCGCTCAGCCCTGTGCCAACCTCCAGCGCCCGCTCTACATAACGCCGCGCCCGTTTGGGAAAGCCAATCAATTGCATGGCAATGCCCATGTTCACATAGGCGCGGGCAAGCTCTGGCGTCGGCGGAATGGACTCGGCAAGGTTCGTCATGCCCAAGACACAGTACACCCCCAGAAGTGGCTCGGCGGTGAAATAGGAAATTTCCCCAATTAAGCCATAGACGCGCACCGCTTCGTGAATGGGGCGTACCTCTCCCAGCACTTTTGGGATGACTCCGATGCGGTGCGCAGACTGCCGCGCAAAGGCACGGATCAGCGCTGAGACCCCCCCCCGCCCTTCGGGGAGTTTCCGCCCCAAGTAAAGAAGCGCCTGTGAGCCATGCTCCCGCGCCTTTCCCAGATTTCCCAACCCATAATATGCTTGCCCTAAGGCACGTTCCCGCTCCGCACGGGGAAGATGTTTGCGCTGCTCAGGGTCGGGGGTGAGAGTAACGTCTTGATTCAACGCCTTTTCTAGAAACACCACAGATTCTTGATACGCGCCATTTTGCAAGGCATATTCGCCAGCGAGTCCGGCGTAATACCCCTCTTTGGGAAGGTCGCCCGCCTCGCCCCAATGGTAGGCTAGGCTAGAGGCATGGGCGGTATCCGCCCCATAACGTTTTTGCATCGCTTCGGCAATGCGGCGGTGCAAGGCGCTCAGTTGATCCACGTCCATCTCACGGAGGATACTCTCGCGGAGTTTGTCATGGGCAAAACGCCACGCCCCCTCATGATATTCTAAAACAGCTGCATCCTGACAGAGTGTGAGCCAATGATCCAGCCACTTAGGATCGCTCATAACGCGCAGTACATCGAGATCAAGCGCCCGCCCCGCCACTGCCGCCAACCGGAGCAAATGACGGCTCTCCAAAGGGAGCGCCGCCAAGCGCCGCTCAAGCAGTTTATTCACCCCACCAGTAAAGACATGCGCCGGAAGGGTGCGCTCACCAATCTTGCTCAGATCACCCGCTTCCAGCGCCAGCGCCCGGACAACCTCCACAAGGAAGAAGACATTCCCTTCCGTCTCCCGCTGAAGGAGTTCAAGGACGTGATCCATCTGTTCCACCTCACCGATCATGGCACGGCTTAGGGCGGTGATCTGGGCGGGGAGAAGGCGTCCTAACTTTAGGTGGTGCATTGCCGCCAACTGCACTGCCAACTGCGGCGCTTCGTCGTCGCGGTAATTGCCCAAAACCAATAAAGGATGCGAGGCACTCAGGCGGACAAACGCATTCAGCAAATCGAGGCTTTGCGCCCCCGCCCATTGCACGTCCTCAACGATCAGGACAATCGGGTAGGGTTGGCGGCTGACAATATCGGTGATCGTCGCTATGAGCCGCGCTTTGGCGGCGATGGGCGAAAGGGGCGGTGGGGGGGGAATCTGGCGCTCTAGAAGCATGTCAATATCGGGGACAAGCGGCTTGAGGATGCTTGCCTCTAAAGTCTTGGGATCAGTCAGCAGCGCCAACCAGCGTAGCGTATCGCGCCATGTTTGGTAAGGCATCCGCCCGCCGCTTGCCGCCTGACCGCGCAAGACAAGCGCCCCGGCAATGAGCGCCCTCACACGCACTTGGTCAAGCAAGCGCGATTTGCCCACCCCGCTCTCGCCGCCGATCAGCCACGCCGATCCGCGCCCGCCAAGCAATTCCTCCATAGCCGTGAATAGTTTGTTCTGTTCTTCCGCCCGCCCAACAAAAGGGGCGGATTGCAGGTAGCTCTCGCGGATCGATTCGGCAATGCCCGCCGCTGTATCGGGAAAGGCGACGCGCAAAGCATGAATCACTTCGCTGGCGCTGGCGGGGCGGTCTGCGGGCATTTTGCTGAGCAGCACGGCGATAATGTCTTGGAGGGCGGGATCAATCTCGCGCAGATCGGGCAGTTCGCTGAGCGCCGCCACCATGAATGTCGAAAGACTCTCGGTAGGGAAGGGATGGTGTCCGGTGAGCATTTCATAGCCAATAACGCCCGCTGCATAGAGATCAGAGGCTGCCGAGGCACGCAAGCCGCTAAGCATTTCGGGCGGCATGTAGTAGAGCGTCCCCGATGTGCCGCTCTCGGCATCGCCCATGACGGACAGCCCAAAATCAATGACCTTTACAACGCCCTCAAAGACGAGGACATTTGCTGGCTTTAGGTCGCGGTGGAGCAGCCCTCGGCGGTGGACATAGGCAAGCGCCTCAAACATCTGGATCAGCAAGCTAACCCGTCCGGCGAGGGGTATTTTCCCCGCTGCGGTGACAATGTCTTCGCCGCCATCCAGAATTTCCATCGTGAAGTAAGCGTTTTTGTCGGTGTTGAAGCCGTAATCGGTCACGCTGACGATGTTCGGGTGGCGCAGCGAGGCAAGCGTTTGGAACTCGTGGGCAAGGGCAAGGCGTAGGCTGGTTTGGCTATCGGTGCGATCACTCGTGGAGAAACGGGAGTGCATCCAGTGTTGTTCGCCAGCGGTGGAGACAGTCTTGAGCGCCAAGACCTTGTTAGAAAGCCGATCATAGACGCGGTAGACCGTCCCCATACCGCCCTCGCCAATTTTTTCGAGACGGCGATAGCGAATATCGGCAATAGATATAAGGTTATTGGTGGCAGCGAGAGCGGTCATGAATATCCCTAACCTTCAACGGGCATAAGAGTATTCTACATGAGGATGCATACAGAGGAACGTATTGTCTTATGATCCTAGCGATTGTCAGGAAGATTTCTAAAAGACACTCTATCCCCAGATTGGGAGTCGATGTCCATGGGCGCATACCATCCGCCGCAGCGGGGTGTACCCTCGACGGCGGTTTTGGTTGACTACCTGACGCCTTAATCCCGTCTGGTGTTCCTTTTTTTACAGGTTTCAGATCACTTTGCAACACCATTGCTACACCTCGGCAATACATCCCTTGCACAATCTTCATCACATCTTCATCTCAAACACCATACACTCATACGCAGTATTTATCCGTTTCATAGGGGTATCAGAAGGGGTGTTCTCATGATCCGCAAACGTTGGCTTACTATTGTGGTTGTTGTCTTGTTGGGGGCTGCTGTGCCAAGCGGGGCATTTGCCGTCGCGCCTGTCGTTTCCGTTGGCGATCCCCTTCCCGCTGCTGCTGAATGTCCATCGGGGGCGTTTTTGGATGTCTCCACCTACCAACCGAAGGGCTACCCCGCGCCGGAACTGAGCGTCACCTGTGATGAGGCGATGATGACCGTCCGTTCCAACGGGATTCCCAATTACGAGTTCGTACAGATCACGCCGAACGCACTGAAAGCGCAAAATCTGACCTACCGCATCCCCTTGACTCCCACCGTCGCGGCGACGCCGGGGAAACTTCCCTTGTTGGGATCCGTCGCGGTGGCGATCAACGGGATGATGATCACCGGTCCGAACGAGGCGCAAGACTTGGGCTTTGGCGATCCGTATCTCGATGGGCTGCTCGATTTTTGTGGGGGGCATACCGCGCCCGGGGGTATCTATCACCTTCATGCGCAGCCCGTCTGCTTGCTCCCTGCTGAAGGGAAACCGACAAATAAGATTCTCGGCTATAGCTTTGATGGCTATGCCATTTATGCCCCCTACCTCTGCGCCGATGCCGCTTGTACAAATGTGCAGGTGGTGCGCAGCAGTTGGCAGCGGACGAAGAATGTGAAGGCGGCGTGGGAAGCACACAGCTATGTTGCTGGCTCAGGCGATCTGGATCAATGCAATGGGATGATGATGCCTGATGGCAGCTACCGTTACTTTGCAACGGCAACCTTCCCCTACTTTATGGGCTGCTACCACGGCACGGCGACGGGCGGTAGCGATGCGCCGATGAACCCGGGTAACGCTGGCGGCGGTGGGCAGGCGGGGGGACCGGGTGGGGGTAATCCGCCTTCCGGCGGTGGTGGTGGTAACCCACCTCCCCCGCCCCCCGGTGGTGGTGGGCGTCCGCCTCGGCGTTAATTAATGCTGTCGCGCCCGCCGCGACAGCAGCGGGCTGAAAGACGCCCTCGCCCTCTTGCCCCCCAGACCGCCAAGGGGGGCAAGAGGCAGGGGTTAGAGGGTCTCCCCTACACATCCGCCCGCCCCGTAGCGATGTGTCATTCAGCGCGGATATTCACCATAGGCTCATGTACGTTTTGTATAATCCTCGCTATCTGCCCTAATCGCCTAGTGTGGACTATCCCATGAATCGTATGAAACGCTGGATCGCCTTTCCTCTTGCCCTTTTTTGCCTGATTAGCCTGTTCTTCATTGCCAGCGCGACGCCCATGCGGGCGCAAGATAACCCCACAGGAGAGCCAACAATGACCCCCGCCCAACGCTATGCAGGCAAGGTAAACGCCCCCGAATTTCCCGCCGGCATGGATTGGATCAATGTTGATGCCCCACTCACCTTGCGGGCGCTAAGGGGGAAAGTTGTCTTGCTCGATTTCTGGACGTATGGCTGCATCAACTGCATCCATATCATCCCCGATCTGAAACGGTTGGAGGCAGAATTCCCTAGCGAACTTGTCGTGATCGGCGTTCATTCGGCAAAGTTTGAGAACGAAGGGCAAACAGAGAACATCCGCCGCATTGTCCAGCGCTATGGCGTGGAACACCCTGTCGTGAACGATCACGAGTTCGTCATTTGGCAAACCTACGCGGTACGGGCGTGGCCCACCTCCATGCTGATTGATCCACGTGGCAAAGTTCTCGGTTATTACAGTGGCGAAGGTGTGTACGATGCGCTGCAACCGGTGATCGCGGACATGATTGCCGAGTTCGACGCCCTAGGGGAAATCAACCGCACGGCGCTGCCCCTGAACCCCGAAACAGAAAAACGGGCTGCCACCGCGCTTGCCTTCCCCGGCAAAGTCCTTGCCGACCCGCTTGGAAACCGTCTGTTCATCGCAGATAGCAACAACAACCGCCTCATCGTCGCTGCGCTGGATACTTATGCCGTACAAGCGGTGATCGGGGGGCGGGCGGAGGGATTCACCGACGGCGATTACGCCACAGCACGCTTTGATTACCCGCACGGCATGGCGCTGGATGGGACGATACTCTACGTTGCGGATACGGGCAACCACGCCCTTCGCGCTGTTGATCTGGCGGCAGGTGCGGTGACGACCATTGCTGGCACAGGGACGCAGGCGAACACCTTTGAATCCCGTCTGCGCGGCGGCGCGGCGCTGGAAACGCCCCTCAATTCCCCCTGGGACGTTGTGTTCTATGGAGGGAAACTCTATATTGCCATGGCGGGGCATCATCAGTTGTGGGTGATGGACATTGCCGCTGGCGAGGTGCAGCCCTTTGTTGGCAGCGGGCAGGAAGGCTTGGTGGACGGCGTTCACCGCGAGAGTCTTCTTGCCCAACCAAGCGGGATCACGACTGACGGTACGTACCTTTACTTTGCCGATTCTGAAGCAAGTGCGATTCGGCGGGCGGCACTTGATCCGGCGGTGGGCGGTGTGACAACCCTTGTTGGGACGGGCTTGTTCGATTTTGGCGATGTCGATGGCGTGGGTGACGCTGTGCGCCTTCAACACGCCCTCGGTGTCGTCTATGCCGAAGATGGCAAGCTCTACGTTGCCGATACCTACAACAGCAAGATCAAGGTCATTGACCCAACAACGCGGGAAAGCCTGACCTTTGCGGGCAGCGAGGCGGGCTTTCAGGATGGGCAAACGGGAGCAGATGCGCGGTTTGACGAACCGGGCGGGATCAGCTATGCGGCGGGGAAACTCTACGTTGCCGATACGAACAACAGCCTAATCCGCATCATTGATCTAACCACCCGCCAAACAACCACACTCACCTTTCCCGACGAAACCGCTCTCTTGAAGGACGCCTCCGCTGCGGGTGGGGCAGGGACAAGCAGTCCGGGTGAGTTTTTCGGGGAGGTGTTCCGCCTTGATCCGGTCACCGCCGCCCCCGGTGCGGGGACGGTTGTCGTGAACATCACCCTTCCCGAAGGCTATAAAATGAACGGGCAAGCGCCCTTTCGGATGGTGGTCTATACGAATACACCCATCGTCAGCGTTGCCCCAACAGAGAACAACCGAATGATTCTCGCCCCAGAAGAACCCGTCACCATGCCAGTGACCTTCCAAGAAGGCAGCGCTGAGGTAACGGTGGATGCTGATGTATTCTACTGCGAGGCGGTCAATGAGTCGCTGTGTTTTCCGGCAAGCTATCGTTTTGTCGTCCCGCTGACGGTGACGGTGGGCGGTGCGCCGACCGTCACCGTGAACCATAAGGTGATTCCCCCTGTGCTGCCGGAGGGCAGTCTGGGAGGGAATTAACCCGCACCTTCGATGCACCCTTTTTGTGGCGGGATCAGGCGAATGTGCGAGAGCGTGTCCCTACGAATGGGGACTCATGGTGAGATGGAGGCGTTCCGGCTACACTAGTCCCTCTCGAAGGACTCTATACCCGAAGGGACGCATCCCCATGATCCAAACCTTTCGCCGGAGTTGGATGTTGGTTAAGGCAAGCGCCGAGGTGCTGCGCAAAGACCCTGAACTACTGGCACTCCCGCTCATCTCTGGTGGGGCGCTCATCGCCATTATCATCGTCTTTGCCCTGCCCCTTTTTGGCTCAGGGTTGCTCCAAAACATTGCCACACGGAACACGATCACCTTAGGGCAAATCCTGACGACCCTGTTCGTCGTGATTCTGTTCTATATCGTCACCTATGTGATCGTCGTCTTTTCCAATGCGGCGCTCGTTGGGGCGGCGCTCATCCGCTTGGAGGGGGGTAACCCCAGGTTGGAGGACGGACTGAAGGTTGCCCGTGAGCGCTTTCGGTCAATCCTCGGCTATGGGCTGATGGCTGGCTCGGTGGGGATGGTTATGCGCTTCCTCAAAGAGGAGCGCAGCACAGGTATTGGCTCAGGCGTACAAGCGGTGCTGGGGGGGACGGCGTGGGGTGTCGCCACGACGCTGGTGATTCCCATCCTCGTTACCGAAAAACTGAATCCCATAGAGGCTCTGAAACGGAGCGTCAGCCTGCTACGAAAGGCGTGGGGACATAACCTCCAAACACGGCTCAGCATTTCCGCCGCCTTTGGGATCATTGCGTTGGCGTTGGCGGTCTTTCCGGGGCTGCCCATGATTGTGATTATCTTCGGCGCACGCTCTGGTATTTTGACGGTGTTAGGGGCAACACTGCTGCTGCTCATCTATGGGGCGTTGGCGATCCTTGCCGGGGCGCTCAGCGCGGTCTTTCAGGCGGCGCTCTATCGCTATGCAACAACGGGTGAGGTGGCGAAGGGCTTCACCAAAGAGGATTTTAGTGGGGCTTTTGGTGAGGGGCAGGAGTAGTCCTTTATAATTTATGTGGATGTAGGGCAATTACAGGGAGCGCCCGCACCCATCGCCCTTTAGATTGCGTTGCAACCCCATTGAGAATTTGGTGAACTATACCAATGACACCTGAATCCACGCCTTGCCTTGTTTGCCAATCGCCCAACACGGCGGCACTGCGCCCCTACCGAACCACAAAAGCGGCGGATGTTGACTATTTTGGGGCGTTGACCCTAGTCCAATGTGCGGCGTGCGGTGTGTCGTTTGCTCACCCCATGCCGACCCAAGCGACGCTTGACACCTATTATACAACTGCCTACCGCTCGCACGAGAGTGACCGCCGTCTTGAGGACACAAATAACCCATGGGATGGGATGATGGCACGCGCACGCGCCCAACTTGACTTCATCGAACACTACAGTGCGGGCGAAGATCGCCGCACCCGCCCTTTTGAGCGCTGCCTTGATGTGGGAGCGGGGTACGGCTTCTTCCTTGATGAGGTGCAGCGGCGCGGCACAGTGGCGACAACGGCGGTGGAATTGGACACCCACAGCCGCGCCCGCCTCACCGCACAGGGGCATACGATCTTGGATCATCTGCGCGAGGCACAGGGGGAATGGTCGCTGATCGCCTTTTCCCATTTGTTGGAACACATGCCCAATCCGCATCACTTTTTGGCTCAGGTGCGGGCGCTCCTAAGCCCCACTGGGTATATCTTTTGCGAAGTCCCCAACGATACCCACATTGCCGCCGCCCTTGATGACGCCCCTCATCTCGTCTTCTATACGCAAGAATCATTGGTGCGCCTCTTTGAACGGGGGGGATTCGCTATCGTGAAGGTCTCCCTCTGCGGGGTCTCTGATACCCGCCTTCAAAACCTAACCCGCCGCGTACAAGCGCGTCTCTTAGCCCAACCGCCCCGCTTTTTAGAGCGCTGGAATTTCCAGCACTTTCGCTACAGCCACAAGGGGAAATGGATTCGTCTCTTGGCAAAACGAGTGTAGGGACGCGCTACGGCGCGTCCGCACCCCTCATATCGCCCGCCGCTAAAGCTGCGAGCTTACCGCGTGGTAAGCCACGTCCCTTCAAAGGGAAGGATCGAAGCGTCGATGTCAATCAGCGGTCCCAACTCGTAAACATTCCGATAGCCATAGGTGTACAGGGCGATATAGGTGGAAAGGTTCAACGAGGCGGTAGCCATTTTCGAGGGGAAGGGCTGTTCTGCCCCTAAGAAGTTATTGTTGCAATAAATGAGGATGCGCGTGTTCCGGTCTGGGAACATCCGCTGCAAACTCTCCACCGTAATATCGGAAAAACTCAGGTTGACCGCCCCTTTGATATGCAGTTCATCGTAACGTTCTTTGCTGCGGGCATCAAGGATCACCGTTCCTGCCTCACGGCTCATCTCAATAAAGTCGCGTTCGGAAAGCCGTCGCTGTTCACGGTGCCGGGCGGCTTCTTCCGAAATGCTCAAATAGCCATTCATATCAATTGCGGGGTTCAGCGTATCGGCTTGTTCGCCATGGATGCGGATAAAGCTGAAAACACTCATCATCACCAATGCCACAAGGAAAAATCGGGGAATCATCGGGTTGCTCCTGCTGCTAGATGATCTTTTGCTCCATCCTAGCTAACGATGAAGGCAGCCTGAGGGCAGCAGAAGCACACTTCATGAACAGGTTGATGGCGTTCATGTTGGTGGCGTTGGTAAGATGAACGTTAGGGTTGTCCCCTCCCCTTCACGACTTTGGACGCCGATTGTCCCGCCGTGCGTTTCGATAATCGCACGGCTGATGGCTAAACCTAACCCGCTGCCGCCCAAATTCCGATTCCGCGAGCCATCCACGCGGTAGAAGCGGTTGAATAAAAAGGGAAGGTGAGCGGCGGCAATCCCTTGCCCACTGTCCACCACAGCGCAAGTGACCTGCGTTTTCCCCGGCGTAACGACCACCTCAACGGAATCCCCCCGTCGGGAATAACGAAGGGCATTGTCCAGCAGATTATTAAGAACTTGTGTAATCCGTCCCGAATCCGCCCATACACAGACCGGTTGATCGGTAGCGTGCATCGACAGCGGACGGACGCTCAGGCGAATCCCTTTCTTGGCGGCAATCCCTTGAAAATGAGCTACCCGCGTTTGGGCTAGGGCAGTCAGATTAAGCGCCGCTAGGTGCAGATTCAAGCCGCCGCCATCGGCGCGGGCAAGGGTGAGCAGCCCATTGACCAGATCGATCAGCCGCTCGGTTTCCTCAGCAGCGGCGCTGAGGAATCCCTCTCGTGCGCTAAGGTCATCCACTCCGCCATCTTGCAAGGTTTCCATCGTCCCCTTGATCACCGTTAACGGGGTGCGCAGTTCATGACTCACATCAGCTACAAATGCCATTTTCATGTGGTCAGCACGGCGCAAACTTTCCGTCATCTCATTAAAGGCGCGGCTCAAGGCACGCAGATCGGAGACAGCCGAATTGGTGATCAGATGCTCGTTGAGATTGCCCGCTGCTACGTGGTTTGCCGCCTTGCTGATCTGCCGTAGCGAACGCGCCAACCCCCGCGAAAACCCCCACCCCAAAAGAGCAGTCAGCAGCAGAACTAACAGGATAAGTCCGGCGATCTGCCAGCGGGCAGAGGGTGCAAGCGCCGCCCAACCGCTTGGCGGAAGCGGCATGGCAATATAGACAATGCGAGTGATGTCCCCTTCCGCAGCGATTATCGGCACGGCGGCATACAGCACCCGCCGCCCATCTAGGACAGCGCGAATAGCGGTGGCAGGCTGCCCGGCGAAGGCTACCCTAATTTCAGGGCGGCTGAATAGTTCTTGCGGGGAGAGAGTCCCCGATTTGTTTTGCGCCAGTGGGGGAAGCGGCGCGATATTTGCTTGGCTGACCTTTGGCGCACTTTGTAAGGCAATGAGTACCGGACCCTCCTCGGCAAGCATCGTCGTATAAATGCCGGGCAGAGGTTGATCGGAGACCTTGCCTGATTCTGAGTCGATGATGTGCGTGTGAATACCAGGCAGAATGTTTGCCGACTGCGAGTAGGGGATGGCGGGGGGCGGTGCAGCAGATTGCACCGCTTGGGCAGCCAGACGCGCCTGCGCCAAAATGTTCGCCTGCTGCGTCTCCAGATAGGTTTGTTCCAACAATACCCAAGCCAATGGCGCGATCAGCGCAAAGCTGAGCAGGACAATCACGAAATAGCTGAGGGTTAGCAGACGCCCCAAAGAGATCATGCCCCGTCCTCCTGACTGAACTTATAGCCAATACCGCGCACTGCCACAAGGTAATCCACACGGGGATCGGCGGCACGTAGTTTGGACCGAAGCCGTTTGATGCTGCTGTCAACGGTGCGGGTATCCCCTGTGTAAGCGTAGCCCCATATCTGTTCTAACAGTTCCTCACGGGTAAAGACCCTGCCCGGATGCATCAGCAGCCAGTGGAGCAGATCAAATTCCAATTTGCTGAGGTCTAAAAGGGTATCCCCTAGAAAGACCTCACGCCGCTCGGCATCAAGGCGTAACGTGCCTTGAACGGAGACAGCTGCGGGTGGTTGGGAAGAGGCTTGTGGCAGATCAGGAAGGCGGCGCAGAACGGCTTTTATCCGCGCCAAGAGTTCTCGGACACTGAACGGCTTACAGACGTAATCATCCGCACCCAATTCAAGCCCCACCACGCGGTCAATCTCCTCCCCTTGTGCAGTCAGGATGATGATCGGGACGTGGCTTGTCCGGCGGATTTCGCGGCAGACCTCAAGCCCGTCCATCTCCGGCAGCATCAGATCAAGCACAATCAGATCAGGCATAGCGCTGCGCACCATCGCAAGGGCTTGGCGTCCATCAACAGCAAGTTCTACCTCATAGTGCGCTTTTCGTAGGTTGTATGCCAGCAGGTTGCTAACTCCCGGTTCATCCTCCACCACCAAAATGCGCTGTGCCATATCACGAATCCTCCAAGCGTAGGATAGATCAATTGTATGGCAAAACGGCGGCAGAACGATGGCAGGTGGGAATCAGGCTGCGTGTTTGGATGATCCCTCCCTTAATAAACCAATGGTGCAACGTAACGTGCGTAGTTCGTCAAGAAAATTTCTAGAAGAACTCCTATCCCCCGTCTCCTTTCCCCGCACACAGGGAAAGGGGAGAAATTCTGCGGTGAGGGGGATGAGGCAACTGTGTAACGTCTAGGTTTAATAGGACGGTTGCTCTCAGTCCCCCCTTCGGAGTTTGGAAACATACCTTCTCGATCAATCGAGCAATCGAACAGGCGATCCCTAAGCGCGTGCGCATCAAAAAATTGTTCCCAAGCGATGAATCGCCAAAGAAGCGATAACCCGCTATAACCGTTACTATCTAGCAACGATGAGGCTCAGCACGTGGCAAAAGCTCCTGATTATCATTTTCTCTACCTTCCAGCGGCGCTCAGCGCTGATTGGCTCTTTGACGCGGCGCAGCACTATTGGGAACGGTTTCGCCCCATCGTCATCAGCGCCCTTGATCTGATCGATCATCTGCCGCGAGGGAAACGGACGGTGCTGACCGTTCTTATGCGGCGCGATCTTGCCCCTACGGTGCTGGCGGAGGTGAAAAAGCGCTTTCCCCGCCTTGAGCTTGATCCGCTGGTGTACGATGTCGTCCGCGATCTGAAATTGACGCTCGATGGACGGGCAGAATTTGGGCAGCGTTTTGGTCTTTTAGAGGAATCTTCCTAATGCTTTTGAATGAATATCAATGGTCGCGCAACCCACGCGGGATGCATAACTTCAGCGCCGCCTCGCGAATGAGCATTGACGCCCTCAGCCAAACGGGGATGGGGTGGGCAAAACTGGTCACCATTGGTCCCGACTACCTTGATAACGTCCAAGAGATGCTGCGCCGAAACATCACGCCGATTGTGCGTGTTTGGCGTCCGCGTTTTGGTGCCGGTGCCCCAACGAACGATCTGGTCGGCATTTGGCGTGCCTATTACAACATTGGTGTGCGTTGGTTCGAGTTTTACAACGAGCCGAATCTCGATAACGAATGGCAAGAGGGCTTTTTGCCCGATTACCGCGACATGGCGGGGACAATCATCCCGATCATGATGAACTGGCTGAACTTTGCCGAGATCATCATCAACATGGGGGGCTATCCGGCATTTCCGGCGCTTTCAGAATCGATTGGTCGGCATTACGATGCCCCCGGCTGGCTCAACGCAATGATGCTCTACCTTGCCGATAACCACTTTGATCGCTTCCGCGCTATTGCCAATAATGGGCTGTGGGTGGCGACACACCCCTACTTTTACAACCACTTTTATCAGGAAGGGGCGGGTCCGCTCGATCCGCGCCCGGCGGGGGCGCAAAATGCCAATGAGGGCGGCTGGCGCTTTGAATACCCCTATGATCCAATCACCCAAATGGATAAACCTGGTCTCACCGCCTATTCCGGTCCGCCCGACCAGCCCAACGGCGACCCCATCGGCTTGTGTGGGATGGGTCATGCCTTCATGTACAAGTTTCTGACCATGTTTGGTGGCGGGGCGATCCCTGTCGTGGGGACGGAAGGCGGGCTGACGCCCGTCCCGATGTCGGCGGGCGATCACCATCGGCTAGATACGCGCTTCCCGGGTTATACGTGGCACAGTCACGGGGAGGCGACGGTTGCTATGTTCAATTGGATTGTCGATTCCGCTCCCCCATGGTTTTTTGGGGTTACTCTGTGGAAGGAAGATGAGTATTTCGCCAATCCGGGCGGGGTGCTGCCGGCGGTCCCCCGCTTGGCGCAGACGCCCCCCCGTTACAAAAGCGTGCCAGCCCTTGATCCCCTCGGCGGGATTGATCCTCTCGCCGTGCAGCGTGGTCCGGGTCCAATTCACGGGTCGCCCAACTACCATTTTCTGATCCTCGCTCCCGGCTTCAGCCCGGCGTGGTTCTTCCAGCGAGGGCGTGCCTATTGGGAACGCTTCAAGCCGACGATCCTCCCCTCGGTGGAGTACCTAGCGAACATCCCCCACGAAAAAAGCGTTGGGGTGACGATTCTCACCGCGCCGGAGATGTCCACCTTCTTGCGGGCGCAGATCGCAGACCGTTACCCGAACGTATGGATCGACATGCTGCCCTTCACTTCGGCGGACGATGTGGGGGCAGTCCTTGACGAACGGGCAATTCATGGGCGGCGCTTCGGCTAGACAGGGTGAGGTAGAATAGACACGAGAACGAGAACGCTATCCTAACCCCGTGATTCTAAGCATGATGTTAATGTCTCTATCCCTATGTCTATTCTAAAAGCAACCCATCTGAGCAAAGCCTTTGGCGCCGACGACATTTTCACCGATCTCGATATTGACCTGCCACATGGGGCAAAGGTTGCCCTTGTGGGTCCGAATGGGGCAGGAAAATCGACCCTGATCCGCATCTTGATCGGCTTGGATACCCCTTCGAGCGGGGCGGTGACACGGGCGCGAGGGCTGAGCATGGGCTACCTTCCGCAGCGTGCCGAATTCGACAGCAACCGCACCATTTGGGAAGAAATGCTCACCGCCTTTGTAGAGATACGCCAGCAAGAGGCGCAGCTTGTCGATCTTGCTCATGAGATGGCAGAACGCCCTGATGATGCTGACCTACTCAGCCGCTATGGGGAAGTGCAACACGCCTTTGATCTGGCGGGCGGCTACGATTATGAAACGCGCATTCGCCACGTGTTGCAAGGGTTGGGCTTCACGGCGGAGCATTACGAACGCACCCTTCAAACGCTTTCGGGGGGGCAGCAAACCCGCGCCCTCCTCGCCCGTTTGCTCCTCGAAAAACCATCTCTGCTGATCTTAGACGAGCCAACAAATCACCTTGATATTGCCGCAGTAGAGTGGCTGGAATCCTTTTTGAATTCGTGGGAGGGTGCGCTCCTTGTCGTCAGCCATGACCGGTACTTTATGGATCGCGTTGTGACAACGATTTGGGAATTGGATTGGGGCGTTGTCGAATCTTACAAGGGGAACTACAGCGCCTACCTTCGCCAACGGGAAGAACGCTGGCAGCAGCGGATGGAAACCTTTGAGGTAGAACGGGCGCGGCTGCTGGGTGAGCTTGATTACATCAAAAAGAACATCGTCCGCGCCTCGACCAATGCGCAGGCATATGGGCGCCTGCGCCGTCTGAGCCGTGATTTAGTCGCCATTCAGCAGATGGGCGTTGTGGATTACAAGGCGGCAAAAAGTTGGTCGCAGACGGGGATCGGTGGGGTGCGCACCTTCACCGTTGCCGAGGCGGAAACGGCGATCAAAGCGTTCAAGCCGGCAAGCGTTCGCCCGCAATCATCCAGTTTGCGCCTGACCATGAAATCGACCCTGCGCAGTGGGGATAAAGTCCTCATGACACGAGGACTGCGGGTTGGCTATAGCGCCGAGAAAGCCCTGTTCACCGTTCCCGATCTCACACTCTACCGAGGCGAGACGGCGGCGATCATCGGACCGAATGGCGTGGGAAAATCGACCTTCCTCAAGACACTCCTCGGTGAACTGCGCCCCCTCGCGGGGGAGAGCAAGCGCGGCGCACAGGTGACGATGGGGTATTTTGCACAGGCTCACGAACGCCTGAACCCCAAACGGAGTATCTTGGACGAACTGCTGACGGTGCGCAACCTGCCAATCAGCGAGGCACGGGATTATCTTGCCAATTTCCTGTTCACCGGAGAGGATGTGTTTCGCCCCATTGAGACGCTCAGCGGCGGTGAGCGCGGGCGGGTGGCGCTGGCGAAACTTGCCCTTGAAGGGGCAAACCTGCTGCTCCTAGACGAGCCGACGAACCACTTGGACATCCCCGCTCAAGAAGTTCTCCAAGCGATGTTGGATCGCTTTGAGGGAACGATTCTCTTGGTCAGCCATGATCGCTACCTGATTGACGCCCTCGCCACGCAAATTTGGGCTGTGGAGCCGGGGATGTTCACCCCCTTTGATGGGACATACCAAGAGTACGTTGCCCTGCGCGAGGCGCGGCGCGAGGCGGAAAAAGCCGCCCGCATGGGGAAGGGCATCAGCGCGACGAACGGCGCTCAGGGAAATCATGGCACCCAGGGAAAGGGGAAAGAGCTATCCCCCCGCGAACGAGAGAAGCGCATTGCAGCGGCAGAGGCGCAGATTACCCAACTGGAGACAGAGATTGCTCAATTGACTGCTGAGTTGGAAGCAGCTAGCGCAGCGGGGAACATTGATCAGGTGCGAACGCTGAGCGCCGCCTACAACGATGCCCATGCGGTGATGGACGAAAAAATGGCGGAGTGGTCGGCGCTGGCAGAGGGGTGAAGAGGCAGAATAGTAGCGTGATCGCCAATACTAAGCGCCTATCCGTAAATTCGGGTGAAGATGCCTAACCATAATGACCCCACCCCCTTCCGCCCGGCGGATTGAGGGGACTAGGGGGTGAGGGGTTGACCTAAAAATCGTACTATGAGAGGGGTAATCTTAACTCGCTTCGGCGGGGCGACCAGACAGGAATCGCCCCAACACCCCCTGTGAAAGCAGTGCCTTAAAGATGCTTTAATACCGCCGGAATCTGCTCCTCAATAGCGTGGCAGAGGCTCTTTTCCCGCAAATCAGGATTCACATCCATCAACCCCGCCCGAATCACATGAATATCCCGAATCCCACAAAAGCCAAAAATTCCTTTCAGATACGGCTCGTGGAAGTCAAATTGATTCATCGGCGGGGCGGAATAATCCCCGCCAGAGGTCTTGACAATGACCATTTTCCCCTTTGCTAAGCCAACCGGCGTACCGTCTGGAAGGTACTTAAACAGATACCCGGGCTGAACAATCGTATCAATGTAGTATTTGAGGGTGAAGGGGATACCAAGATTCCACATTGGGGCGCTGATCAGGTACATATCTGCCCGCATGAACCCGGCGATGTACCCCTCAATTTCTGTCCATGTCGTCGTCATGGAGGGTTTGATCGCGCTGCCTTGCATCAGCAGATACTTTGCCTCAATCTTATCACCCGCCATGGCTGGCACATCGTGATGGAATAAATCCATCGTCGTGATCGTTAGATCGGGGTATTTCCCGATCAACGCCTCAATAAAAGCGTTTGAAATCCGAAGCGTGTTTGAATGACCGGTGCGTGGCGTTGCCACTAGATGAAGGAGTTCCATGACTATCCCCCTACGAAAATGGGGATCGAGAGTTTTGTCTGCGGGGGGGGAGCGATGAATCGTGGTGATGCGTCTATCGTGCCGAATCTCAATCCCTTCATGACCGCAGATGAGTATAGCAAGTGCCTTACACGATTCATTTGGCACTTTTGCTAGATCGAAAAATTATCTTCCAATCCCCTCTCATCTTTGTAACATTTTTGCGGAAAGGTTGTCTTAAAGGGTAGACACGTGTTCAAAAACCGACGGCACGCCGAAGGGAGACGACCTATCAGCACGGCAGCACGCTTTCCACTGAAGCGCTTTTACCTGAGGGACGCGGAGGCGGAACGGATGGAGGAATCCCCCGCCCCCCCACCCCTTGACGAGGTGGCAATCCTCCATGCCGCTCGCACCGATCTGCGTCATTTTGCGCCGATCTACGAGCGCTACGCCAAGCGCGTTTATGCCTACTGCCTGCGGCGGGTGGGCGACCCTCACGAAGCGGATGATCTGACCAGCACCATCTTCACCCGCGCCCTCACCGGGCTGGTCAGCTATCGTGGGGGTGGGGTGGCGGCGTGGCTGTTCACCATCGCCCGCCACACCGTGATCAACCATCACAAACAGTGTGGGCGTCACCCCGCTGCCGATCTCAGCGCGGCAGAGGTGCTCCCCGACCCGGCACCGCCCCCCGATCAGGTGGTGATCGAAACACTGGAGAGCGCCGCAATACGGGCGTTGGTTGCACAACTTCCCGATGAGCAGCAAGAACTCATCTGGTTGAAGGTATCAGGGGGGCTGACAGCCGAGGAAATCGGGACGGTGATCGGCAAACGTCCCGGCACGGTGCGTACCGCGCTCAGCCGGATCATCAGCACCTTACGGGATCGCTATCGAGACACTCTTGGCGTGGAGGAGAGGAATGAATGACTGAGAAATACACTCGCGCCCAAGAGATCGCAGAGATCGCTTTGGACGCTTACCTAGACCGTTTGCGCCACGACCTAAACACCGCTCCCCCGTCAGAACTTGATCCGGCGGTGGCGGCGATGGCGCGGGCGCTTACCGAGGCGGGTGCGGCAGCCCTGACGCCAAGCAAGCAGACGGCGCTTTGGCTGCACGCCCTTCATAAGGCAGCACAACATCAACCTTCCCCCGCCCTGATTCCGCCTTCGTCAGGGGAGAGGAACACAACAAACCACGTTGGTCACCCCTCCCTTTACATGGACGACTCACGAGCGGGCTTAGCTAAGGATAATCCCATGACCGTTTTAGCCTACCCATCACCAAGCGCACCACATGCGCGTCGTGCGCACATCCCAGGGAGCGCGTTCACCCTTTCCCTTGTGGCAGCCCTGACTCTTATCTTGTTCGGCGCGGCGGCACTCTCCGGCATACCTCGCCCGAAAGACGGGCGGGGGCAGACCCTCCCCGGCGCGGCGGGGCAGGCAACCACACCAACGCCCACCCCTCTGCCCACCTCAACACCCTTTGCTACCCTCTTACCGCCTACGGTTGTCCCCGGCGGGACGGTGATCATCAGCGGCGGGACGCTCCCCGCGCCCATCCTTGAAGCGGGTACAGCACGGATCACGCTTGGTCCTATCCTACAGACAAATCCGGCAGAGAACACCTTCACCATTCCTATGAGGATAGAAGGCATTGGACGGGTTGTTCCGCAGCCGCTCCCCGCAACAGTCTACTTGTGGCTGACCGATGCCGCATCCCAAACGACGATCCTTTCGGGGGTTTACCCCACCTCGCCGTCCTTTCATGTTTCGATACTGCCCACCTCAGGACAGTACGGGGTCACCGCGATTGCCTTGAATCCTGATGGTAGCTATGCCAGCGCCCCAACAGGCGTCACCTTCATCTACAATGCCGAAACCTTTACCCTGACAACGCTTGGCGGGGCGGCGCTGCTCCCGATGGCAACCGCTCTCCCCACCGCGACGCCCATCAGCGGCAACCCCGCAACAGGAATGAACTGTGTCTACACCGTTCAGGCGGGCGACACCCTGATTTCTATTGCCGCCCAATTCGGCGTGACGATCGATTTTCTTCAGGGAATGTATCCGAGCCCACTTCAGGTTGGACAGCAGGTGATCATTCCGAACTGCATCATCAGCGCCACCGCCCCCATCGCCCCTCCTCAGGTCATCTCAATGGGAATGAACAGCACATACCAAGCGCAGTTTGCCCCCGGTTCAACCCAGATCACCTTCACCACACGGGCAGAGGCAGAAGGGCTTGTCTTTGCCCTGCTCCAGACGACCAATCACCCGCTCCTCATTGATCTTGGCTATTCGGTCAACGCTCCCGGACAAGGTGGCAGTGGCGGCGGTGGTGGGGGGGGCGGCTCTGCCGGTGACGCCATGCCTGTCGATGAATATGGTGTGTTCCTCCACGCAAAAGCGGGTGATGAGGTGGTTCTTCAGGTCACGACGAACGATCCTTCGACAGAAGGGCAGTTCACTCTGAGTTTGTATCAGTTCACCAACATTCCTACCCTTCGCGCTGAAACGCCCGTCAAGGGCAACCTGACGACAGACCGCCCGGTGGCGCTCTACACCTTCACCCCCGAACGCGATGGAGAGTATGGAGTCACTGTAAGCGCCGAAGGGAATGCTGATCTACAGCTTCTTTTCATCGAGCTAAACGAGGGGACAAACCTCTACCGAAGTTATGTGAACGGCTGCCATGTCTACGATCAGGTCTTTTGCATGGATCGTGATGGCGGGGCGGGGCGTGATCCTGAACTGCTCGGTGTGCCGCTGAAAGCAGGTAGGCGCTATACAGTGGCGGTCTACGGCGCAGCGGCGGGAGTAGAGGCATCCTTCACGGTGCAAGTGGGGGAGTGAGCTTTGTCGAGGCGATCCTCTGGGGCATAAAGACAGAACCTCCTCAATCTGTACATAGGCGAAGGGGGTAAGACGGGTGCGGTGAATGGGGTTTTAAGCCCCGAAGAGGTGGCTGATTTCAGCCCTCCCTTTAGGTAGCGGCGGGTGGAATGAGCGACCACACGAGGTCGCCCTTTCCACCCTACCTCGCCCTACGCCTTCTGTGCGGGGGCGGGAACTACCGTCACCACCAACGGCTTCACAAAGAACTTCCGCCCAAATTTGACCGCTTCCTCCACAATGGGCGGGATCAACCCCAAGAGGAACAACGTCGGGAACAAGACCATCGCCGCCGTGTTCATCCCAACAGGGAGGATGTAAATCGCGGCGAAGGCAATCCCTATCGTGATCACTGCTGCAATCAAACTCCAGCGATTGCTAAACACGCCAATTTCCCACAGGTTAAAGCGCAAGCTGCGGGCGGTGAAGGCGCTCCGTAGAATTTTCTGGATCATGAACATGGTGAAGGTTGCTGTTTGCTGCATTGCCAGCGCCACCCCATCGGTATCCGCCAGCCCAATCGAGCGCGTGTAGTTGCGGGCAATCAGGAAGGTGATTGTCAGCAAAATCGTCACCACGATGCTCTGCAAGCCGATGCTGAACCACATGTAGCGCGTGATCACTGGCTCTGTCGAGGGGCGCGGCGGCTGCTGCATGACATCCGGTTCTTCTTTCTCGGCAGCAAGGGCAATGCTCAGCCACGAATCGCCAAGCAGGTTGATCACCAACAGTTGAATCGCCGTCAGCGGGACGGGGAAACCCGCCAATGCCGCCACAATGAACGCCCCAACCTCCGACCCGTTCGTGCTGAGTAGGGCGTGAATGTACAGCCGTGCGCGGTAGAGAATTGTCCGCCCCACTTGGACGGCAGCCCCAATTGCGCTGTATGTGCCGGTCAGGATCACATCGCTCACTTCTTTGGCAAGCTCTGTCCCATCCGCCATAGCGATGCCCACATCCGCCTGTTTCAGGCTTGCGGCGTCGTTCACACCGTCACCCGTCATTGCCGTCAGGTGCCCTGCCCGCTGCAAGCCGCGCACAATGGTCACTTTGTCCGAGGGGGAGACACGCGCATAGACATTCGTCTTGACAAGGCGGGCAAGTTCCTCTGGGGTCAGGTTGTCGGCGCCCTTTTCCGTATAGCGGCGCATTTCTACCCCGTCAATGACATCGTGCGAGGTTGCCTCGGCAGAGACAATCCCCACCTCACGGGCGATGGAAAGCGCCGTATTAGCGCTGTCACCAGTGATCATCTTCGCCGTAATGTGCGCCTCGCGCAGATGTTGGACGGTTTGTTTCACCTCACTACGCGGCGGGTCGGAGATGGCGATTAGCCCCACAAAGACCAGATTTTCCTCCACGCTGTCGTTTACTTCCGGGGGCAGCACGTCAAATTCCCGTTCGGCAAATGCCAAAACACGGTAGCCTTCGCGCTCAAAGCGCAGCACCTGAACCTGAATGCGTTTGCGTTTGTCGTCCGTCAGCGGGATTGCCTTGCCACCCTCAATGACCGTTGCACAGCGATACAAGAGGACTTCCGGCGCCCCCTTCGCATGGAGGGTGTGCGTCCCGTCGCCGTCGTGGTCAAGCGTACTCATCATCTTACGGGCGCTGTTGAAGGGGACGAGTCCAACGCGGCTGAGCAAGCGTTCTTCGTTCATCACAAAGCCCGCCATCTCCGCCAGCTTCCCTAGCGCCCGCTCTGTGCCATCTTTCAGGTTGTTGCACAGACGGGCAACATCCAGCAGCCGCCTGAATTCCTTCGAGCGGTTCTTGATCTCCGCCGCCTCAAGACGCACTTCTCCGGTATCGGGCGTCCAGACGTGCGTCGCCGTCATTTTGTTGAAGGTGATCGTCCCCGTCTTATCTGTACAGACGATGCTCACCGAGCCAAGCCCCTCTGCCGCGTACAGCTTGCGGATGATCGCCTTCTTGCCGACCATCTCGCGCACACCGAGGGCAAGAGCAATGGTGATGATCGCGCCGAGCGCTTCGGGGATGAAGGCAATGGCGAGGGCAACGGCAACAATCAGCGCATCCAAAATAGCATATTTCTGGACAACGACATAGATCAGGACAACAAGGACGCAGATGACGAGCGTCCCCACGAGGATGAAATTGCCTAGTTTTTCTAACTGCCGCTGAAGGGGCGTATCCGTCTTTTCCGCCTCTTGAAGTTCTTTGTAAATCTTGCCAAATTCGGTTGCCATGCCCGTGTTGGTGACTACCGCCCGCACATCACCGCCTTCGATGAACGTCCCCATATGGAGCATGTTGCTCCGATCTTTGATCAGCGCTTCTTCTTCAAGGACGCCCGTATGCTTTTCCGTTTCCGGTTCGCCCGTTAAGACGGCTTCCCCCGCTGTGGCATCGGTTGCCTGAATAATGCGGGCATCCGCCGGAACGCGATCCCCTTGTTTCAGGGTCAGCACATCACCCGGGACAACCTTTTCCGCGTTGATCTCAATGCGCTTCCCATTGCGGACAATGTGCGCCGGGATTTGCTGCATTTCCTTAAGTTTGGCAAGGGCGTTGTCGGCGGAACGATCCACCACATAACCGATGATTGTCATAAAGACAACAATACCCATGATCCAGCCCGCCTGCTGGAGCTTATCCGGTTCTCCTTGGGCAATGCCAATCCCCGCGCTCAAAATGGCGGCGACAGTCAGGACGATTGCCAATGGATCGGTCAGGGCGTCAATCAGGCTGGCAAGGAAGGATTCCTTTTCTTCTTCGGGGAGGGCGTTCTCGCCATATTTGGCAAGGCGTGTCGAGGCTTCGGCATCGGTCAAGCCGTTTATCGGATCAGTGGCGTGCTGGGCAATCACCTCCTCCTCGGAAAAAGCCCACCATGGCAAGATGGGCTGTGCTGCGATTGAACTATCCATCGTGGCTGGAAGGGGGGTGGATGGTTGGTGAGTCATAACTGTGAATAGCCTGCTTGTACTAGGGTATATCAAGAAGATAATCCCTTAAGGATACCTGAATCCCGCTAAGACGAGAAATGAATACCCCAAAAATGGGTGAAATATGTGGCGTTACACCGTCAGCCGATCTCCTCATCGCCCAAACGCGGGGTGAGCAAGCCGTGCCGCTTTGTATCCGTCTCGTCAAAGGTGGAGACGTTTCCCGTCCGCCGTGCCGCCATAATCTGAAGCGCCGTATCGCGGACGATTTCCTGTGGAGCGTTTAGCGCCGCCTCTAAAATTGCCTCGGCACGCGGGGTCATCAGACTAACGGCGACGCGGACGATATGCGCCCGCACCGCCGGATCGTCCTCCCGTTCATAGAGATCATCAATCATGATGGTTGTCTCCGCCACACGAATCCACGAGAGCAGCCAAACCGCCGCCTTGCGTGGGGTGGGATCGGGATCGTCCAAGACTGTGCGCAGAACGTTGATTAACTCTGGGGTTTGGTCGTTGTTGGTGAGGTCAATCCCTAAATAATTCGTCGCATGGAACAAGCCGCGTAAAATTGCCTCTCGTGCGCCTCCCCGCCACTCCGCGATCATAGCGATCAGTTCGGGAAGGGCATACTCGCCGCTTAGTTCAAGCAGCGTGAGCGCTGCCGCATACTGCACATCAGGATCGGGATCAAGGAGCGCCGCTCGCGTTACCGATATGGCTTGCGGGCTGCCGTTGACGCCCAATGCCTCCAAGACCATAACCCGAATATCAGGGTCGCTTGCCTTCAATGCCGCTGCCAGCGCCGGAACTGCCAGCGGGTCGCCATTTTCGCGCAGCCCCCACGCCGCCGCAAAACGGACGTTATCGGTCTCCTTTTCAAGTGCCGCCGCCAGACGTTCATAGGCGTGCGGCTCGCCTATCTCGCACAGGGAATAGATCACGCCTTCGCGCACAGCCTCTTCAGGGTCGCCTAGCGCTCGCTCTATGAGGGGCTGGATGCTGCTGTAGCTGAAGCCTCCCAAGTGCCGCGCCACCGATGCCCGTGCCGGCGTTTCACCATTGGAAAGGACGCGCTCAAAGACCAACCGTGCATCCCGATCCCCTCGTTTTTCCAACAACGATGCTGCCCCATAACGGACGAAAAAGGATGGGCTGCGCAGCGCCGCCTCTGCCACATCCAGCGCAATCGACTCTGGGGGGAGCGTGTTGAGCATGGTCGCTATTGCCCGCAGGGAGAGCCGCCGCGCTCCCTCTTGGCTGTGTGCCTCGGAAAGGCGTGGCTCATATCCGGTGATGTCATTGATCGGTGTGTCGTTTGTCATCCTTGCCAGCCCCTTTGCTTGACTCGCCCTTAAAGTTGCCTTATACTCCTCTTAATGGTGTAAAAAGTAATTTATGCAGGTTTTTTATGAGGATTCCCGATAAATCATCACTGATTGTAACGGTGAACGCTTGAAAGGCACGGAGGCAACACGCCCCGTGCCTTTTTTGTTGAGTTGGCTTGGTGTGGGTTGAATGTGTTCGTAGAACGGCATTGCGTTTGGCATAGACCATTAGAAAAGGAGTCGGTAATCATGGACTACGGGATGATCGGGCAGATCGCCAAAGCGAAATTTTACGCTGAGGAGCGCCACCGGATCAAATTTAGTGCCTTTGAAGTACGCATGGTGGGCGATAACAACACCCATACGATCACCTATGATGGAGGGTTGTGGGGCTGTACATCGAGCTTCTTTCAACAGCACGGCTGGAGCAGCCACACCGTTGCCTTAGAAGGTATTCTGAAAGACATGATCACGCCCGTCAGCCACGACGGGAGCAAGCCAAGCGCGGCAGGGTCTGCCAGCATCAGCCAAGTGGAAAAGGCAAAGAAATATACCCAACAGCCAGAGCGGGTCACTTTTACACGGTTTACAGCAAATTTTGAAGGGGATAACAACACCCACACCGTCACCTATGAAAACGGACGGTGGCACTGCACCTCAAAATTTTTCCAGACTCACGGCTGGAGCAGCCATACGGTGGCGCTGGAACGCATTTTGAAAGGCATGGTGGAGGTCTCTGCGCCCACAGAAGTGCAGTAACGAGAAGCCTACCAGAATGCGCGGTGAACTAGCACCCTTTCCCCCTCAAGCCTGATGGGGGAAAGGGGCATTCTGCTCTGTCATTTATAGTGTTCAAGCTCCTAAGGAATGATTGATCTCAACCCAGTGCTTTTTAGCGGTAGAATCACTGGGTTTCCTATTTCAACAGAACCTAATACCCCGCACCATGTAGGGATGCTCCATTGGGCTACTCGCTCTCCAGATTAATCGGGGCTGAACATATAACCAACACCGGGGACGGTGGTGATCAGTTTTGGGTCGCGGGTGGTTTCCACTTTGCTGCGCAGACGACTAATCAAACTCTTGAGCAGGTTTTTGTCTCCCTCGCCCGTATACCCCCACACCTTCTCTATGAGGGTTTCTGTGCTGAGGACATGCCCTCGGTTGACGACCAAGCTGTACATTAGGCGAAATTCAAGGTTTGTCAACTGTTTTGAATTCCCGTTGGGCAGCGTGACGGTATGTCGTTCGGGATCAAGGCTGACATTCGCCGCTGTCAGATTGGGAACAAGCGAGCTAGGGACAGTACGCGCCCGCCGCAGTTGAGCGTTGACATGGGCAAGAAAGAGTTGGTAACTGTAAGGCTTAACGAGGAAATCATCAATCCCCGCTTCGTAAGCACTAATTAGGTCATATTCATCAACAGGCGGCGAGAGCAGCATCATCGCCACTGACGATCCCCCCCGAATCATCTCAATTTGCCGGATCAAATTCCCGTCGATCTCTGCCTCATCAAGGATCAATAAGTCGGTTAGTTGATCCGTCCACACCCGTTCAATCTGTGCCGGATCAACAATGCTGGAAACATCATAACCCTCTTGGCGGAGGATGAAGGTTAGGATGTTGACCGATTTTACATCATCACCGAGGATTAGAATGTTCACGAATGGGGTCTTGGCTACCTCTGAATGTGTCGAAATAGAGTTACCTATGGGCTGTTCAAAGCCAGCGCATCCAACTCTAGATCATCCTATGTTAACGATCAAGATCGGACTGTGCGATGACTCTTTCTAGATAGGGATGCATAGGGGTGCATCATATGCCCCACCCTGTCCGCCATCCCCCGCAAGCGGTTCGCGTCAATCGCGATTCATCTCCAATCGCAGTTCAAAGGGTGTGTTTGGGTCTTGGGGAACAGCTAAACCATCCGACGCCATCGGGAGGTATCCCCCCGCTGTGACAATGATGCTATAGATTTCCTCGCGGACAAGCGGAGTGGTCATGGCGAAATTTCCCTCCGAATCGGTGAAAGCGATCCCATACACCTCGGACATTTGCCATGTGAAGTCGCGGACATCGACCTCCACCTTAAGGATAATGATTGTCGCCCCGAAAATTCCCGCTTTCGTCTCCGCATCAAGGATTGTCCCGCGCAGGGTTGCCCCTTCTGCCACACGGAAAATCTCTACCGGAAGCTGTCCCAAACCCACCCGTGCCGTCACCGCGCCCTTCACTTCGCCGGCAAGCAACAGTTCCAGCTTGTATGAGCCACTTGGCAAGCGGGCCGGCGCAGTCAGGCGCACCCACCCCTGCGATCCGATCAAGGATTCTTGCCATGGCTGAGTAACTTCAAAGAGGGGATTGTTATCCACTGTCCAGCGCCATGTGAAGGGCGTTCCAACGGCAACATCACGCCAATCAAAGAGAGCGTACATCTGTTGAACGGTGTCGGGGAGCGTTGTTCCGACCACGCCACTTGGCTCACCACGTCCATTCAATTCTGTGGCAAAGGTCAGGTTCGTGAAAATTTCTGTGTTATAGGCAATCTGCGCCCCCGCCATGATAAAATCCGCCGTCGCCGCTAGACGTTCTTCAATAGAGAGTTCAAGACGGTAGCGCCCCGCCTGAAGAGGTATTTCGGGTGTTCCACTGGCGTTCACGGCAAGTTTCCCATTGGCTCCGCCCGTCCATGTGCCAACCCCATTGGCAATCTCTAAGCCGTCGAAATACCACACCTGCCGCCATGTCAGCCCATCACGGAGGTTGTTGTAGGCAAATTCGGCGTTAATTGTCGGGCTGACGGGGAGGACGTTTCCTGCGCTAACCAATTGATTTTCCAGACTCAGCACACCAAAGACAATGTTGGAAAACTCTGGGCGTGCCTCTGCCACACCGCCCACGCTGATAGCAGCCGAGGCAACGCGCACCCCTTCGATAAACAACAAAAACTCATACTCCCCGTTGGGATAGACCTGCGCCGTACTGCCGATGTACCACAAGCCCGTTCCGCCGCCGCTCCATGTTGCTGGCGCAAGACTGAAGGTGGGGTCGGCAAGCCCATCGCGCAGGACGCGCATCTCGTAGATCATCCCATCGGTCATGTTGGCGTAATCAAAAAAGAGGTAAAGGCTGCTGATTCCCGTTGGGACGGCTTGAACAATTGTCGTTGGCATCCCGCCCAGATCAACGCCAGAGGCAAAAAACAGGCGGGCAAAGGTCGGATCGCCCTCCCGCTGCCCGCCGAGGGTCAGCGGCTGCTGAAAGTCGGGGGTGATACCCAAGCGGGCGGCGAGGATCAGTCCGCGTGCCAGACGTGCAGGACGCATCGCATTGATAAAGCCGCTGACCGGAATACATACATCGTTTGTATCGACACGCCCATCGCCGTTAGAATCCTGAATACGTCGGCAAGTGGGCTGTTCCCCCTCAGCGCCGCCGCTGCTGACCGGTTCAACGGTGGGAATACCGATCAAGTGCCCCGTCGTAATGTCATAAGCGCCGCCCCCCGTCATGCCGCCCGGAATGGCAGCACGGGTTTTGATCCATGCCCGATTTCCCACCCGTGCCTCGGCGGTGAAGCCGCTCACTGTACCGCGCACAATGCTGCTCACCGCCTCCGCCGTTGCCTCTCGTTCGGGCGCCGCATAGCCAACGAATTCAAGGGTGCTGTCCAAGCGCACCGCCTCAGAATCGCCCAATTCTACAAAGGGGAGTGCTAGCGCCGCCCGATTCACAGGGAGATCATCAATCGTATCGGTGATGCGCAAGACGGCTAAATCCCACCCAATGTTGTAATTGACCACCTCTGCATAATAGGTGGGTACGGGCGCTTCGTCCAAGCGAATGGTGAGGGCGATAATCAGCCGTTCTGAGCGGCAGCCGCCAATGGGCAGCACCACATGGGCGTTTGTCAGGATCAACCCGTCAGTGCTGACGAGTGTCCCCGACCCCACACAGGTGATGACCGTTGCCCCGACAGGGTTGGTGAACACCTGTAAAATCTGGACAGTGGCACGGCGGGTGTTTTCGGGGTCAAAGGCGCTCTGGGCGTGGGTGTGTTGGGTAGGAAGGGGTATGATGAGGTTGACAATCACCAACCACGCCAAAAACACACGCCTAATGAGCCTAACCATGAACCCTCCGTACCTTTGTTGGCTGTTGTTGGGGGGGAATCCCCACCTTGCAAGAAGTCGCATTGATGATAGTTTACAGTGGTTTCCTACAGTGGTTTTTTGCTTGGTATCCCCGGCTTGCGGGGAAAGCCCGGCGGGGTTGCCGCCACCTTGCCAAAAACGACAAGGTAATGAGTCTCGGCAACGCCTGGGAGTTCCACCGGATGAACGTTCAGCAATTTTCCTCCCAAAACACGGAGGGCGTTTTCGGCATGGTGCGCCTCGGCAATGGCGCTCTCACCCTTCATGGCGATGCACTTGCCGCCTAGTTTGCACAGCGGCAGCAGATATTCGACCAAGATTGGCATATGCGCCACTGCCCGCGCCAAGACAAGATCGTAACTTTCGCGGTGCGCCGCTGCTTGTCCGGCTTCCTCCGCCCGCAGGTTAACGAACGAGACACCGCTGATCTTCAGCGCCCCCACAAGATGTTCCAGAAAGGCGATCTTTTTCCCCGTTGCCTCCAAGAGGGCAAGCTGAAGGCTTGGCTGGATAATCTTCAGCGGCAGACCCGGAAAGCCCGCTCCCGTCCCGACATCGATCACGCGGGCGTTGGGAGGGACGTTCACGGCGCGAAGGATGGACAGCGAGTCAAGGAAGTGGCGGATTTCGATGCCTTCTGGATCGGTGATCGCTGTGAGGTTTGCCCGCGCCTTGTTCCACGCGATCAATTCCTCGGCATAAAGGGCGAATGCCGTCCGCTGTTCCGCCGAGAGGTCAACCCCAAACATATCGCGGGCAGCCGCTGTCAGTTTTTCAAGTTGCATAGGTTGAAACGTTATCACTGTTTGCGCGTGGCTGCTACTATCGTTTTCAAACCCCCCCGTGTAGAGGCGCATGGTATGCGCCTGCATAACCCCGCCCTAGTACGTCGTCAACGGGCGTGTGCGTCGCGGCGGGGCGATCATCCCTAAGACTTTGGCGATGGGCGGCGCGGTGCGAAAGGTCTGTTGAAGGGCGTCGTCCTCAATTGAATTGAGCATGATGTTGATCATATCGGCGGCAATGCCAGCATGAACGCGGGCAATCTCTGGCTGATCAGCGCTCAACACCTCGGCAAGGGCGGCGTGCGCCTGCCAGATCATCGTTTTGTCATTGGCATTTTGGGCGACGATAAACCCTTCATGAAGGTGGTCTTGTGCCTTCTCTTTCTCGCCCGCCGTGTGTGCCGCCCGTCCCAAGTTCAGCCGCGCCCGGATGATATGGCGGGGGGCATTGATGGGCGTTGCCATATCGAGCGCTTCTTGTGCCAAGCTGTGCGCCTCTGTCACCGCCCCTGTGCCAAGCAGTGCCTCAGATAGGCTGTGAAGGGACTGCATGATCATGTCGTTTTCTTTGATATTGCGCGAAATGGCGAGCGCCTCGCGGAGGCGTCCCAGACCTTCCTCCACACGCCCAACGGCGACGAGATCAACACCCAAATTGCGGATCAGGTCAGCATGGACGGCAGAACCGCTTAGCGCCATCGCCTTTTCGTGGTAATACAACGCTTTTTCCATCGCATACAAGCGCTGGTACGATTCCCCGAGGTTGCTGTAGACAACGCGCAGTCCGGTGACATCTTGGATTGCCTCAAGGATGGAGACCGCACGGAGGGCATATTTGATTGAGCGGTGGTGGTTGCCCATCATGTGATAGACAGCCGAGACGCTGTTGAGCGTTCGCGCTCGCCCGTCAAGATCATCCAGCCCTTCATAAATGGCAAGCGCCTGTTGCGCCACCCCCAACGCCGTCTCGATGTTCCCTTGCATCCAGAGAAGGTCGGCGCGAATACGGAGCAGCATCCCCATCCCTGGTTGGTAGGAGACTGCCTCAGCAAGGCGAATCCCTTCTTCTATATAGCGCAGCGCCCCAACAGGATCGCCCTGACGGTAGGTGAGCCGTGCCCGAAGCGCCAGCGCTTCGGCGCGTCCCTCGGTGCGGGGGGTAGCGGCAGTCCACACCTCAATTTCTTGAATTGCCTCGGCAAAGCGGTTGGCGCGATCCAAACATTCAACGATCCGGCGGCGGGCGATATCGATGAGCGCATCGCGGGTTGGATCAGCGCTTGCTACGGCAAGCTCAATGGCGCGGCGGCAAAGGGCGATCCCATCATCAAGATTGACTTTGCGATAGCTTTGGAGTGCTTGGCTGAGGCATGTCTTTACCTCACTTAGAGGGTCGGGTTCGGATGTTCCGTTCGTCATGGGCGGTGACCTCGGCATGTGGCACGTTAAGAATTAACGGATCGTCAAAGTGTACCGCCGCTTGCCCTAGAAAGAAACATGAAAGGGATGGGCAAGGGGGAACAGGAGCGACCTCTCTGTCCCCTTCCCCTGTAGAACAGGGCTGAGGGGGGTGGGGCGCGAACGCCCCAGGGGGCGTCTCTACGGGGGGGCGGGCGGGATGGCGGGTTAGAATGTCAACCACCCTAGTTATGGTTAGATGTTAATCCCTAACAGGATAAGTTGCCCTCCCTTGAAATTCGCCCTTGTGATAAAGTTCAAGGTACACTACATTAGTTGGGTGGACTTGGTGCGGAGGGAAGGACATTTCATGGTAGATATTATTAAAGTCTCTGCGCGGTCTCGCTCAACGGCAGTTGCCGGGGCAATTGCAGGGGTAGTACGTGAACATAAACGGGCGGAAATACAAGCAATTGGCGCTGGGGCGGTCAATCAGGCGATCAAGGCGGCTGCCATTGCACGGGGCTATCTTGCTGATGACGGGATTGATGTCATTTGCATCCCTTACTTTACAGAAGTGATCATTGAGGAACAAGAGCGCACCGCGCTGCGATTGATCATTGAACCACGCATTGTCACGGAGTAGTTCCCGCATCTTATGCCCTCTCTACGGATCGATCTTCATATGCACAGCACCGCCTCAGACGGGGTTTATACCCCCGAAGAGGTGGTTGAGATCGCCCTGACCAATGCACTCGATGTGATTGCCCTCACCGACCACGACACAACGGATGGTGTGGCACGGGCGCAAGCCGCCGCTGAGGGAACGCCTCTGCGGGTCATTGCCGGCGTCGAATTGAGCGCCGAGGATACACGGGCAGATCGGCATATCTTGGGCTATTTTGTCGATTTGCGCGATACAGCGTTGAGTCGCCTTTTGAACGAATTGCGCGATGCTCGTGTCAGCCGCGTCGTGCGGATTCTGAACAACCTTGAACGGATGGGGATTTCCGTCCCCATTGAGAATGTCCTAAGCATTGCCGAAAAAGGTGGCGGGCGATCTGTCTTGGGCAGACCCCACATTGCACGGGCGATGCTCAGTTTGGGACATGTGGGATCAATCCAAGAGGCGTTTGATCGCTACATTGGCGATAGTAAGCCCGCCTATGAAGCCCATCACCCGCTGCCTTCTGCCGAGGCAATCCGTGCCATTCACGAAGCGGGCGGGGTGGCGGTCATGGCGCATCCCGGACGGTACAGCGATTATCGCCCCTACCTAGCGGAAATGATCAGTGAGGGGCTGGACGGGGTGGAAGTCTATTACCCCGAACACCCCGCCTCGCTGATTAACGAACTGCGGGCAAAAGCAGCCGAACACAACCTATGGATGACCGTCGGAAGCGATTTCCACCGCCGTGAAGGGGATGGCAAAGCGCGGATCGGCTCGGTGGCGTTTCCAAACGATTTGAACGTGATCACGCTCCTACGGCAGCGCGGCGTGATCCCTTAACCAGAGTCTAGCCCCGCACATCGTTCAGGTAGCCGCGAAAGGCGGGCATGATCAGCGATTCGACGCTGACGGTGATGTACCGTGCGCCCCAATCGCGCCATTGCCGCGCCCCTGCCCCATCGCGTACCATGATCCCCAATTTCTTCTCTGTTTTCGTCACGGCGTCGGCAATGCGGCGCATCACGGCGACCACCTCCGCGTGCGCCAACTGCCCCGCCAAGCCCATTGAGTGGGCGAGATCGTTGGGTCCGATGAAGATCACATCGAGATCGGGAATGGCGAGGATGTCGGGGAGGGCATCCACCGCCTGAATCGTCTCAATGTGGATGATGGCGAGCGTTTCGGTGTTCGCTTTTTGGATCGCCACCCCAAAGGGATCACCAAACCCATAGTCGTTGGCGCGGACGCCCGCCAAGCCTCGGCTGCCGCGTGGGTGGTACTTCACCGCCCGCATCACCGCTTCCGCTTCGGCGGCGGTGTTCACCCAGGGGACATGAATCCCGTGAACACCCGTATCCAAAAAGCGGAGGATCGTTGCCGGTTGGTTCGTAGGAACGCGAGCGATGGGCGTCACGCCGCGCAGTTCGGCGGCGCGGGTCATCGCCAGCACATCGCGGGCTTCCATGACGCTGTGTTCGCCATCAAAGACGATAAAATCCCACGCTGCATAACCGATCACTTCGATCAGTTCGGCATCGGTGTAGCGCGAAAATAGTCCGTAGACCGTCTCGCCCGCGTTTAGTTTTGCCTTCAGTGTATTCGTGAACATGGGTCCTCAGTTAGGTTGGCTCGATTACCGCACAGAGAGTAGATGTTACCTCACCCTCACCCCTTAGCGAACCGCCCGCTCAAACCTGCTTCGTCGTCTGCGAATCGGTCTTTTTGCCCTGATTTTCTGCCTGTTTTGCCAGCAAAAAGCCGCGTGGTTCGATGGTTGCCCGCCGCGAGACCTGCGCTTCGCTGAAGGCATCGACCCACGTCACGCTAGGCAGATCGATCACCTGCGGCTCATCGGAGACGTTGAAGGCAACCAAGATTGTCTCGGAGCCGCCACGCCTGAGGAATCCATAGCGCCCCGTCGCCGGGTCTACACAAAAGGCGGAGCGCGTCCCCATCCGCAAGGCGGTGGATTTTTTGCGCAGCCCGATCAGCATTTTGTAGAAGGCGAGAAGGTCGTTATCGCGCTTGGTGGCGTCCCAAATCATCGGCAGGCGAGACTCCTCCAAGATACCAAAGTCGCCTTGCCGAATATCGCGCTGCTGGCTCAGCCCAACCTCTGTTCCGTAATAGACGATGGGCGTCGCGCCGAGGGTGAATTGGCAGACTGCCGCCTGTTTCAAACGGCGGGTATCCCCTTGCGCCGCCCACAGGAAGCGATTCATGTCGTGGTTATCAAGGAAACTAAAGCGCGAAAAGTTTTTGCCTGTGAAGAAATTTTCATGTGCCGCCTGAAACTGCTCAAAGCCAGCAGCATCCAGCGACCCATAGGCGAACAAGCGGCGGATCATTTGCAAGGCGTTGAAATCCAAGACCCCATCGAGGACGCCCTCGTAACTGAGCAGCGTGGTGGGCGGTTCGACAATCTCGCCGAAATGGAGGCTGTCGGGGTTCGCTTTCTTCACCGCCGTGTAGTAATCCGTCCAAAAATCGTGGCTGGGTCCTTGGGCGTGATCTAACCGGAAGCCATCAATGCCGAATTCCTCCAACCAATAGACGGCGCTCTCAATGACATAGCGGCGGGCGGCAGGGGAATCATTGTTGAGCTTGGGGAGGGTTTTCACCCCAAAAAAAGTGTCGTATTCGTCGGGGTGGTTGGTAAAGGTGTAATACGAGGCGTAGGGCGATTCGGGGTTGGCGAGGGCAGATTCAAAAAAGGGATGGGTGTTCGAGGTATGGTTCGGCACAAAGTCGAGAAGAATGCGCATCCCTCGGCGGTGAATCTCGCTGATCAGCGCCTTCAAATCTGATTTTGTCCCATAGCGCGGCTCGATGCCGCGAAAGTTGGTGGAATCATAGCCGTGATGGGAGGGGCTAGGCATGAGCGGTGAGAGCCAGAGGGTGTTCACACCGAGATCGGCAAGGTAATCGAGGTGTTCGGTAATGCCGCGCAGGGTGCCGCCAAAGAAGCCATCAAGTTTTTGGGGGGAGGCGAACTCGCGCCCATAGGATGGGGCGAAGCGATCCACAAAGATATGATAGATCACGGCATCTTGCACCCACGCAGGGACGCGGTAGCGATCCACCGCCACCGAAAAGACGCCGCGTTTCATGCTGTCTTGGGCCCATAGGCGCTGCCCATCGGCAGTGACCCCGCTGAGCCGATAGCGAAGGATCGTCCCCTCTGGCTGTCCGGGAATCTCACCGCTGTAATGGCGGACATAGCCCCATAAGAAGGTGTCCCATGTTGTCCCCGCCCGCATGGCGGCAACAGTGCGCGTTGTCCCCCCACCGATCTCCGGGAGGCTGCCATCGGTTGTGTAATGGATGAACACATCGTTCACCGCCGCATCTGGTCCGGCGCTGGCATGGATGGTGAGCGGCTGCTGCGGTTTCGGGTCGCGGGGGAGGATGGTCTGATCATGGAGCAATCCAGCGGCGGCTTGCCGGAGGCTGGCAAGTCGGAGGTCGTCGGTTGCTAACGTCCCAAAAATAAAATCGCTCATGCTGACGAATACAGCATCCATCCCATTGGTGGATGCCTGTGGATTGACCGCTGCCATAAAGAGTCCCCCTTCGCTGTCGATATGGGCGCATTATAGGGTGAATGGGAGGGGAGCGCGAATGGGCGGGGAGGACGGACGCCCCAATCGGCGTCCCTACGGGGTGCGAGGGAGGGCAGCTAAGTTATACGGCGGGCGGGCGACACCATATTCGGTGACGATTCCGGTAATGTAACGGGCAGGGGTGACATCAAAGGCGGGGTTACGGACGGGAAAATGATCGGGGATTAGGGGATTGCCATAGGGCTGACGGACTTCATCGCCGCCCCGTTCTTCAATCGGAATGGCGTCCCCATCCGGTGTGGCGAGGTCAATGGTACTGGTTGGAGCGACAACATAGAAGGGGATACCGTGTTCCTTCGCCAAGATCGCCAGCATATATGTCCCGATTTTGTTCGCCGTATCACCGTTCAGCGCCACACGATCTGCCCCGACGAACACAGCGTTGATCTCCCCCCGCCCCATGGTAGACGCCGCCGCTGAATCAGGGATGATCACGAAAGGGACGCCATATTCGTTGAGTTCCCACGCGCTGAGCCGCGCCCCTTGCATCCGAGGGCGGGTTTCCGTTAGCACAGCGCGAATCTCTTTGCCGTCCTCGTGGGCGGTGCGAATGACACCCAATGCCGTGCCGTAATCCACCGTCGCCAACGATCCTGTGTTGCAGTGATGCAACACCGTCCAGCCGCGCTGAACGAGCGCTGCGCCGTGCGCCCCCATCTGGCGGTTGATCGCCACATCGTCATCGGCAATGCGGCATGCTTCGGCAACTAGGGCGGTGCGGAGGGCATCGGCGGTGGGGTGATCGCCTGTGCGGACGTGGCGCATCATGGCATCTACTGCCCACCTCAGATTGATCGCCGTAGGGCGGGCGGCGCTGATCTCGATAGCGGGGACTTCCAGATCGGCGCGAAGAGTGGGCAGATCGGCGGCGGGGCTGCTTTGGGCGGCAAGGGCAAGGGCAAACGCCCCCGCTGCGCCAATGGCGGGCGCCCCTCGTATGACCATCTCTTTGATCGCGGTGATCACCTCGCGGTAATCGCTGTATTCGTTAACAGTGAACGTCCAGGGCAAAAGGCGTTGGTCAATCATCTGGACGCGCCCAGCGTGCCACGCGATGGTTCGGATGGTCATGCGATGTGAGGACTCCTTTGGCGGTGGGTTGAGGATATGCCCCCGACAGGATTCGAACCTGTGACCTGCGGTTTCACATTTGTGTGTGTTTCCACACTCTGTGGACTATACCTTCACCATGCACCCTCGTAAAAGGTTTTTTAGGTGGTAGCCGTCTAGTCTCTACACCTTTAAACGAAACAGGACTATCATGAGTCCTTTGTTCCGATTACTTGGCTCGGTATTAACATGGAGACAGTATGCATTGTCTTGTCTGTGGTACAGAAACACTAAATCCGAAATTTTGCTCAAGGTCATGTGCAGCACTCACAACAACAGTCTTTTCCCTAAAAGAAGCCAAAGTGCGGCTTGTGGTTGTTGTGGCAATCCTTACTTTAGAGGTAGAACATACTACAAACCTTGCTGGCAAAACGACATGGAAATGAGTTTCTGAGGCGACTAGAAACGATAACGCTATCAAGTATTCAAGGCAAAAGAAGGTATCAGGTTAATTCTCAAATCAGATCATGGGCGAGACAACTCTATCGTCGCTCTAGCAAACCGCAATGTTGTGCCATATGTGGATACGACAGGCATTACGAAGTTTGTCATATACGATCTATATCGAGTTTTTTCCTGATTCCTTGCTCTCAGAGATCAATGCCATTGATAACTTGATGGCTTTATGTCCCAATCATCATTGGGAACTCGACAACCATCTTTTGTCCCTTTAGCCTTCACCGAATTTGACTACTTACATTGATGAGATTTCTCGCATCAAGCCCCATAAGAGAAGACCGTCGCTCTATCCTCTGAGCTACGGGGGCAACTGAACAATTGGATTCTAGGCGAGAGATATATCAATGTCAATCCCTGTCGATTTCTTGCCACAAGGGGTCTAAGAATTCATGGTGATGGGTGGCATCGGGGCGCAACCCCCCTACAAGGGGACGGGCGGACGCCCCTGGGGGCGTCCCTACAGGGGGCGGGGGCCGGGCGACAGCCCCCTAGCGCAGCCCTAGCTCGCTGCGGGCAATGACGAGGCGCTGGATTTCGCTTGTCCCCTCGTAAATTTCGGTGATCTTCGCATCGCGGAAGTAGCGCTCGACGGGCATTTCTTTGCTGTAGCCCATCCCACCATGAATCTGGACAGCGGCATGAGCGCAGAACATCGCCGTTTCGCTGGCAAAGAGTTTCGCCATGCTTGCCTCGGTAGTGAAGCGTTCGCCCGTTGTTTTGCCACGCTCTTTCGCCAGTGCCGCGTTGTAGATCAGCAGGCGGGATGCCTCAATGCGCGTTTTCATATCGGCAATTTTCGCTTGGATCATTTGGAATGTGCCGATGGGCGCACCAAACGCCTCGCGGGTGCGGCAGTACTCGATAGAGGCTTCGTAGGCAGCTTCGGCAATGCCCAACGCTTGGGAGGCAATGCCGATCCGTCCAGCGTCTAGGACGGTCATAGCAATGCGGAATCCCTTGCCCACCTCACCAACGACATTCTCTACTGGGACAAAGTGATCCTCAAAGATGAGTTCGCTGGTAGCGCTGGCGCGAATGCCAAGTTTTGGCTCTTTTTTGCCGGGCGCAAAGCCGGGCTGCGTCGTTTCAACCAAAAAGGCGGTGATCCCGTTATGCCCTTTGTCTGGCTCGGTCATGGTGAAAAGTAGGACATAATCGGCAACGGGACCGGAGGTAACCCAACTTTTACGCCCGTTGATGACGTAATGGGTTTTCGCCTCGTTAAGGACAGCACGGCTTTTCATCGAACCAGCATCGCTGCCGCTCATCGGCTCGGTCAGGCTGTATGCACCGATCTTTTCGCCGCTGGCAACGGCCCGCAGGTACGATGTTTTTTGCTGCTCTGAGCCAAACTTGTAAAGGGCATAGCAAAACAAACTGTTGTTGACGCTCATGATCGTGCTGGTGGCGGCGTCGGCTTTGGCAATTTCTTCCATCGCCAAGACGTAGGCAATGGTATCCATCCCCGCACCGCCGTATTCTTCGGGGATTTCAATGCCCATCAAACCCATCGCGCCCATTTCCCGAATGATGGCGAGAGGGAAATCGCCCGTTTCGTCAAAATGGGCGGCGACGGGGAGAATTTTCTTCTTGGCGAAATCGCGCACGGTGCGGCGCAATACCTCGTGTTCCTCGGTAAGTTGTAAGTTCAACGAAAGGGGGGCGGCGTGTGCATCCATAGCAGCGTTAAAACCTCTTGATGATTCTTTTCAGGACGTTGCCCGTCCATTATAGCCCTTCCGAGGCAAGGGGGTGAGCAGACGCGCTGCAGTGTATTCCTATGGGGAGGGGATGCGGGGAAAAACCTCAAATCGATTGAACTATGTGACGCCCATTTCTCTTGAAACGGGATAGAATGCTACAATCAAATCAGAGTTGCGCGGTTTTGGTGCGACTCGTCCCACCTTTCCGCGTATAAACCTTTAGACCGTGTTGTTTTTTTGGAGATTTTTTGCCCGCCATGCGTGATATTCCTCAACTTCGCCCCAAGACGGGGACGGCACTCGTCCTCAGCGGCGGCGCAAACAAAGCCTTCTATTTCCACCTCGGCGTTTTGAAAGCGCTTCGCAATGAACCAGTAACCTCCATTGTAGGCAGCAGTGCGGGGGCAGTGATCGGCGCATTCCTTGCAACGGGCGCTCCCGTAGACGCGATGATCGCCACCTTGTATCAGAAGGATGTCTATTTTGCCAAGTTCGATACATGGGTGCATACGCTGACCTCGAACATGTTGTTTCGGGCAAAACTGCCTGAAATTGCCCGTCAGGGGCTGACAACCTACCTTGCCGGACTGCGCTTTCTGCTTGGGCTGCCACGCCTGATTGGAAAAGACATTGTGGCGGAATTCATGGACACCGTGATCAACAGCCAAGAACACCTTGACGGGTTTTTCGATAATGCCGCGCTGGAAACACTGATCCGCGATGCGCTGCGCTCCACCGATTTTGCCGATACCGAGATCGATCTGTACGTCACGGGGACGGGTCTGGATGATGGACGGCGTGCGGTCTTTAACGGCATTTACAACTTCACCGACGACCAGAACGATTTCATGACCGATGTCCCTATTCACAAGGCGGTGCGGGCGTCTACGGCAATCCCGGGCTTGTTCGAGCCGATGAAGATCAAGGGGCGCAATTACATCGATGGCGAGATCAAGCAAACGCTCTCCGCCGATATTGGTGTCCGGCTGGCAGATCGCGTGATCATCAGCTATACCTATCAGCCGCTGCACCTTGAGGGCGAGACTTCCATCCGCGACATGGGCTGGCTGAACGTAGTACGGCAGGCGACGAACATTGCCTTCCACGAACGAATCAGCATTTGGCGCACCCTCTATGAGCAGCAAAACCCCCATAAACAACTGATCTGGATACACCCCGACCCCGATGATATCGCTATTTTCAAAGCGCCAGATTTCGCCTTCAGCCCGGATATTCAACGGAAATTGATTGATGCCGGAGAGATTGCCGCCCTGAAAGCGCTTGGGCAGGTGACGGGCGAAACAAGCTACCGCGAACATGGACGGAATGGGACAAACGGCAACGGCAAGGGATCATTACCACTTCCCGATGCCAAAGCGCGAAGGAATTAGAACGCCCATTGATCGGCTGAAGGGCGTGCGAAGTGTTCGCTTGAATGAGGTACAATAGATACATCTGACGATCACAGCGGATCGTCAGACGTGATCGCCCTTCCTTATTTTTTACGAGAGGTAAGTAGCCGTGCCACGCAGCAAACACGGTCAGGTTTTGGGACCGGTGGATTCGGCGTTTTATTACGTAGATAGCCCGCAAACGCCAATGAACATCGGCGCGTTGACCTTCTTTGAGGGAAAAATCCCCTTCGATCCCCTCCGCCGCATGTTGGACGCCCGTATTCATCAAATCCCGATCTACCAACAAAAACTGGTTCAAGCGCCGCTCAATTTGGGGCAGCCCACATGGGTCTACGATCCCGATTTCAACATCGCTAAACATGTCTATTGGCATGAACTCCCCGCGCCGGGGGATGAGCATCAGCTTCAAGATATGGCGGGGCGGCTTGTTTCGGGGATGTTGGATCGCTCCAAGCCGCTGTGGGAGATTCACCTGATCGAGGGGTTGCAGGGAGATCGAACGGCGATTCTGTTCAAGATTCATCACTGCATGGTTGATGGCTTGGCCGCAATTGATCTCTTTACGCTGCTGTTTGATCTGACCCCCAATCCCTCGCCCATCCCGCGAAAGCCCGTCTACGACCCGCCGCCCATGCCGAGCCAGCCGCAGTTGGTGGTTGATGCTATCTTGCAATCGCTGCCCAACCGCTGGCGAATCGTCCGCAAAATTGCTGAGGACGTTTCAACCATCGGCTCAACAATCAGCGATAAAAACAACCGTCGCAAGATGTTCACTGGCATGGCAAATGTTGCCAGCGATAACATGCAACTGCTGCGCCCGCTCCCGATTAATGGGACGAACAGCGGACGGCAGACGATTGCTTGGGCAGATTTTTCGTTGGCGGAAGTGAAAGCGATTAAATCGGCGCGAAAAGTCTCCGTGAACGATGTCATGCTGACGATTCTCTCCGGCGCGGTGGAGGCATACGTCCGCCAGCGAGGGGGCAGCGGCGGGCAGGACTCGCTGCGCGTCCTCGTGCCAGTCAGTATGCGCTCTGAGGCGGAAAAGGAAGAATACGGCAACCGCATTGCCGTGCTGCCAGTGGATATTCCCTTCAATCTGAGCGACCCGTTGGAACGGCTGCGCCTTGTTTCGGAATACACTACTGTCATGAAGGATTCATCCCTTTCGACAACGCTCGACATGGTGTTGACGATGCCCTCGCTTGCCGCATCGTGGCTGCAACCACTGATCTGGAAGGCAGCGCCTGTTGTCTTTAGCCTTGCTGCCCATATGTGGTGTACAAACGTAGCGGGTCCGCAAATCCCCATGTATCTGTTGGGTCACCGCCTGCTGAATACCTTTGGATTCTTCCCGCTGAACCCCTCAATGGGCTTGGCGACAGTGATTGCCAGCTATAACCAGCGCATCGCCATGACCCTTGTTGCCGATATGGCGATTGTTCCAGAGGTGAACGACCTGCGGAATCTCGTCTACGAAACGTACAAGACGCTAAGGGCAGCGGCGGGCGTCCCTGAGATGGAGCCTATCGTCCTGAGCCGCACCCGAACGGAAAAAACGGAAAAGATCGAGAAACCGGAAAGTGTTCCGGCAAAAGCAAGCGCCTCATCAGCTACCAGCGACCCAGAGCGCATCGAAACTCGCGAGTCTGTCACCACTGTAGAGATTGCGGACGGATCAGCGGCGCTGAGCGAGGGCTATGCAAATGGGCAGAATGGGCAGCCCACCACTGAGCGATCCGAGGAAACGGAGGCATCGGAATCCGCATCGGGGGACGCCTTCGATCAGGAGACTCCCACCCTTGCCCAAGAGGAAAAAGCGGAGAAACCGCGTCTCTTCACCGATGGGTGGGCAAAGGGTTACATGAAGGCGATCAATGCCAGCGAGTCCTACCGGCGGGCATCGACCCGATGGGAGGCGGGGTCGTTAGCATTCGTCTTGCACGCCACGCCGGAAGAAGACTACCCCGAAGCGGTGGCGGTCATCCTCGACCTCCATAAAGGGGAGTGTCGTGCCGCTCGTGCGCTGACGCCCGCCGAAGCAAAGGGCGAAGCTGCCTTTGTCATTGAAGGGGATTTTGCCACGTGGAGCGATGTTTTGAAGGGGAAAGCCGCCCCGCTCGCGCTGATTATGCGTGGGAAGCTGAGACTGGTGAAAGGTTCTATGCCACGTTTGCTGCCCTTCACCCAATCGGCGCAGGAACTCTTGAACTGCGCGAAAAATATTTGAGGAAAGCGGGAAAGACGCCCTCCCTCCGTAGGGACGCCCCCTAGTCGCCGGTTACACCCGCCGCGAAAAGGCTTGTTTCGGAAGGAAAAGAAGGTATCGCCCATGTACAATCCAAGACAACACTAAACGGATCGACCAATGGTTATGGATACCTTCTTCACCGAATTATAGGGATAGGATTTACGCAATTGAACCTCTTTACTGCGTATTCATCAAAAGGGGTGGATTGAGGGAGAAGCCCCCTCAAACCCTCTTTTCCCGCTTCTCCCAGTGGGAGAAGCGGGTACACGCCGAAGGCGGGTCGCCGGGGGATGAGGACAAGTGCGTAACGCCTAAGGTGATGTCCCTGAACGCTTTGCAGCGCATCGATCCGTTTCAAGCCGTTGGACGCACCACCGCTCATGCCACTTTATTGACTTAGTTCCCGAACAAGCCTTTTGGCGGCGGGAACGCTATGCAGAAGCCCCTAGGTGAAAATTGCCCAAGCCCACCGATAAGCCGCTTTCTGTCCCCTTTGCAGGGTGGTGATCATCTCTCTGGGACGCCGGTTACCCGGACGCCTCTAGCAGTCTACCCGAAGTTGATAACGGGACGAGCCGCCCCTCACTTCTGCTTGACCTTGCTCCCGGTGGGGTTTGCCTAGCCGTCGCCATTGCTGGCGGCGCTGGTGGTCTCTTACACCACCGTTTCACCCTCGCTGCCTTGCGACAGCACTGCACTTCTCTGTGGCACTTTGCCGTCGGGTTACCCCGCCTGGCGATTCGCCAGCACCGCGCTCTATGGAGAGCGGACTTTCCTCACCCCGCCGAAACGGGGCGCGATCACCGAGGTGAGCTTGAGCCATCCCATTGTAACAGAGGAACGGGATCATTGGGAGAGGTATTTACAAGGGTACATCGTAGTCATTTTGAGAATAGATCATGGTATAGTGATAGTGGTTTACAGTACCTTGAGGATGGAACGATTATGTTCAAGCGCAATCGCCCTCCCCACCCCCATCAACACACCTTCATCGTCGGCGTGGATCGCAATTTGTGTTACTACTGTAGCGCGTGCGTTGCAGTTTGCCCGCCCGATTCTATATTTTTAGAGAATGCCCATTTAAGCATCGATCACGAGACCTGTACGCGCTGTGAGCGGTGCATTGCCATGTGCCCTGTTCATGCCCTTCATAAAGTCCCCGCCGCTACGGTGAACGGCGACGATCCGGGAGAGTCGCCCCATGCCTGAGTTAAAAGATGCTTACGATGTGGTGGTGGTTGGCGCGGGCCCGGCGGGTTCAGTGGCAGCACGGCGCAGCGCCGAAGCAGGCTTGCGCGTTCTTCTGATTGAAAAACGGCAAGAGATTGGCGTTCCGGTGCGCTGTGCCGAGGCGATTGGAGCGGAGATTACTCGCCCTTACATTGATATAAACGATAAATGGGTCAACGCCCGTATTGACTCCTATGCTGTTTACAACCCAGAGGGCGATTTCGTTATTTTGCCCCCCACCGAACCCACCCTGATTGTGGACCGCAAAGTTTTTGATTGGGACTTGGCAAACCTTGCCGCACGGGCAGGGGCGCAGGTACGCACACGAACGCAAGCCGAAGGGCTGCTGACGGATGACAGCGGGCGAACGGTGGGCGTTCGTCTGCGGAGTATGGGAAAGACCTACAACGTTTCTGCTCAGATTGTCATCGCCGCTGATGGCACAGAATCGCAGGTGGCACGGTGGGCGGGGCTAAAGACTGTCCCGCCGATGTCCGATTTCTATGTCGGTTTTCAGTACCTTCTTGTTGGTCTTGGGGGGCGCATCACACCCACCCTCTGCGAATACCATTTGGGGCATGCCCAAGCGCCAAGCGGCTATTTATGGGTCTTTCCCAAAGGGGACGATGCCGCCAATGTGGGCATTGTCATTGGGGCAGATGTTGCCGATGGGGTAACGGCGCAGGGCTATCTGGATCGTTTTGTGGCAAAGCACTTTCCCAAAGCGAATATTCTAGGGACGGTGGCGGGTGGGATTCCCACAACCGGCGCGTTGAAACGAATGGTGGCTGATGGCGTCATGGCGGTGGGCGATGCTGCCCATCAAGCCGATCCGCTGACGGCAGGGGGGATCAATCTAGGGATGATTGGGGCGGAGATGGCGGCTCAGGTTGCAGTGAAGGCGATTCACGAAGGCGATGTGTCGGTGGTGGCATTACGCGAGTATGAACACCTTTGGCACGAACGCTTTCACGTCCAACACACCGCGCTCTATCAACTGCGTAAGATGATTTGCCGGATGGAAGACGATAAACTGAGCGCCCTTGTGCGGACGGTTTCGATACTTCCCCTAGAGCAGATGAGTCTGGGGCAAGTCCTGATAGCGGTGTTCCGTCACCACCCACTCATGTTAATTCAAGCACAAGCGCTCATTGCAACGGGGCTGATCTTGAAGTAGGGACAATCTCCGCCTTCTCACGTCGGTGATCCAACCACTTGTCCCAAAGCTAAAGGTCTTGTCCGGTAACTAGGTCAGTAAAGTGGCAGGAGCGGTGGTCGTCCAACGGCTTGAAACGGATCGATGCGCTGCAAAGCGTTCACGGACATCACCTTAGGCGTTACGCACTTGCCCTCATCCCCCGGCGACCCGCCTTCGGCGTGTACCCGCTTTTCCCAGTGGGAGAAAGGGGAAAAGAGGTTTTGAGGGGGTTTCCCCCTCAAACGTCCCCTTTCCATGAATATGCAGTAAAGAGGTTCAATTGCGTAAATCCTACCCCTATAATTCGGTGAAGAAGGTATCTATAGCCATTGGTCAATCTTTTAGGTGTTGTCTTGGATTGTACATGGGTGATACCTTCTTTTCCTTCCCGGACAAGCCTTTAAAGCGGCGGGCTGAAAGCAGCCACCCCTTCGGGGCTTGGCAATGCGTCCTCACCCCCTAGCTCCCTCTTGCACAAGGGGCTGAGGAGGGATCAAACCCGTCTTTCCCCTTCCACTTGCCGCGCATTCCTTTGCCTTCAAGCCGCGTCGAACTTGGGCTATAATTGCCCATCATGATCACCTCACCCCCTACACGCGGGCGCGTAGAGCGTCACTGGATCAGCAGCAGCGCCCTAAAAGGGAATCGCATGGGCGACCCGCACGAACGCGAATTGTTCGTTTACCTGCCGCCCGCCTACGATCCCGCACAGCGCTATCCCCTTGTCCTGATGCTCCCCAGTCACGGGAACACGGCGCAAAGCCTTCTGAATTGGCGAGGGTGGGGCGAGGGAGTCGATCAGCAAGCGGATCGGCTGATCCTGAGCGGGGCATGTCCACCCTTCGTCATGGTGCTGCCCGACACATGGACGGCGCTCGGCGGATCGCTGCACCTGAATTCGCCCCTTCTTGGCAATTACGAGACATACCTTTTGGAGGAAATCCTCCCCTTTGTGGAGGGGCGCTACCCCCTTCTACCGGATCGCCGTGCCGTGATGGGGCGCAGCAGCGGCGGCTATGCGGCGCTGGTCTTTGCCATGCGGCGGCGGGGGCTTTTCCAAGCGGTGGCGGCACACAGCGCCGATCTCTATTTTGAGTTCTCGCTGCTGCCCGAATTCGCAAAAATGGATCGTCTGCTGGCGGGATTCAACGGGTTGGAAGGCTTCTTAAACGAGGCACGGGCGCTCACTCCGAAACAGCAGGCGTTTTTTGACCTTGCCGCACCCATTGCCGCGTTGAGCGTCCTTGCCCAGAATCCCGCTGCGCCCTTCGGCTTTGACCTCCCCATAGACGATCTAGGGGCGCTGCGCGAGGACGTTTGGGAGCGCTGCTTGCCCTATGACCCGCTGCGGATGGTGGTAACGCCCACCCACGCCGAGAGTCTCCGCGAACTGAGGGCGCTTGTCATTGATTGCGGCGCCTATGACGAATACAACTTGCAAGTTGGGGCGCGGCTGTTCCACCGCACGCTGGATCGGCTTGGCATCCGGCATATATACGAGAGCTATCCGGCGGGACACCGCCACACGCAGTACCGCTACGATGTCTCGCTGCCTATCCTTGTGCGGGCGCTGTTGGAGTCATGAGGGTGCGTCCGTTTCGCGTTGGCGTCCTCATCGTGGTTGGCTTTGCCCCGCTGATGGCAACGATCATGGCGTGTGCAATCACCCAACCAGAGGTTGTTTATGTCACGGCGACCCCCGCCTTGACGCCCATCCCCACACTGGATGGGGGACTGCCGAATCCCTTCCGCCCCACGCCCACTCCCAACCAACCCACCGCGATCCCCATCCAGCCAACGCCGAATCCCACCGTCCAGCCCACCCGCGCCGTGATCGAATACACCATTCAGGCGGGGGATACGCTCTCTGGACTGGCGTTCCTGTATGGAATCGACCTCCCCGAACTGCTTGCCCTGAACGCCGGACTGACCGAGACAACGCCCCTGATCATCGGGCAGCGGCTTTACCTACCGGCAACTCCGGCGCAGATGACGCCGAATATGAAACTGATCCCCGACAGCGAATTAGTGAATTCACCAGCGGCACGGGGTTTTGATGTGGCTGCCTACGTGAAATACCAACCGGGCTTCATCCGCGTCTATTCGGAGGAGGTCAGTGGGCGCTACCTGAGCGGGGCGGAGATCATCGCTTTTCATGCCCGCGCTGCCAGCGTGAACCCGCGCTTGCTTCTGGCACTTTTGGAATATCGCGGCGGGTGGCTGACGAACCCCATCCCGCGTGGGGATGCCTTCACCTACCCGATGGGGCATAAAGACGAACGCCTTGCCGGATTGTTTAATCAGGTAGCGTGGGCGGTGAACCAACTGAACGAGGGCTATTATGGGTGGCGGACACGGGGCTTTCGCGCCCTTGAACTGCCCGATAAGGGACGTTTGGCGTTCGCCCCCGATTTAAACGGGGGGACGGTCGGCGTACAGTATTTCCTTGCGCGGACAGCGCGGGATCGGGCGGGGTGGCTGAGGGATGTCAGCACGGCGGGATTCTTCACCACCTATCTGAGTATGTTTGGCGACCCCTTCGCCCTTGCCATTGAGCCACTTGTTCCCCCAGAGTTGCGCCAGCCTGATTTCCTTTTCCCCTTTCCACCCGGAGAGACGTGGTTTCTGACCTCTGGTCCGCATGGGGGATGGGATGCACGGGCGACGGGTTGGAGCGCGGCAGATTTTGCCCCGCCCGCGCCGCCTGATGAGGTGATTTTCACCCAGGGCTACTGCTACGTTTCGCCCAATTGGACAACGGCAATGGCAGCGGGCGTCGTCGTCCGCAGTGATGATGGGGTCGTCATCATTGATCTGGACATGGACGGCGACGAGCGCACGGGCTGGACGCTGGTTTACCTTCATGTTGCCGCCTTCGAGCGCGTTCCGGCGGGGAAGATCGTCCAAGTTGGAGAGCGCATCGGGCATCCCTCGTGCGAGGGGTTTTTCTTGAACTCCATCGCCACACATGCGCACGTCTCTCGCCGCTATAATGGGGAATGGATCGTCGCGGATTGTTTTGCCTGCCTGCCTGGGGTTGCCGCACCGCCTTTTGTCATGAGCGGTTGGACGTTGAAAAGTGATCGGATTGTCTATGATGGGTCGCTCCAAAAAGAAGGGCAGATTCGGCGGGCGATGCAAGGGCGCGACGATCCAGCGAATCAAATTTCGTGGTAGTGTTTCTTTAGGAATCCCGCTGTGACGCTGACAACGACTTCCATACAACTACCTCGCCGCTACCTGATCGAAGACCGCCTTGGGGCGGGGGGAATGGGTATTGTCTTTCGTGCCTATGATCGACTGAACGGGACAGCAGTTGCCTTGAAACGGCTGCACAGCCAAGCCGTTGCTGAAGATGACACTCCAACCTCGATGCGTGTGACGCTCGTCCATGAGTTTCAGACGCTTGCCCGCTTGCGCCACCCGCACATCATCAGTGTGTTGGATTTTGGCTTTGACGCCGAAGGATCGCCCTATTACACGATGACGGTGATCGACAGCCCGCAAACGATCACCGATTACGGGGCGAACCGCCCCCTTGCCGAAAAGCTGACCCTGATTGCCCAGATATTGCAGGCACTTGCCTATCTGCACCGTCACGGCATTTTGCACCGCGACTTAAAACCACAGAATGTCTTGATCGCGGAGGGGAGCGTTAAGGTTGTTGATTTTGGCTTGGCGTCCCTCCTTGAAGGGATCACACCGGGGGCGGCGGGGACACTTGCCTACATTGCCCCGGAAGTCCTCAGAGGAAAAATGTCCACCATCGCCGCCGATTTGTACGCAGTGGGCGTCATTGCCTATGAACTGCTGAGCGGGAAGCATCCCTTTCAGATGGACACCGCCTCAGGCTTGATTGATGCGATTTTGACTGGGACGCCGAATATGGCTGAGGTGGATGCCCCCGATGCTGTGCGCGGGGTGATCGCCATGTTGATGGCAAAGAATCCGTTGGAGCGTCCGGCAGGTGCGCTTGACACGCTCCAACGCTTAAGCGCCGCCACCGCAGGCTTGGTGCCGCTGGAAACAGGGGCAACCCGCGAAAGTTTTCTCCAAGCGGCGCGGTTCGTTGGGCGGGCGGCACAACTTGCCACGCTGAGCAGCGCCCTGCACGCCATTGAAAGCGGCGATGGCAGCGCGTGGCTCATCGGCGGGGAAAGCGGGGTGGGAAAATCCCGCCTTGTGGGGGAAATTCGTATTCGGGCGCTGGTGAAAGGCATCCTTGTAGCAGCAGGGGAGGTGGCAGACCAGCAAAATGCCCCCTTCCAACTCTGGCGAGAGGTCGTGCGGCGTTTGGTGCTGAACGCGCCGCTGACGCCCGTTGAAGTTGCTGTCCTCAGTGAGGTTGCCCCCGATGTGCTGCGCCTGACAGACGTTACGCCAGCAGTGATCCCAGACCTGCCCGCTGTTCAGGGACGCGCACGTCTTTACAACACTCTTGCTGCGCTGTTGGCAAAACAGACGACGCCTGTATTGATCACCCTTGATGATATTCAGTGGGCGGATGCCAACAGCCTTGATCTGTTGCGCTGGCTGGTGGAGACAACCCCCCTGCGGCGGATGGTGATCCTTGCCACCTATCGCACCGATGAAGAAGGACGCCTCCCCGCCGCCTTCCCCGGCATGGAACAGCTGATCCTGCCCCGTTTGGATGAGACGACAATCAGCGCCCTGACAGAATCGATCATTGGGCGGGCGGGGATTCAACCGCCCGTTTTGGATTACATCATCCGTGAGACGGAAGGGAACGTGTTCTTCCTTGTGGAGATCATTCGCGCCCTTGCCGAAGATGCCGGACAGTTGGATCGGATTGGGCAGGTCACGCTACGGATGGGGATCACCACAGATCGGCTGCAAGCGGTTGTGCGGCGGCGCTTGGGGCGTGTCCCCGCCGATGCCTATCCATTCCTTGTCTTGGCGGCGCTGGCGGGACGCTTCATCGATTTGCGCCTGTTGGGGGCGTTGGGCTTGACCGCGCCAGAGGGGTGGTTGGGGCAATGTGCCGAGGCTGCCGTCCTCGAAATTCAGGAAGAACGCTGGCGGTTCAGCCATGACAAACTGCGAGAAGGCGTCCTTGCCGCCCTTGAGGAGGGTGAAAAGGCGGGACTTCACGAGCACTTGGCGATGGGCATTGAAGATGCCTATAGCGATGATCTTGCCCCGCACTACGCCGCTCTCTACCATCACTATGCGGCGGCGGGCAACGATGAAAAAGAGCGCTACTATGCCAAACGCGCTGGCGTGCAGGCGGCGGAACGCTATACGAATGCTGAAGCAATCCGCCTGTTGAATCGTGCATTGGCGCTAACCCCCCCAGACGATCACGCCGAACGGTTTGAGATTCTTAGCCAGCGGGAGGGTGTCTTAGGACGCATTGGCGAATTGGACGCCCAGCGCAACGATTTAGAAATGATGACGACCCTTGCAGAGATCATCGGGGATGCCCGCCACGATGCCAGCATGCATGTGGGGTGGGCAAACTATTATGAGATGATCGGCAACTTCGCCCTCTCGCTGCACCACGCGAATCAGGTGTTTCAGTTGGGGAGCGGGGGCAATATACCCGATTTGGTCGCGCAGGGGCGCTACCACGAGGGGCGCATCTTGCGGCGCGGGGGGCAGTATCAAAAATCCCTTGAATCTCTCCAAGAGATGATCACCCTGGCACGGCAGATTGGCAACCGGACACTGGAATACAACGGGATGCGGGCGTATGGTTATACGCTGCACGATATAGGGCGCTTCAGCGAGGCGCAGGGGTATCTTCAAACCGCCTTGAGGATGGCAAAAGAAGGCGGCGATTTGGTTGCCGAGGCATGGGCAATGGCACTCGGCGCTCAGGTTGATTTCAGCATTGGAAACGTGGTGGAGGCGGCACAGAAGGCACGCGAGGCGCTCCGCCTTTCCCGCTATGCCGGAGATCGATGGGGCGAAGGCTGGATTTTGATGGTCATGGGTGGGGCGGCAATGATGCGCGGCGATCTGCGCTTGGCGGAGGAACGCTATCGCGAGGCGAATGCGGCGAACAGTTCGATTGGGGATCGTTTTGGGGAGGGGGCGTCCTGCCTGACTCTTTTGGATATTTACCGCCTGTTAGGTGATCTGGAAAAAGGGCAGCCCTATTTTGAACGAGGGTTGATGCTGGCAAGGGCATCGGGCGGGATGCAACTTCAGGTATTTCTGTTGGTCACCTACGCCGGACTGCTTATGCTGCGAGGGCAAGCGGAAAGCGCCCTCCCCTATGCCGAAGAAGCGTTCTCGTTAGCAAAAACACGGATGAGCTTGCACTTGATGCTCTTGAGCGTGGTGCGCATCGGCTTTCTGCGCCTTGAGTGTGGCGACCTGTCCGCTGCCGAAGCCGCCTTTCAGGAGGGGCTGCGCCTGAGTGGGGAGATCACCACTGGCACGGATCAGACACTTCAAGAGGGGGAGGCGCGGGGAGGTTTGGCAGAGATAGCCATGCGGCGCGGAGACGCGGAAGCCGCTTTTACTTTACTCGATCCGCTCATTGGGGTGATGAACGCCCGCGATGATCTCAGCGGGGATGATGTTCTTCGTCTCTGTCTAACGTGTTATCGGGTGGGGCGGGCGGTGGGTGATTCTCGCGTCGATGCGCTGCTCAAGCGTGCCTATGAACGCCTTTCCGGTTACGCGGCGGGGGTGGGCGATCTTGATTCACAGAATGCCTTTTTCGAGCGCGTCCCGCTTTATGGGAACATTCAGCGCGAATGGCTGGCAATGACGGGCGGGGAGGTGGTTCTATAACCCCCGCTGACGCCCGCGCCCTGCTCTATACCCTTCTGGGCGATCTGCCGGAGCGCCATCGTCCACTCACGGCGACGTGCCTTGAAACGACAGACCATGATGGGTACAGTATGGACTATCTGCTGCTTGATTTGAACGGGGTAGAGCCTGTGCCTGCCCTGTTTGTGAAGCCCGATCAGGCGGTGGGACGTATCCCCTGTCTGCTTTACAACCACGCGCATGGCAACGATTACCTGACTGGCAAACGGGAATTGATCAACGGGCGAGCGGCATGGCACAACCCACCCTATGCGGCGGCGCTGACGGGCGCGGGCTATGCGGCGCTGTGTCTTGATCACTGGGGTTTTGGGGAACGGCGCGGACGAACCGAGAGCGAACTATTCAAGCTGATGTTGTGGCGGGGGCAGACCCTCTGGGGGATGATGGTCTACGATTCGCTGCGGGCGGTGGATTACCTGACGACGCGCCCCGATGTGGACGCGGCGCGGATAGGGACGCTTGGGCTTTCGATGGGCAGCACAATGGCCTGGTGGCTGGCGGCGCTGGATGAACGGCTGCGCGTCTGTGTTGATCTGTGCTGCCTGACAGATTTCGAGGCACTGATCGCGGCGCGGGGGTTGGATGGTCACGGCGTGTACTATTACGTGCCGTCGCTGTTGAAGCATTTCACCACAGCGTCGATCAACGCTCTGATCGCCCCCCGCCCGCACCTAAGCCTTGCCGGAAATGATGATCCGCTGACCCCGCCAGCGGGGTTGGATCGCATTGACGCCGCCCTGCACGAGGTGTACAAGGGGCTAGGGGCAGAGGGCGCGTGGCGGCTCGTGCGCTCGCAGACGGGGCATTTTGAGACGGTGGCAATGCGCGGCGAGGTGATGCGCTTTCTCGCCACATGGTTGTGAGGGCATTTTCCCTGATCGCCTGATCGCAATCCGCTACTTTAGCACGAGTGGGCAGCGGGCGCATCCCATGCATCTCTACAGGGGGTAGGGGATGCTATTTTTTGCTTTCCAAGCCCCGAAGGGGTGGCTACTTTCAGCCCGCTGCTTTAGCGGCGGGGACAACACGGGCGCATACCACGCACCCCTACGGTGCGGGCGGCGGGAAACGCTGTTTGAAGGTGAAGGCGTCGGCAGTTGTCCCCTTTTCGCGCAGAAGGGCGAGGCGTTTTTTGCCTTCTTCTACCGTCGGGGTTGTGCCGGCGGGAATCCACCACATGACGAGGCTCGGCGCCTCGTGTTTCTCGAACCACTCCAAGCGGCGGCGGAAAACCCCCAGATGGTCAGGGTTGTTGTAGGTGAAGGCAAAGAGGGCGTCAATCGTCTCCCACACGGAGAAATTGATAATCACCAGCGGGTTTTCAAAAAACTGCGCATCCACAGCGCTGCCGCCTTCGGTCTTGAACCGCCAAACAAAGCCCGGGGTTTGTTCTGCCAGCGCATTAACATGATCGAGGAGCGTCATGAAGTCAGCGATCATCGGATCGGTGGTCGGGACGCGGAGGGTGGCAATATTCAATTGGGCAAGGTGGTAGATGGACATACAATGATCCTCATGTTGTGTGGGTGCCCGCTGCTTTAGCAGCGGGCTAAGCATGACCACCCCTACGGGGCTTGGAAAAACAAGATGCGGCACGAGGGGACAACCCCGCAGGTCGCCCGCACATGCCCTGCCCCTCGCTTGGCTAAGGGGGAAAATAAAGCACCCCCTGCGGTGGTCAGGGGGTGTTTTAGGTTGTGCCGGAGGTGGGAGTCGAACCCACACGGTTTCCCGAACGAGTTTGAGTCGTTTGCGTCTGCCATTCCGCCACTCCGGCAAGGTGATGAAAGTATACTGGCAAACGGTTTAGGGGTCAAGGGCGCTTTGTCGCGCTGCGCCCTATGCCCGTTTATGGACTATGCCATTTCGTGCTTGAAATCGACAAAGCGATAGCCGACGCCGCGTTCCGTTTGGATATATTTTGGATTCGCCGCGTCTTCCTCAATCTTCTCGCGCAGGTAATTCACATAAAGGCGGACGTAGTGGGTTTCGTCGCGGTATTCATAGCCCCACACCTTTGCCAAAAGCTGCTCATGGGTCACTGTCCAGCCGGCATTTTCGATCAGATGGTAGAGCAAGCGGTATTCTGTCGGGCGCAGTTTGATATGTTTTCCGGCGACGACAACTTCGCGCCTATTCCAATCGACGCTGAGGCGGTCATCAATTTTGAGGACAGCGTTTTCCGGCGCTGTCCCCGCCGATTCAATGCGGCGCAAGACGGCACGGACGCGGCTGACCAACTCACGGGGGCTGAAGGGCTTGGTAATGTAATCATCCGCCCCTAGTTCCAAGCCCCGAACGCGATCATCTTCCTCGCCCTTTGCCGTCAGCATAATCACGGGGACGGTGGAGAACTCGCGCATCATACGCAAGACCTCAAAGCCATCCAAGCGGGGCATCATAACATCCAGCAGGGCGAGATCGGGTAGTTGGGTACGGAGGGCGTCGAGTGCAGCCATGCCGTCATGCGCCTCAACAACCTGAAAACCTTCCAATTCAAGGTTCATCCGAATGAAGGTGATCATGCGTGGTTCGTCATCCACGACGAGGATACGTTGTTTCTCGCGGTTGGGGGCGCGTTTGCTGCTAGACATAGACCTGTGCCTTTGTCAATCTTATTCGCGGAAGGGCTTGAAAATATCTTCTTCCTGACCCGTCGGCAGCACTTCTAGAAAGCTGATCTGCGAGAAGGGGAGGATCACGAGATTCACATCGTCACGCATATAAGACACCGATTTGTTGTCCAAGCGGCGCGGGTGCTTGCCGATGAGCAGGGTATCGGTGACGTTGGGAAGTTCCTCTACCTCCAAAAGAAATGGTTCAGTTTTTTCCAAGTGAACATAGAGCAAAATCGCCATGATGGTGAAGTATCCTTTTTATCTGTTTACTCAGGGCTGATTGTACGGTGATTTAGGGCGTGTGTGGTTCAACCATCTTGAAAAAGATATGACAGGTCAGCTTGCCAAAGCGAATCTCATCGCCATCGCGCAGGACGCGGGGCTGGTTGGGATTCAGGCGCTGCCCGTTTAGGTGCGTGCCGTTGACACTGCCCAAATCGACAAGGGTAAGCGTATCCTCGCCGCGCCGGATGACGGCATGAAGGCGGGAGACGCCATTTTCGTAAGCGCCGTAAGGGGTCATATCCACCGTTGGACGGGTGGGGCTGCCGACGTCGCTGCGCCCGATGGTTGTCTCGCTCTCTGGGTTAATCTGGATGGGGGTGGGGTTGTCCTTGATATGGAGCATGATCGCCGCCTCACGGGTGAAGCGTGCTGTTCCCCAATTGTTTTTGCTGCCTTCGGGAAAACTTGTGGTGCGTCCGCCGCCCGGGAGTTGGTGGGTTTTGGTGACGGCGTTCTCGCCAAAGAGAACTTGCCCACACTCTTCGCAGAAAAAGATGCCCTCGCGGTTATTGCTGGCGCAATACGGACAGGTCCTCATCAGAACGAATCCTTTCCATTCGCCCCAGACTGAAGGAGCGTTCGGGTGCCATATTTCAGGCGCTTTTGTCCTTCTTCTGAAAGGGCATTCGTCTGACTGACGCGGCGTGCCTCGCTCATTGCGGCGTTGGCAAGGTCTTGTTGACCCGCCTCCAAAAGGCGCGTCGCCAGATTTTCGAGCTTTCGGGTGGCTTCTTTCACATCGCCTTTGGCAAGCGCTTCGGCAGCCCTCTGCTGCATTTTATAGAGAGTCAGCTTGCCCAGTGCGTCAATGATGGTCACTGGTGGTTCTTCTGGTTCGGCATCCTCGCGGATCTCAATGGAGGTATCGGCAACCACCTGATGGAGCGCCCGCTGATCCCACAGAATATCGCCGCTGGCTTGAATCCGTAACAGGCTGCGAAAGCCGGCATGTTTCAAGGGGGGCATTTGCAATTGCACCAAGACACTGAGGTTTGCCTTCGGCTGCATCTGCCCCAAATGAAGTGGATCGCTCTCCACACTCATTGGTTGGGGGTTGGGGACAAGGCGGAACGCCGATTCGATCTTCATATCGGGGTCGGGGGCAAGGGAGAGCGTCACCCGTTCGGCAAAGGAACCGCCCAAGGAGCGGATGCGCTCGTTGAGAAACTTGACGACAGAGCTAGGCGATTTGATGTACTCCGAGGTGCCGCCCGTTGCGCTTGCCAACTGGTCCAGAAAGACATCGTTCCATTCCTCGCCAAAGCCCATCGCGCTAATCCCAATACCATCTTTGCGGGCTTGTTCGGCAAGCTCTAGGCATTGGGGTTCATCGCCAAAGGTGCGCCCATCGGTGATCAGAATGATATGGTTGGCAAAATTGCGCCCCAAATAGCGCTTGATTTCCTCGTAGCCGGCTGAAAGCCCCTGAAAAATCTCCGTGCCGCCGCTGGCAGACATCGTTGTCACCTGGACTTTGGCGGCGTTTTTCTCGACAAGGGGGGCAGCTTTGACGAGCGTTTCGGCGCGATCACTGAAGGCGACGACGGAGACAACATCGGTGTCGCTGAGTTGATCGATGATCTGGTGGGCGGCGTACTTTGTGCGCTCTAAGCGGACGCCATTCATGGAGGTACTGCGATCAATAACAAGGGCAACATTAGTGGGCGTCGCCAGTTTCGTGCGCTCAATGGTGCGGTCTGGAACGAGTTCGATCAGCAGATAAAGAACTTGCGGCTCGTTCATTGCCAAGAGCGTGCGCTTGCTGGGGGTGACGCGCAAGGCGAAATATTGGCGGGGGGGGGTGCTTTCCGTCAACTTCTGATCGTATTGGCGGCGCTGTGCGGGGTCGGTGAGAACCTGATAGGCAGCCGAAATGTCTTTGAATTGGTTTAACGCCCCTGGGTTTTTATTGACATCAGGATGAAGGCGCAAACTGGCGTGCCGAAAGACGCGCCGAATATCATCATCTAGCGCGTTCGGGTTGACGCCTAACACGGTATAAAGGTCGTATGCGCTCATCGCTCGCTCACGCTTTTCTGGCTAGCCGGGAATTTGCACAAGGATTACGGTAACATTATCGTTTCCACCGCGCTCGTTCGCAACTGCGACCAGTTTATCACACGCCTCTTGCGGCGTGGGAGAGGCTTTTACCAAGCTGAGCAAGACATCTTCTGGGACTTGCCCCCACAAGCCGTCGCTGCACAACAGCAGACGTGAGCCGGGGGGAAGGCGGCGGGTGGCAGTATCAATATCCAACTGCTCGCCCTGCCCCAACGCCCGATACAAAACATTTCGCTGTGGGTGGAACTGAGCATCTTCAGGGGTCAGTTGATCAAGCTCGATAAGGCGCTGGACGAGGGAGTGATCCCGCGTGATTTGATCCGCCCCCTCCCGCGTAAGCAGATAGGCACGGCTGTCGCCAACGTGCGCCACATATGCCCATTCGCCGAGGACGGCAACGGCAGTGACCGTCGTCCCGCCATCGGGGATTTGGTCTGCCACTGCATCATTCGCCTTCAGGACGGCATTCGTCAGAACATCGGCAATCATCGGGCGATCATCTTCATTTTTGCTGGCGATGAGCTTGAGATAAAACTCATTCAGGATCGATTGGGCAATCACTTGGGTGGCAATGGCGGAAGCGCGTTCGCCATCCAAATGCCCACCCATCCCATCGGCAACGACAAACAACCCAAAATCCGGCGCGTGGCTGGTTGTCATATGGGTGCTGAACATCGTGTAGAGGGAATCTTGGTTATTCGTGCGGACGACGCCCACATCGGTACTCATCCCATAGATGAGGTGGCGGTTGGGCGTCGCTGGTGTGACCACATCTTCCAGTTTGCGCGTTGCCCCAATGATGAGGGGAACTTCGGTAGTGATATGGGAAATATCAGCAAGTTCGGCGGTTGCCCCGCCGCTTGGCTTTGCTGGTGTTCCGTCCGGGGGGGTGGCGATTGCCGCCGCCCCTGCGGGGGTGATAGGGATAACCAAGGGCGACTCGGCACTGGCTGCGGTGAGGGGCGTCCCCACAATCGGTGTTTTGGCGTCCGGCGAGGCAACGACGGGCTCTGGGCGAGACGTATCTACAGTCATACCGGGTGGGGTGATGACAACGGCGCCACTTGGCTCAACAACAGGGGAAAGCGTCCCAGTCTTTGGCTTGCGAAGCTGCTTGGTGTCGTCGGTGGTGTCCCGCGGACCAAAAAGGCGGCGGAAAAGGCTCATGAATTCCCCCGAATTTAGACGTTTAAAGCGTACACATGTTTATCAGTTGAGCCGATGTAGAGCATGTTCCCAACAATGCAGGGCGATGCGGTGATCGCACCGTTTGTCTGGTATTTCCAACGGAGATTGCCCTTTTTCGGTTCAAGGCTGTAGATATAGGTATCAATGCCACCAAAGTAGATTTGGTTATCAGCAACGACGGGTGAGCCAATGACTTGCCCATCCGTCTTGTATTTCCATAACTCACGCCCATTTGCCGCCACATCAAGAGCATACATATACCCATCTGCCGAGCCGACATAGAGCGCCCGCCCGTTGATGGCAGGGGTGGACAGGACAGCATTTTGGGTGCGGACGCGCCAGATACCCCACCCTGTTTGCACGTCAATCGCATAGATATGGGCGTCCATCGACCCCACATAGGCAATTTGGTCGTGGATGAGCGGGGAGGCAGTGACTGCCCGTTTCGCTTTAAACTTCCACTTCAGCGCCCCAGAGAGATCAAGCCCGATCACTTCGCCACTTTCAATGCCAAAGACAATCCGATCATCAGTGACGGCGGGGCGGCTGCGGATGGCGCCAGCGCCTTCATACTTCCATGCCAAGCGCCCGTTCATGAGGCGAATGGCATAGAGTTTGGCATCGTCGCTGCCAAAGAAGATATGCCCATGTTCGATTGCCACCGAACCGCGAATCGGACCATCGGTGCGGTGTGTCCATTGAACTTTCCCTGTGCGCAGGTCAACAGCGTAGAGGTTACCATCTTCCGAGCCAAAAATGATCAAATTTTCGTCGGGGGCAATGCCGGGCGTCGTTGAAATGCCGTTTTCGGTGGGGAATTTCCACTTGAATGCCCCATCAGCGGCGTTCAGGGCATAGAGGTTGTTGTCATAGGCGGTGACGTAGAGCATCCCTTTGTAATGAACAGGGGAGGAACGCAGTTCATCTTCAACGCGGAATTTCCAGACGGCTTGGACGCCGCCCTTGCTCACTTCGTTATCAAAGGTTGTCGTCCCGCTGATGAACTGGGTTCGCGCCCCGGTTTGGACGGAAGGGGCGCTGATTTTGTCCAGTTCCTCAATGGCAGCCTTCATCTCAGTGGCGTTGGTGAACCGCTCTAAGGGGTTATAGGCAAGTGCCTGCGTGATGATTTTAGCGAACCCCTCTGGGACGTTGGGGTTGATGTCACGCACCATCCGCTCCATAAAGCTGAAGGGCGGCTCAAGGCGTGGATCGCGGCGGGTGAGGATGTGATGGATCGTCGCCCCTAGCGCATAAATATCGCCAGCGGGGGTTGCCTCGCCTTTGTATTGTTCGGGGGGGGAGTAGCCCTCCGTGCCGATCTGTGTCCCTTTTTTCTGGTCGCTCTGGAAGGCTTTAGCGATGCCGAAGTCAATCAGGCGGACAAGCCCGTAGGCGTCGATCATGACGTTGGAGGGCTTCATATCGCGGAAGATGATCGGTTCGCCGCGAGTGTGGAGGTAGCTCAGCACGTCGCAGAGTTCCAGAGTCCACTTCTTGACCATCGGATAGGGCAGGAAGTCTTGAACGCTGTTCACAATCGCTTCGAGGTCTTTCCCGTTGATGTATTCCATCACCAGGTAAGCGCGATCTCGGCTAGAGAAGTAGTCGTAAATCTTAGGAATTGCTGGATGGTTCAAATCAGCAAGGATATTCGCCTCGCGCTCGAAGTTGCGCACGGTGACTTCCCGTAGTTGGGGGTCGGTGGCAAGGTTGAGCATTTCCTTCACGGCGACGTTGCGCGTCACCGTTGGGAAATTCATATCGCGGGCGAGGTAGACCGACCCCATCCCGCCGACGCCGAGGACGCCGGTGATTTTGTAGCGGTTATTGAGAACAGCGCCCACTTGCAGAGCGCCGTCTGTCCCTTGTGGGCGCTTGTTATCGCCCGCGAACTTTTGAGTTTCAACCATCGCGCCCACCCCTGAGAATAATTGCTGATGTTGACGGGAGAGTGATGATGTGACCATTATAAGGGGTAATGAGGGTAGGCGCAATTTGGAGGTTTGCGGACATGCCCCAGTGGTTTTTTAAAGCCCCGCTCACTATCAGGCATGTCCGGTAACTATGTCAGCCTAAGAGAGACGCCAAAGCACCGAGGTGTCTAAGTTCTGTTGGCATGTCATTCCTGTAGGGGCGCAACGCATGGCGCCCATCGCCGTGCGTGAGCGCCCGCCGCTAAAGCAGCGGGCTAGGAGTAACCACCCCTTCGGGGCTTGCCCCCACCCCCTAACAGCGAGAGGGAATCTCTCCCCCTTTCTATGCGTGCGGGGAAAGGCGACTGCTACGCAATAACCGGGAGGGATAGGGGTTCTGACCCAAAACCGTCAACAAAATCTATATCTATCCCCCGCTGGATTCGACCACTGGACGAACATAAAAAAGTGTCGCCCCGATGATGCGCAGCAGAGAGGCAATCAAAAATGCCACCTGAATCCCATAGCGTTGGGCGATCCACACCCCCACAAGGGGAGCAACAAAGGCGCTGATCTGGATCACCGTGTTGTACCAACTCATGTAGACGGTGCGCGTTTCGTCGCTGCCTACTTTCATCATCAGGCTAATCGTGCAGAGTTCGACACCCGGATGACCCAAGTTCACCAGCAAATTCAGAATCAAAATGGTATCGAAGTAGGGAAAAACTGCCACACCTATAGGGAAAAACCACGTGAATAGAATCGCCCGTTTTAATCCCCACGTCATAGAGCGCCGCCGCAGCAGACGCGCCCATAGAAAATTCCCAAGCACGACGCCAAAACTTCCCACCGCCAGATTCAAGCCGATCCAGCCATTGGAGGCATGGAGGATTTCGATATAAAAGACAGCGAACAAGCCATTGGAAAGCCACAACCCGGATTGGTAAATGCCGGTATTAAAGAGCAAACGAGCAACGGGCGTCGTCAGGCGGGCGCGTTCAGTGGGGAGCGCGGCGGGGGCGGACTGCCCTTTTTTGGAGAGGGCGATCATTGTCGTTTTGCGAGGGGGGATGATCAGGTTGCCAACGAGCCAATTGCTGCCCATCGCCACAAGAAAGCCGAAGCCGTAGAGAATCATAAAATTGAGCGGAAAGGCGATCCAATCCAGCCACTGCCCAGCAAGGATGGAAGTGACGACGACGACGGCTGACCAGATAGCCGTGCGCATGGAAAAGACCATCGCCCGCCGCTCGGAGGGGACAAGCTCTGCTAGGAGCGCCTGAAAGCCATTTTGAAAGAAGATCGTCGGGATGTTCAGCAGAATGATCCAGATCACGACAGCAACCGCCGCCGTTTGCGTTGCCCCAAACAGAAGGGGGACGGCTGCCAACAAGCCATAGCCCAGACGCAAGGCAAACAAACTGCGGAAAATCCACCGCTCGCGGTTCACCCGCCGCTGGACGAACAACGCCGTAGGGATGCTGAACAGTGCTGCCACCAACGCCGGGATGCTGTTGAGCAGGGCAATGTGTTCTTTGGTTGCCCCCAAGCGAACGGCGAAGGTGGCATTAAAGGTAATAACGCCGCCTAAGACGCCAGCGAAGAGAATTTCGATATAAAGCAAGCGGCGGTTGTGGAGTTCAACATCCGAAGGAATTTCCGAGGGGCGGGCGATAAACTTTGTGATGGACTGCGTGATCTGTGACATGAAGGCTGCATCACCTGCTGAACTGGTGCGTTAGGATCGGCGCATAACGACGTGGAGCATCTCCCCTTCAAACCAAGCAACAGGCATCAGCGGTGTGTTATGGGCAAAGCCCACCCCGCCCGCTTTATCAACCATAATCAAACCCCCATCGCCATCATAACGGGCGAAGATGGGCATGACCGCATCAGCAGCGCTTTGAGCCGTAGGGTGTGTTGCTAAAAGGTCTACCGCACGCACGCTCAAAAGGGAACGGATGATCGTCTCGCCCCACCCAGTGGAACATGCCCCACCAAGCGGATCATCCGCCCACGCGCCGGCGCCGGGCAGCGGCGAATCGCCCACCCGTCCGGGGAGTTTTCCCCGAATCCCCCCCGTGCTGACAGCGACAGCAATATGTCCCTCAGCGTCCAGCGCCACCGCCCCAACGGTATCACCGCCCTCGTTGAAGGGGTCATTCAGGCGGTTGGGGGCGATCATCGACTCTGGCTGGACAAGAGTCACCCCCTGCGCGGCGGCAAACTGCTCTGCACCTTCACCGACCAAGAGATGATGGGGCGAGCGTTCCATGACCAAGCGTGCCGCCGAGACGGGGTTTTTGATACGCCGCACTGCCCCTAGCGCCCCAACACGGTGTTTCGCCCCTTCCATCACCAGCGCGTCCATCTCAGCAACACCCTCGGCATTCAAGACCGCGCCATAGCCCGCATTGAAGACAGGCGCATCTTCAAGGACGCGCACGGCAGCTTCGACGGCATCGAGGGCGCTTTTTCCGGCAAGCAGCAGACTCCGCCCGGCGCTGACCGCTTGTAAACAGGTCTCTTGAACGGCGGCAAAATCGGCATCGGCGTGCATCCCCGCTCCGCCGTGAACAATTAAACTAATGGGCATTGGTGTGTTCTTTCATAAAAGATAGCGGTTGTAGGTTTTAGAGAATGTACGATTTCAGCCACGATCATGAACGGCGGCTGTGGCAGCCGCCGTTCACTACCGTCGGGGACGGTGCAACACTGAAAACTGAGGTAGGACTACTTGCCTTTGCCGCTCACCGCCTCACGAAGGGTGGTTCCAACGCCAAAGCTGACGCGCTTACCAGCAGGGATTTGAATTTTTTCTTTTGTGCGCGGGTTGGTCCCAGTGCGGGCAGCGGTGTTACGCACTTCAAACGTCCCGAAGCCGGTCAACGTCACTTTTTCGCCTTTTTTCAGCGCATCCACAATACTCTCAAGGATAGCGTTGACGATGGTGGCAGCAGCGTCTTTAGTCACGTCCGCGTCTTTTGCCACCTGAGCGATGAGATCGGTTTTGGTAATCGTCTTCGACATTCAAAAAACTCCTCAATCATTAGCTGTGTGCGTTGGGGATTATACATGATACAAGGGGATTTTCCATGCCAAACGATCTGATAAGCGCCCTAACGACGATCCGCGAAACCGTTGGCGGGTGGGAAGGTGTCAGCGCAGCCCCCCACCGCTTCGGGGGGACGGAATTCCGTTTGGGGGCGGTTGAACTTGGGCATTTTCACCGCAATGGGATGGTGGACATCCTGTTCAGCCGTGCCATCCGTGAGGCGCTGCTTGCCGAAGGGCGTGCCGAGGCACACCATCTTCTGCCCAAAACGGGCTGGATCAGCTTTTATATTCGGGAGGAGGGGGACAGTGAACGGGCTTTGTGGCTGTTTCAGCTTGCTTATGTTCAGAAACGAATCAAGCGGGATCGGGTGATTCACGCCGACGTAAAAACGATGCTTGCCCACCTGAATCTCTCCGATTCAATGCGCCCCTTGATCGCACAAGATAAAATGGACTCCACTACCGACGCGGATTAACGCCGCCTCTCACAATGGATAGAGTGGGTATTTTTGCCATGAATCGTGAATATCATCGCTGGTACAGCCCGTCCCTGAATCGGGATATGGAAATGCTTGTGTTTGGTCATGCCGGGGCGCGTGTCCTTGTGTTTCCCTCTTCGATGGGGAAATTTTTCGAGTGGGAAGATCGGGGGATGATCGGCACGCTCAGCCACCAGATCGAAAACGGATTCCTCCAACTTTACTGCATCGACAGCATCGACAGCGAGAGTTGGTACGCACGGTGGGCGCACCCAAGCGGACGTGCCTACCGCCACACACAGTATTTCTGGTATATCCACAACGAGGTGCTGCCGCTGACCCGCCAAAAGAACAGCAACCCCTTCATGATCTACACCGGGGCGAGCTTTGGCGCCTACCACGCCATGACCTTTGGCTTGAAGTACCCCGAACAAACGGGGCGCATCGTCGCCCTGAGCGGCGTCTATGACATTCGCCGTTTCACGGGCGGCTACTCCGATGATAATGTCTATTTCAACAATCCGATCCAGTTCATCCCCAACGAACACAACCATGACCGTCTAGAACACATGCGGCGGATTGACATCATCATGGCGGGCGGCAAAGAAGATCGCCTGATTCACAGCGCCCGTGAAATGTCGGGAACGCTCTGGAACAAGGGAATTGGCAACGCCCTGCGCGAATGGGATGGGTGGGCGCATGATTGGCCCTATTGGCAGCAGATGATCGCCGCCTACATTGGTGGTCATGATTAGAGCGCTGATGAGATTGCGAACTAAAGACATGAGCCACAGTCAACACCTTGTACGGCGAGTGGTGATCCTTGCCGCCACCTGCCTGATCACCTTTGCCGCCTTCAGCCGCGCCGCTGCCCAAGACGCTCCTTCCCAAGAGCTTCTGATCAAGCTCATTCAATACCTGAGCAGTCAGTTGGGAATCCCCGTCACGACCATTGATTCCTACACCTATGAGGCGGCGGACTTCAGCGATACCTCTTTAGGCTGCCCACTTGCTGGGGAGAACTATGCCCAAGTGATTGTCCCCGGTTGGAAGGTCAAACTGACCATCGCGGCGATCACCTATGACATGCGCACCAGCCGCAGCGGGGATCGGATCGTCATTTGTGCAGCGATTTCGGCGGGCGCAACCGCCACCCCAACGCTAAGCGGCGAGATCGTGATCACGGCGACCTTTCCCACCTCGCCGACGATAGAAGATACCTTCACGCCTACCCTTCCGCCCACCCCCACGATGATCCCTCTAGCGCTCTTTCGGGCGACACAGTACACCATTGCCTACCCAAACGAGTGGCGGGTGACGGATCGCGGCGGCGGTGAGGTGTATTTTGGGGCATCGCCAACGCCCGTTTGTGCTGGGGCGGGGATGTTCGCCGCCTTTCTGGGTGCAGCCGGAGAAAACACCCCAAGCACGCTGCTGGATGACTACACCCCCGCCGTGACGCGGGCGGAATTCACCGCCGGACGCACCCCCGTCCGGCGCAGCGGCTTGAGCGCCTTCTACATTGCCCCTTGTGCCGATGGGACGATTCGCCAGTTTCGGGTGACGATGTTCGTCGCCTATGGGAACGCCTACCGCGTGATTCAGTTTGCCCCGCAGACGGATTACCCCCTTTGGACGAACGCCTTTGCCGAGATGCTGAACCGCTTCGGTCCGACGACGGTAGCGGCGGGGGTGATCGATGCGCCGCGCCTGCCCCCGGCTACCTCCCCGCTTGCCCTTCTTGCGCACATCTTCGGGGGGAATGTCTATGTGGGGACGCTGGTTGACCTTCCGGGCAAGCCGATCAGCGGCGGGGCGACGACGGCAAACCCTTACCGCGAGGTGACCGTCTCCCCGCGTGGGGACGCACTTGCCTATATTGACCCTAACGCCCGCACACTAATCCTTGCTTCGCCCACCTTTGGGGCGGCGCGGGTCGTCGCAGGGGAACTCGTCACCAGTGTGGGGTACGGTTACCCACCCGCATGGAGTCCCGATGGGCGGGAGATCGCCTTTGTTGTCGGGAATATTCTGCAAGCCTCAAGCTGGACGATTCGGGCGCTCAATATCGAGACAGGGACAGTGCGCGAAATCGGCAGCGCGGGGGCGGTGAAAACGAGCTGCTCTGCGCCCTCGCCCGATCCGGCGGCGCGGCTTATGGCGGCGGAGGCGGGCTACCCGATCACCGGCGCAGCACGCCCACTCTTGGCATGGGCAAAGACGGGCTATATCTACATCTCTGGGAATTGCGGGCGGGGCGTCATGAGCCTTCCGGCAGCGGGCGGCGTTCCCGAACAGATCGCGGAACTTGTTTACCTTCCGGCGCTCTCCCCAAACGGGGAGACGCTCCTTGGCGCTGTGAATTCGCCCGCGCCGGCGCTGGTGGCAATCACGGTTGCCGATAAAACGGTGAAAACCCTGCTGAATGTCCCAGAGGGAAAAACGATCACAGCACTGGCGTGGGATACAAACCCCGCCTATGTCTATGTAGCGTGGTCAACGCTGCGCGAAGAACTCCCTGCCAACGAGCCGACAGAACAGGCACGAGGGATGGCATATTTCGGGACGTGGGATTTCCGCGTGGGACTGTACGATGTCCAACTCTTTCAGCTTGATTTGGTCAAAAGCGCGGCAAAAGAACTCTATGCCGGACGCGGCTACGGAATCGGGCGGATCGCACCGAGTCCTGACGGGACGGGCATTTTGTTCACCCTGACGGAAAGCGCCGCGCCGTTGATTGATGCCTTCCTGAACAATGTTGCGGCGACGGAACTGCTGCGCCAAGCGCCCGCCACACAAGTGTGGTGGCTGCCGCTGCTGCGGGGCGTTGTTGGCGAGGGGCAGATGGTTGCCGAGACGAGTGGGATTGTGTGGGGAGGGAATGGCTCTGCACCCGCCCCAACGCCGACGGGAGGGGCATCGTTGGGCGGAGGGACGAACCTCACCCGCACGCCTTCCGCCACCGCCAGCCCACCGCCAACCTGGACACCCTTCCAAACACCGGGGGCAACGGCAACCCCACCCCCCACCTCGCCCTTTGGCTCTGCCCCGCCGACAAACACGCCGCGTTCGCGCACACCCTAAGGGACACAACCCGCCTGCAATGACCCGGCTAAAGCATAGTCTCACCGCATTTTTCACCCTGACCATCCCGCTCTTTCTTGTTTTGGGCGGGATTCGCCTCCTCGTGACGCCTGCCTACACGCGGCTTGTCTATGCCTTCCCGAACATCGCCCCCGATCCGTATGGGTTCACCACCGAGGAACGCCGTCAGTTTGCGGTGAATGCCGTTGACTACCTTCTTTCAGGGGAGGATGTTGATGTCCTGCGCCGCCTGAGCAGCGCTGATGGACAGATCCTTTTCAACGAACGTGAACTAGGGCATATGGTTGATGTGAAGGTCGTTATGAACACAGCATTTCAGGTGGGGTTGGGGGTGTTCATGGTGGGCGTGCTGATATTTTTTCTCCTCCCGCTGGGCGGCGCGGCAAAACGGCAAATGCTGCGGCGGGGGATGGTCGGCGGGGGGGGGCTGGCACTCATCCTCCTCGCCGCCCTGATCGTTTATATCTTGATCGATTGGAATCAGTTTTTCAATAGGTTTCACGATCTCTTTTTTGCGCCGGGAACGTGGCAGTTTCGCTATTCGGATGGGTTGATTCGCCTGTTTCCGATTCCCTTTTGGCAAAACGCGGCGCTCAGCTTAGGGCTGATCGTCGCGATAGGCGCGGGGGCGCTCATCGGTGGGGCGGTGTGGTGGGGGCGGCGAGTGGGAAAGACCTCTAGTGACCACGACGGGGTTTAAAAGCAGACCCCCTAGAAATCCCGCGCCAAAGAATGTTAGAATGATTCTGCCATAGCCCTACGTTGGGGAGGGGATACCGCTACCGTATGCACCACATCATCCTGACCACCGCAGCGGGGGAAGCCCGCCCAATTACCGACCCGAATCATCTTGCAGAGGTCATTGCTGAGCCGGGCAACCTTGTTTGGTACGACATTGAACACGCCGACAACGAGGATTTGAAACGCCTGCGGGAGGTATTCAACTTTCATCCTCTCGCCCTCGAAGACGCCATTCACCCCCAAAAGCCGAAGATCGATAGCTATGAGGGTTACTATTTCATCGTCTTTTATGCGGTGCGTTACCGCCCGGCGGCGGCACACGACCCGAAAGATAAGATGATCGGCGTCCGTCAAGTGGCGATGTTTGTCGGAAAAAATTACCTCGTCACCGTCCACAAGGGGCAGATTCCCGAAGTTGAGCAGACCGTGCAGCGCTGGCAAAACAACCATCAGGTGGTAGGGCATCACATTGGCGGGGTGATTTATGCCTTGATGGATGCCATTGTCGATAACTATTTTCCGGTGATCGACCAACTTGCTGAAGTGGTGGAGGGCATTGAAGGGCGCATCTTCGAGAGCTTTGATGAGAAGGCACTTCCCGAACTATTCTCGCTGAAAAAAGATTTGCTTGCCATGCGGCGGGTGGTTGCCCCCGCCCGTGATGTGGTGAACGTCCTCTTGCGGCGGGAAAAGCCGATCATTGAGTTGGAAGCCATTGTCTATTTTCAAGACGTCTACGATCACATTGTCCGGGTGATTGACAGCATCGATACCTACCGCGACCTGCTAAGCAGCGCGTTGGATTCCTACCTTTCGATTGCCTCCAACCGGATGAATCAGACGATGCGCGTGCTGACGGCAAGCTCAATCATCCTCATGTCGGTGACGCTTGTGGCGGGGGTGTACGGGATGAACTTCGATATCATGCCCGAACTTCGTTGGGGAAATGGCTATCCCTTCGCCTTAGGGCTGATGGTTGCTATTGCCCTGGGATTGGTCTACTTCTTTCGGAAGAAGGGGTGGCTGTGAGGCATGGCTAGACCGGATCAGTAGATCGCCCATGCGTTAGGGGCGGCGCGTACGATACAGTATACGCCTCCTCTCAACTGAACTGGGCAGCTTTTTTTCAGCCACTCCAGTTCCATCTTGAGCCGCCCAATCTGTTCATAAAGTTCCGCCTCACGCACGGACTGCTCCTGCTGCCTGGAACTTGTATTGCGGCTGAACACCCCTGCTCCTTCCTCTAGCAGCAGTTTCTTCCAACTGCTGATCTGAGTCGGATGCAGTTTGTACTCACTGGCAAGTTCGTTGACGGTCTTATGCCCTTTGCTCGCTTCCAGGGCTACTTTGAATTTGAACTCGTCGCTATGTTGTCTGCGTTTTCCACTTATTTCCTGTCCTCCACAAGCTAATCTGATTATACTTTTTCCACCTTAGCTTGTGGTCTCGTTTTCGGGGGTCATTATACTTTCCTCCAGAGAATGAAGCCCCTACGAAAGGGTTCTATAATCTCTTTGATGGTATTGTCACCCTAACTGAAATAATCTCTCATGATCTCTGGATCAATGATTTATTTACGTTTTGAGTAGGGGCTATGGATAAACCAAAAACAATCACAAACCACCAAGCGCGTAAAGCGGGGGTAACCGTTCTCAGTCGTATCCAAGCCTTGAAGATTGGGCAAAAAATGCAGGATTTGCCTGAGGCGCTGTGGCATGACAGTTTTCGGTTTTATGTGAACGATGATCCGACACGGCAAGGCGGTCCCAATTTGCGGATGATCCGTCTTGATCCTGATCAACCCTCATTGACAGTAACGGGGTATATCTACAACAAATTTGTCCATCCTTTTGAAGATCGGTTCATCACCCCCCGCGAAGCGGCACGCTTGCAGGGTTTTCCTGATGATCTTGAGTTCAAAGGAACAGTGACTAGTGTTCAGCAGCAAGTAGGGGATGCCGTTCCAATTGAGTTAGGACGAGCCTTGTTCGATGCCCTCTTGAGGGTGGCTAGTAACCTAGTACCGAAACAAGCCGTCTTTTCTGCCCTCAGCCTGTTTAGTGGGGCAGGGGGGTTGGACGTTGCCGCCCATCAGGTGCGTGGCGCGGGAAGTGAACGGTGGCAAACCGTGGCTTGTGTGGAACATGAAAAAGATCGCTGTGCTACCTTGCGTGGGTACTTTGGCGACACCATGCGCGTCTTTCAAGAAGCCATTGAAAGGCTCTCTCCCCGCACCATTTTAGAGGCTTGTGGGGTTGATCGCTCTGCGATTTCGTTGATCTATGGCGGACCGCCTTGTCAGGCGTTTAGCCAAGCGGGAAAACAACAAGGAACATATGATCCACGCGGTGAACTCATTTTTGAATTTCTTCGCTTTGTGGAGGATATTTCGCCCCCACTTTTCCTAATGGAAAATGTCTCCAACCTGAAGGCAATTGCCAAAGGAAAACTGCTTGAAACCATCCTTCATAGGATGGATCAACTAGGTTACGACGTCGATCACCGCGTCTTGAATTCTGCTTATTATGGGAATGCTCAAAAGCGTCACCGCTTGATCTTTTTTGGCACAAAAAAAGGGCTAGATGTACAGGCGAGTTTGCCCGAACCAACCCACAGCCGATCAGGAGACCTGTTTGGACGCCCACCATTTAAGACTGTCCGCCAAGCCTTTGAGGGATTGCCCGCTGTAGACAATGACTAACACAACGACAAACCCAATCACCCCCTACACCACCCGCCCAACGCGCCTTGAGTGGCTCGCCTTCATTGGGATCATCCTCCTTGCTGCCGCACTGCGCATGGGAATGCCGGGCGCGGTCGAATTTAAACAAGACGAGGCGAATCTCTCCCTTATGGCGCTGGACATGGCACGCGGACGGGATTTTCCCCTCTTGGGAATCGATTCCTCAGTTGGCGTGCGCAACGCCCCCGTGAATGTCTACATTTTGGCGCTGCCCTACCTGCTGAGCAGCGATCCCCGCGTGGCGACGCAGTACATCGGGCTGCTGAACGTGATTGCTGTCGCCTTTACCTACCTTTTTGCCCGCCGCTATTACGGCGTCACGGCGGCAATCTTTGCCGGCGTGATCTTTGCCGCCGCCCCCTGGTCGGTCATGTTTTCGCGCAAGATCTGGGCGCAAGAGATGCTCCCGCCATTTGTTGTGGGGGTGATCTTCACGGGAGTCTTGGGCTTTATTGAGGGGAAGAAATGGGCGCAGTGGGTTCACCTACCCCTCTTGGCAGTTACCGGACAAATCCATTACGCCGCGTTCGTCCTGATCCCTGCCACGCTCTATATGGTGTGGGCAGGGCGTAAGCGGCTTTCGCGGGCGTTTTGGCTGAGCATCGTCCTCGCGGGGTTGGCGGTGCTTCCCTATGCAGTGGGTGCAGTGCGGGCATCCCTTCTCAACCCAGAGACGGTAGGGCGCATCCTTGCCCCACGAGGGGAGCGCCGCCCGCTGACGCTGAGCGCTCAGGCTTGGCAAGAGGCTTGGCTGACCATTGGCGGGGCAGAAATTCACGCCTTTGCCGGTGCAGAAATGTACGGCGAATTTCTGAAAACAGTCCCCCCCGCCTACCCGATCTTTCATGCCCTCTCGACGGCAGTGGTTGGCGCGGCGCTGTGGGCTGCGGCACGGAGTCTCCGGCGGCGGGATGCCCATGCTACGATAGACCGAGTGCTTCTGTTGTGGGTGGTTGTTCCGCCGCTGGCGTTCACCCCTACATGGACACCCATGTATGCCCACTATTTGATTCCGATGTTTCCAGCGGCGTACATTCTTTTAGGGAGCGCGGTGCGGGATATACTTCAGCGGTTTCCCGCCCGATCCCGCCTTATTGGGTGGGGTGTGTTCGGCGCGACGGCGGCAGTCGTCGTCACGCTTAGCCTGTGGTATGTGATCGCCCTCTTGAATTTCCTGAATACCTACGCCACAACGGGCGCGTTTGGGATTCCCCTCGGTTATTACATGCCCGTTCGGGAGGCAATTTACGCAAACAACCCGACACAGGTTTTGGCGGCGTTGGATGGGCAGTTCGTGGGCTACAATGAGCAAGCAAGCGTTTGGAATGTCCTCTTGTATGATCTCCCCGAACGGCGTTTCCTTGATAAGGGCATGGATGCTTATCCGCCGGGAGGGGCGCTTTTGCTGCGCGATGGATGCGCCGGGATAGGTGAGGTTTTCCCTGCTCGCCGTCGTTTGGATAACGGAGAACCAGAAGCATGTTTCCGCCTAGAAGAACGCAGCGGCAGCCTTGACACCAGCCCCTACACGATGATCCCGACGCTCCCAGGCTTTGCCAACGGCGTGCGCCTCTTAGGGACACAGTGGGCAGCGGCACAGGGCTGTTTGGAGACGTTGTGGGTGCTGCCCTCGCCCAAAACAAGCGTCAAGTCCGATTTTTTCAATGCTGCCGTCCATTTTGTGAACGCCGCCGGTGAGCGCATTGGGCAGGCGGATGGAACATTTTGGAACGGGCGCTACTGGCGCGTGGGCGATTTGTTCACTCGCACGTATTGCCTTGCCGATACCAGTCGCGTCGGGGAGATTCAGGGGGTGCAGTTGGGGTTATATACCTTTGACGATACCCCCGATGGACGGGCGTTTTACAGTGAGAATGTCGTTGATGGGAGCGGGGCGGTTATTGGGCAAAGCCTGACTGTTCGGTTTGAGCAGCCCTGAGCCGTGCTTGGTTCACCATTCGAGATCATGCAGTGTCCCCCGCCCCGCATGTTCGCGCGAGGCTGAACACAGGGGAGATATCCTCACCCCCTGCCCCCTCAGGAGAGGAAGGATCATTCTGTGGCAAACCGCCTCCGAATCAACTGCAAGCGCTCCACCATAAGTTTGCCAACAGTGGCAGGGCTGTTCCATGCCCGTATGTCAGCGGCGGCTTGTGCGCCGCGCAGTTCGGCATCCTCTGGGTGGCAGAACACATCGCGCAGCAGACGTCCGGCGGCGGCACTATCTGGCTCTGCCCAAACACCGCCCGCATCGTAGGGCGGGTAATCCCGCTCCAGCGGCACAAGACGATAGGGGACAAGGTGGCTGTTGCCCGGCGTCATAAAATCAAGGTTGCCGGAATAGCCCGTTGCCACAACGGGGCGCCCCCAATACATTGCCTCGGCGCAGGTTAGCCCATAGCCTTCGCTGCGATGGAGCGAGGCATAGACGTTGCAGCTTTTGAGTAGAGCGTTTGTTTCCTCACGGCTTAGGTAGCCCTCCAACAGAATCCCGTTGACATCCTTCAACCGCGCTTTCAGGGCTGCCCGCTGTTCAGGGATGGTGTGCAGATTGTTCGCCTTGATCACGAGGCGCACATCGGAACGGCGCTCGTCGGCAGTGAAGGCAGATTCAAAGGCATCCACGAGGGCGAGAGGGTTCTTTCGCTCGAAGATGCTGAAGGCATCAAAGATAAAGAGGACGATAAACGCCCCTTCCGGCAACCGCAAATGATCCCGCGTGATTCCCTGTGGGACGGCGGGTTCAATCGAGGGCGGCGTGCGAAAGATAGGCAGCGGGCTGCGGGCGGCGACGGCGCTCTGGATGAAGCTGCTCGGCGTCCATATTTCATCATAGATAGCGAATGCCTCATCCCAATGGGTGGGGAAGGTACTTAGCTCCCACGACCAATAGCCAATGTTGTAACGTCCCTCGTAGGTTGCCGTCGGAAGGATGTTGCGCACAGCATAGGTCATATCGGCATTGGCGTGAAAGACCGATATGCCGTGCGCCATGCCCTGTGGGAAGGTCGCTGCCATGCGGTCTTGTTTGCGGGCGCGGTCTGAGTCGGGATCATCAATGACCTCAACGGAGAGGGGATAGCTTTCATGGGCGAAGGCGCGGATCATGTTTCGCGCTTGCTGTCCCACGCCCGTTTCAGAGTACGCATAGCCGACGATATTCACCCCCATGCCGAGGTTCTTCACCTTGCGCGGCGTTTCTACTGCGGGCGGTGGGGGGGGTGCGGGCGGGCGCGGCGAGGACAACACCGGTTTGTGGGGGACATCAATGACCCGTTCGGCAAAGAAATAGCGCGTGGTGAGGATCAGCCGCAGCCCGATCACGCGCCGCGCAAGACGGATGAGACCCAAGCGGCGCAAGGCGCGGCTGACCGTCCCATAGACCCCCCCACGCGGACCGCTGTAGGCGCTTGGCATGGAATTTCGCGTGTCGATGTACGGTCTGACCTCCACCGGATAGCGACGGTAGTAGGCTGCCGCATCGGTAAGGCGTTGGCGGAAGGACCTGATGGGCGTTGCGGCGATGAAGTCCGCCGAGGGGGTATAGTGGGCGAACATCGCCAGCGCCTCTAGGATAGGGCGCTTGTAGACGGGGTGAAAGAGCGAGATCGTCTCCGATTCGTTCACCCACCAGCGGGCGTATGCCTCCTCATCGCTGCCGGGAATGGCAGGAAACGCCCGCTGAAGGTCAACGCGCTCCTCATACAGGCGCAGCATGAGGGGCGAGACGAACCGAAAACCCTGTGTGGGATGGGTCGCCCATTCCCGAAACGTCCGTCGCCCCGTTAGGTCATAGGGGTTCTGCCACCGCCGCCCGTAAGGGTCTGTCGTGCGCAGGCACGCCCGAAGCTGCGCGGGGATGGGCACTCCATCGGGGAAGCGCTCGAAGCCATACGAATAGGTGCGCGTGGTGTAGTAATCGTGCGCCGTCAGATGAGCTACATACTCCCAAAAACACTCTTGGTAGGGCGGGGCAAGCTCGGAAAGGCGAAAGCGATCCTGATGTTTGGAAAGCGAATCCGGTTCATCCGGCTCAAAGCCGCTGAAGTGCATGAAGATCAGAGGGTATTCCCCGACAAGGTAGCCTGCTGTTCCCCATTGGAGAGGACGGGTGGCAATGTTCCAATAGGCGACGTTGTACCCGACATCGCGCAGGACATAGACGCCGGGGAACAGCGAGGGGGCAAAATCCATCCAGTGTTGGTCGGTAAACAACCCCTTGTCTACCTCGCGGGTGCATTGCGTGTAGAGTCGCTCTTGCCACCAGCGGAGAAGATCGCGCCACGCGCCGCGCTTGCTGAGGGCGCAAAAACCGAGGTTGTACGTCCCCACCCTAAGGAACGTCAGTTCATTCGGGTGGCGATCATCGGTTAGTGGGGCGGTGATGTGCGGCGTCAGGACACACATGTAACTTTCCAACACGCGCCGCAGCCGATCCAAACTGCCGAACACCTGAATATCGGGATCGAAGTAGATCACGTTCGCCGCATCGTAGGTATCAAAGAGGTATTCCATCAGGTAGGGCTTCACCGCTGTGCTGAGTTCCAGCACATCGTATTTGAATGTGAAGTGATCCCAATTGGGAATGCCAATGTCCTTTGCCTGAAGGATATGATACGGCTCGACGGCAGGGTCAAACGCCCCGTCTGGTTCATCGACCAAAAGCAAAATCGGCACAACAGCGGGGTTATAGGCTTGGAGAGACGCCATAAAGACGCGCACAGCGGCAAGGTAATTTTTGGCGGCAACAGTGCAAACAAGCGTTGCCTCAGCGGGAATTGAGCCGTCGTGCGTTGGGTTGCGGTTAGGGGGAAGAAGGACGGGCGGCGCGTGGCGTTTTGCCGCCACCTTCGTCACGCCGGCAAGCTGACGGCGGAGTGCTTCCATCTCATCTTCTTTTTCCAACCGCGCTGCCTCAAGGGATTCAGCGTAGAACGCCCCCTCGCTCAGGGCGAGGTCTTTCTGTTCCAACGTTAGACGAAGCATCTCCAGTCGCGCTTGGAGGGCATCCCGTTCAGCGGCGTGTGCCTCGCTGAGTGCCTCTATCTCGGTATACAGCGCAAGGATAGAGGTTTCCCGACGGCGGATGTGATCCTCGCGGGAGAGGGCATTTTCCGTGAGATGGGCGATTTCCTCTTGGCTGAGGAAAAGGGCTTTTTCCAGTTCGTGAACACGCTCTTCAAGGGCGGCGATGATCTCTTGCGACATGGTGACTGTATCCTACCCTACCCCTTCTCAGCGCGGATTGCCCGCCGCCCTGCCCACGCCATGATCAGGTTTGCCAGCAGCGCTTGAAGCAAGACATAGCCCAAGAAGGCAACCCCGATAAAGACCCCGTTATCATAATCCGCCCACATCCGCTGGACATGGGGCAAGTGGAGCGCCGTCAAGCCTAAATCGCCTTCGGCAATCCCGAAAAATGCCCCCAAGACACCCATCAGCGAGGATGCCCCCCCGCTAGGGTTTAACGAGGCGAGCAGTTCGGGAAAGGGCGAGAGCGAGAGTGCCGCCGCCCCCACCCACAGCGCCCAAGCGACAATGGCAACCCGTAGCAGCATGAGGAACAATTGCCCCAACAAGCCGCCGATGCGTCCCCGTGTAAACGTCCCGATCAGCGTCCCTAGCGCGGCGTCAAAGGCGACGGCGGTGAAGGGGGCGATCAGCGCCGCCGTGAACATCATAGCGAGGATCAGGACACCGCTCAGGATAGAGCTATCCATCAGGCTTGGCTGTCCAAGAGGCGTTGTGCCAGAAAGCATGTTATCGAGGTAATGCCCCTGAATGGAGACGAGGTTAAAGAGCGCCACGCCAATAAAGACCAGCCGTGCAACGGTGATAATGGTCAGCAGCAGACCGAGGCGGTAAAAGACCATCGACCACCGCGCCCGAAGGGTCAGCAGCGCCCCATCCGTTGTCACTTTCAGCGTCTCCCACGTCCCAAATTGTTTTTCAGCGGCAATGCCCCCCACCGTCCCGTTCAGGGCAAAAAGCCGTAAGAGGACATGCAAAATCACCAAGCCCCAATACAAGGCAAGGTACAGATTTTCGTGGGGGTTCACACGAGGGAGCGCCCCTTGCCCAAAGCGCGTGGCAACAATATAGCTGATTGCCGCTAACAAGCCGACCATCCCTCCAATGAGAATGAAGCGCAGCAGCCGCGCTCCGCGTCCGGCTTTTCGCCCCTCGCGCAGTAAAAGGTAGCGCATCACGGGGTGGGTGGGGCGGGCAAATTCTGGCAGTTGGGCGTAGAAAAGTTTGAGCATGAATCATGCGCCTTCCGTTCGCATGGGCGCTCATTGTACCTGAGAAATGAACGATGAGGGGATCATCAGAGTGGGTCACCTCCTAGGATCGCTCCTATGGGGAGGTGGGGGCTTTCACGAGGCTTGCCATGACCTCCGCCCGTGTGCGAAGGTTGTCCATTTGGACAGTCCCCTCGAAATGATCGATCACCTCCAAGAGGCGACTGTAGGGTTTCCCCAAGCGCCCCAAGACATACCCTCGCACACGGCGGATCAGCCGCGTCCCTTCAGGATGGGGAGTAAGGTTGAAACTCACGGTTTGCGACATGGGCTGCCCAATGGGCGTGGATAACCCGAAGCTCCCATAAACGAGCCACTCGGCAGGAGAAACGTCCAGCACCTCATAGCCGCCATCCATGCTCATGCCGATGCTGAGCGGGGGGAGGTCATGGCGGAGGTAGGCGGCGCTTGGCTGCCCATTGTTGGTGAGCGCGTCCAACCCGTAAAAGCCCGTCCCCTTGCGCCCAAGCTGCGCTAACCAGCCCCATACCGCCGCTGGCGGGGCGTGAACGGTGAGGGCGCGGGTCGTTTGGTAGCTAGGAATCGTCACAAACGCATCGCCGGGAAGTGGGCAGGTCGCCTCGTCGCCTTCCACCCCTACAGACAAAATACGCGGGCGAATGGCATAATGGTAAAACACAGCGAAGGCGACCAGATAGCCCAACCCGCCTGCCCGGAAAGTGAAAGACCGTGATCGTGCCACACTATGCCTCAGTGCTTCAATGCTCATCTGCCAATAAGGGGCAGACTATAGCCCGTTTACTGGTGGGAGACAAGAACCTGCGCCGTCTATATGCCATCATATTGGCTTGCTTAGGTGGTTTCCTGTGCGCCTATCCTGTAGCTGTTCATGGGGCTGCCCTCCCCTGTGAGAATCCGGTGCGCTGGCTGTTCCGCCCAACAGAGACGCTTTGTGTGGAAATTCTTGCCGAAGGATGGGCAGTTCCGGGGACGGTAGGGGCTGCCGCGCTGACCTTCACCCCCGATGGGACACTCTATTTTGCCGACTCCGGCGGGCGGCGTATCGCCCGTCTGATCTCCGATCAGGCGGGAAATTTCAGCCCGCCGGAGACGTTTCTTGGCGATCTCCCTGAAATGCCCTATGGGTTGACCTATGACGGGCAGCGGGATCGCTTTTATATCAGCGGTACGCGGCGCATCTTCGCTGTGAGCCGCACAGGGGTGCTGACAACGCTCTATGAATCGCCCTCCGATGGCGCGGGCTATGGTTTTGGTAATGTGCGGATCGCCCCTGACGGGATGCTTTATGTGGGGATGGGCGTTGCCTGTGAGACGTGTCCCCCTGACGAGGCAGGGGATCGCGGGGCGCTTTTGCGGCTCGATCCTGACCATCGCGGTGCGCCAGAAGTGATTGCGAGGGGGCTGCGCCACCCCTTCGATCTGGCGTGGGTTGGGAATTCCCTCTACATTGCAGACGATTTGCCCGCAGGCGTTCCGGCAGCCATGTACCAAATTACGCTGAGTGGGACGCCACCTTACCCCCTCGGTGAGCCATTCATCACCTTGCCCCCGCAAAGCGCCCCCATGGGCATGATGATCTATGACGGCGCATCGTTTCCGGCGCTGCAAGGGCGTTTGATGGTTGCCCTTGCCGGATCGTGGAACGCCCCAGAAATTGCTGGCTACGAGATTATCAGCCTTGATCTGGCTACCCGCCGCAGCGAACGCTTTTTACCCGTCACCGGGCGAACCCCCTCTGATGCGGCGCTGATCCGCACGAGTTTTTACCCCTATCGCCTGACGGGGCTTGCCATCGATGGGCGCGGCTGGCTTTATATTGGTGTGGCGCAGGGGAAAATTTACAGAATTCGTTTTTTGGGGTAATTCCCTATTTAGAATTCACAAACTTTTCACAATAATGCATAGGATAATCCTCTATACTTCAAATCATGATAGCATCACAGTACACTGCACCAACTCTGGAAAATCCCACTGAGGTACGCACGGGCATGGCGACTATTTTGATCGTCAGCGGGGATAAACCTTTTGTTGAAACCCTCCAGGGATCACTAGGAGGGGATTTCCGCACAAGACATGCGCTCCACTTGGATGCCTTGCCGTCCGAGTCCCCTGCCCTTGCCATTGTGGATAGTGGTGGAATGCGCTATGACTGTGCCACCATATGCGCCCGGTTGCGGACGATGGGTGGGTACAACCGGATGCCCATTTTGTGCCTGATCGAGGAATCGAATGGGGAGAGTGTTGCTGCCTGTTTGGATGCTGGTGGCGATGATTGCCTACGGAAGCCGATCAATGGGCGGGAGTTGGCGGCACGGGTGCGGGCGCTCTTGCGGCGTGGGGTATCGGGCCGTGTCCCACCGCTGCACCTTGACACAGCCTCCCGTTCGGCGCGTCTAGATGGCAACATAGTTGATCTAACGCCCACTGAATTCGATCTGCTGGATATGCTTTGCCAGCGGCGGGGGGAATATCTGACCGCCCTTGATCTCCTTCATGTGGTGTGGCATTACCCGCACGGCGATGGCGATCCGGCGCTCGTCCGCAACCATATTCGCAACCTGCGGCGCAAAATCGAACGCGACCCAGACCGCCCGAAAATCATCATCTCGGCACATGGACGGGGTTACACCGTCAGCATTGATTTTTTGCGGCGCTAAGGGATCTGATGCCCCACACTATATCCGTTTTTTCTCCCGCTGGAATGACAGCGGGCTAGAGCCAACCGCTATATATACTCGTCCCGTTCGCTTGTGCTGCCGCAAAGGAACATCCCATGAAAGACTGGTCGCGCATTACGGAATACCTCAATCTCTTACTCCATAACACCCGTTACGCCCCCTATGTCATGGCGCTGCTGAAGGTGATCCCCCTGCTGCAAAACGCGCCCATGTTCGCTGATATAGAGCCGGGCTTGACGCACCTGACGCTGACGCTTTCCCCCCACAACACCAGCCAACGAGTCCATCTTGATTTTGAAGGGGCGGGCTATTACAACATCTACTTGGATCGCCCTGAAATATCCAACTTAGGGGTGGAAACATACCGCGATCACGTCACCGTCCCCTTTGAGGCGGTGATCGCAACACTGCAAACCTACCTCCAACGGTTGCGTGAGGTGCGGGCGGCGGTCTAGAATAGTCCCCTTATCAGCCGCAATCAGCGACAGCCTCACGACGTTTCCGGCGAGGCGTCCTCATAAGGTGATCACAGGGTGATAGGGGTATGACCGATAACCGCGATAAGGCACGGCAGAGCGGGCATATGGGCGTTGGCTCACGCCTGAAGGAACAGCCCGCCGAAGAACTTCTAAATACCGCCTTTGCCCACGAGGTCGGGGATGGTCCGCTCCTTTATCAGGCGATGAGCCTAACCGACCTAGCCTACGTGATTATGCTCAAGGAAGAAGGCTTGCTCCCCCAAGATGCGGGGGCGGCGTTGCTCCGAGGGCTACTCACTCTTCACGCGATTCCACCCGATGAATTTCCCTACGACCCCATCTTTGGTGATATTTACACAAATCGGGAGCAGAAACTACGCGAGGTGATGCCCCCGACCGAGCGTGAACAGGGGTTTGATGGTTGGCTGCGGGCGGGGCGGGCGCGGCGGGAATCCTCCACCGTTGGCTACCAAATTGTCGTGCGGGAGGGGCTGCTCAAGCTGGCGGGGGCGTTGGGCGATCTCTTGGCGACACTCTGCACACTGGCAGAGCGCCACCGCGAGACGCTCATGCCCGATTACACCTACCTCCAAAAAGCGCACCCAACTACGCTTGCCCATTACCTGCTGACTTTTGCCATGCCCTTGTGTCGGGATATGCGGCGGGTGCAGAGCGCCTATGCCAACGCCAACGAGTGTGCGGCGGGGGGCGGCAGTGTGAATGGCTCACGCTTGGCGTTGAATCGCGGGCGGGTGGCGGCGCTGCTTGGCTTTGGGGGAGTGATCACCCATACGCGGGATGCCATGTGGCAAGCCGATATTCCAGTAGAGATTTTGGCGGCGGCGGTGGCGATGCTTGTCACAGCGGATCGCCTTGCCGAGGATTTGTACCTCTTTGCCACCGAAGAATTCGGCTATCTGACGCTTGCCGACGCCCACTCGCGGACGAGTGTGATCATGCCCCAGAAGAAAAACCCCTACAGCCTTGCCTATGTGCGCGGGGCGGCGCGGCATGTCCCAACCATTTTGCAGAGCGTGATTGCTACGAACATGACCCCCTCTGGGCAGCCGGATAATCGCCTCTTTCCCTATGGCGAAGTCCCCCGCGCCCTTGACCTAACAACGCGGGTGATCAGCCTGATGAGCGGGCTTCTGAAACGGGCAGAGTTTCACACGGAGCGGCTGTCGGCGCGGGCAGGGGCGGGTTTCAGCGGGGCAACCGATTTGGGCGATTACCTCAGCGAGGCGGCGGGGCTTGATCCACGCACGGCGCATAAGGTTATTGGCTACGCGATCCGCACCATGCTGGAGATGGGCATCCCCACCGAGAGCGATCCGATCCTCACCACCGAGGCGCTTGATGCGGCAGCGCAGGTAACCATTGGGCGGACGCTCGCCCTCCCCGCTGATGCCGTCCGCGACGCCCAGGACCCGCTGCGCATTGTCGCTAGCCGAAGGGGACTGGGAGGGGCAAGCCCCACCTCGGTGACGCCCATGATTGCTGAAGGGCGGGCGCTGGCAGACGCGCTGCGCGGATGGGTGGAGGGCGAAACGACACGCTTGGCGGCAGCGGAATCTGCTCTGATTGCCCTTGCGGAAAGTATGTCCGAGGCGGAATCGGGCTAAATAGACCTGAGCGGCTCCAACACCACCGCCCGCCGGACACTCTAGGGGGCGTTCCTACGGAATGGGGTAAGGGGCAAGGCACGAAACCGCCCATCCGTCCTTTGTTTCCCCTCAAAATTGAGAGATTGGCGTGATAGCGCCTTGATCTATAATGAAGACCATTATGAACTCATTAGGTGTCCTCATGCCAACCATCGAAGCACTCAATCACACCATTTACTACCAAACCGTTGGGGAGGGGCGTCCGCTGCTGCTTATGCATGGCTGGACGGATGTCGGGCGCGATCTACTCTCCGTTGCTGAATCCCTGCCAGAGTATCAGTGTATTCTCCCTGACCTCCCGGGCTATGGAAACAGTGTCCCCCCCCACCGCACCTTTCCCCAGGATTTTTACTTTCGGGATGCGGGCGTCATGTGCGCCTTTCTCGATGAAATCAGCCTGAAGGATGTCCATATTGCCGGCTTTAGCGATGGCGGCGAGGTGGCGCTGCTGATGCCCATTATGCGCCCTGATTTATGCCGCTCGGTGATGGCATGGGGGGCTGTGGGCGCGTTTGGCTTGGATGCCGCCCAACGCGCTCGGCAGGGCAAAATGCCCAGTTGGTTTGACACCAGCTTAGAGGCAAAGCATCCCGGACAGGATGTGTACAGTTGGCATCGGGCGTGGGTGGAAGGGTTCGCCGCCATGATTGAGGCGGGCGGCGATCTCAGTTTGGGGCGTGCCTCGGAAATCCTCTGCCCGCTGTTTTTGATGCTTGGCGAGCATGACACGTTGAACCCCATCGTTGCCGGAGAGCGGTTCATCCGCCAAGCCGCACGGGAAAAGATGATCCGCCGTTTGGAGGCGTTCAAAGGGGCTGGTCATGCCATTCATAGTGAGCAGCCAGAGGCATTCATTGCCGCCTACCGCGCCTTTTTGAAGGACGTGGATAAGTCATGATCGCCTATCACGAAGGGGTGCTGCACGCTGGCGGCGTTTCGCTGGCAGCGATTGCCTCTGCGGTGGGGACACCCTGCTACATCTATGACCTAGATCGAGTGGGAGAAAATGTCCGCCGCTTACAGGCGGCATTTCCTGAAGCGGAGATCCATTACAGCCTGAAGGCAAATGCCAATCTTGCTCTGATTCGGGCGCTGGTAGGCATGGGCTGCGGGCTAGATGCCGTCTCTGCCGGAGAGATTTTTCGGGCGCGGCGGGGGGGGGCGCGTCCCGACCAGATTGTTTTTGCTGGCGTCGGGAAAACACGCGCCGAACTTGAGTACGCAGTAGGTATGGGCATTGGCTGGATCAACGTGGAGAGTAGCGGCGAATTCCGCCGTTTGGCAGCGGTAGCACAAGCAGCGGGCAAGCACCCCCGCGTCGCCCTGCGCCTGAACCCCGATGTTCACGCCGATACCCACAGTTACATTGATACCGGTCACGCCGCCTCCAAGTTTGGGATCGCCCTTGACGAGGCAAAGGCGATCTTGGCGGATGAATCCCTGCGGACGCACCTTGATATTGCTGGACTGCACATCCATATTGGCAGTCAGGTGGGCAATGCGACACGAACAGCGGAAGCACTTCAGGCAGTCTTACCTCTTTTTGAGGCACACCCCTTTCTTCACACGCTTGATTTAGGGGGGGGCTTTCCCGTTGCCTATATGGGCGAGAGCGTCCCCTCAATCGAGACCTTTGCCGAGGCGGTTCGCCCCCTGCTGCGTGGGCGAACCATCCATCTGATCCTTGAGCCCGGGCGGTACATCGCTGCTGATGTGGGTGTCCTGCTGATCACGGTGCAATACCTAAAGCCCGGCGGAGGCGATGTGGCGTGCCTTGCCGTCACCGACGGCGGCATGACGGAGTTGATTCGTCCGGCGCTCTACGGAGCAACACACGGCGTCTTACCCCTTTATGAACGTCAGGGTATGGCTGATTCTACGTTGATCCCCACCCAAATTGTTGGTCCGGTGTGCGAGAGCGCCGATGTGCTGCGGGCGCGGGTAGCCCTCCATCCTCTGAAGGAAGGGGATATTTTAGCTGTGCTGCACGCCGGAGCGTATGGAGCGGTGATGGGGTCAACCTACAACGCCCGTCCCCGCCCACCAGAGATCGTTGCCGAAGGGGGGCAGTGGCGGATAGCACGTCGCCGCGAAACATGGGATGATTTGGTCGCTCTTGAGGAAGGGCTGTAAACAATGTAAACACTAAGGGGTGCGGCAACCGGACAGAACAGAACCCCCAACGCTCATAGAGTGCCGCACTCTGGCAATGCAGTAGTGCCGCTTGCATGGATGCTATGCCGCGCTATACTTGCGCCGTCGTCCAGCGCATCCTTTTTGGGGAGTAATCCTGCTTGAATCTCACCCTTTACCGAATCGCAGCCTCAGCCTTGACCGTTCGTTTCCTAACCCGCGCCGTGATTGGGGTGGGGATGTTTCTTCTCGCTGTGTCCATTGTGGGCTATCCTCGTTTGGCGGCGGCGCAAGGGACACCTGATCCCGTTGCGGCAACGGTGAACGGACAAGCAATTTTGATGTCCACCCTCGATCACGAGACGAATCGGCGTTTGGAAGGCTTAAGTTTCGCCGGAGAAGCGCCGCCCCTTGATCTCCCCGCCTTTCGCGCTATTGTCCTAGAGACGCTCATCCAGCAGGTGTTGATTGAGCAAGCGGCAGCCATTCAGCAGATTACAGTGACGGAGGCGGAAGTGGACGCCGAAATCGCCGTGATGGTCGGTATTGCCGGAAACCGCGAAAACTGGCTGGCACAGTTGGCGGCGGATCGCCTTAGCGAGGACGATTTTCGGGGCGTTTTGCGCTCGGCGCTGATCACCCAAAAAATGCGCGATGTTGTCACAGCGAACACCTGCCTTGCGGTGGAGCAAGTTCGGGCGCGGCATATCCTCGTTCTAGAGGAAAGTGTGGCGAAAGCATTGTACGATCAACTGATGAAGGGCGGCGATTTTGTTGCCCTAGCAAGGCAGTTCTCGTTGGACGTGACGACGCGCGACGTGGGCGGCGATCTTGGTTGGTTTGCGCGGGGGCAGTTGCTTCAACCCATTGTGGAAGATACCGCCTTTACCCAACCAATGAATACATTCAGCGCCCCCGTAAAGAGCGAGTTGGGTTATCATATCATCCAGACGCTTGAACGGGCGTCAGATCGTCCTATCGATCAGGAAACATGTTTTCGCCTGAGCGAGACGGCTTTTGAGGCGTGGCTGCAAGCCCTCGTCACCAAAGCGCAGATTGAGCGGTTTATTTAGCACACACACGCATACACAAGGGGGCGGGGTTCGATGACGGCACGATCCGGGAACGATGGGTTCTACAACACAGTGACGTTGGTCTTCATCGGGCTGACCGTCTTTATTTGCCTGTGTTCGATTTTGCTCTTGGTCAATGTGATCAAGCCGCCGGCGCTCTTTGCGCCCTACAATTCGACCATTCCGGCGACGGTGGTCTTGCCCACCGAGACACCCACCGCTACCCCTAGCGCCACGCTACCCCCAACGGCAACTTTCACCCCCACCGAGACGGCGACGCCTTCGCGCACACCCGTTGAGGAAGGTGCGCCCAGTGGGACGGGGACGCCGAACGGCTGAGTGGCTCTATCCGTATTTCGGGAAGCACGTCAATGCGAAAGCGAAGCGGCTGCTGGACGGGCTGCCTGAATCTGATCACGCTGATCCTGCTCAGCCTGACCGCAGTAGTAGCGGTAGGGACGGCGCTGGTGGTGGGGAAGGTGATTCCCCCCCCCGCCCTGTTTGCCCCGCAGACTCCTACGTCGATTGTCGTCCTTGCCCTGCCTACCGTGACGCCTACCGCCAGCCACACCCCCTCTGCCACACCCACTGAAACCCCCACTGCCACCCCGACAGATACGCCCACGAATACGATCACGCCGACGAATCTTCCGGTGACACTGCTCCCCACCTTTACCGAAACGCTGCTCCCCCCCGGCGCACCAACGATCACCGAGACGCCAACGCCCACCGAGACACCGCTCCCCACTGAGACACCCACCCTGACAAACACGCCGCGTCCCACCCGCACACCCGCCCCCACGCGCAGTATTTTCCGCCCCACGCCCACCGCCAGCCACACGCCCGGTCCTTCCCCAACACCGACGACAACGCCGCCAAGCCCCACGCCCACCTATGCCTTCCCCTTTGCCCCGGCGCCCGATGCGCCGCTCTTTACCCCGCATGATGGGGTAGAGGGCTGCCGTTACCAAGCCCTGAGCGGGCTTGTCTATGGCTTACAAGGGGAACGGCTGACCACCGACACAGGTGTTTATGTGCTGATCACCGGAGCGGAAGGATTCTCTATGAGCGTCCCCATTGATACCGATACCTTTTTGGGGTGGGTTGTGCCGGTGGGACGCCGCGCCATGCGGGGGCAATATGCCGTTGAACTGCGCTCTGCCGAGGGGGGCATCCTGACGCCCCGTATCCTCGTTGATTTTCGCGGAACGTGTGATACAAATGTGGCGCGTGTTCATTTTGTTCAGCTACGCCCATTCTAAGGGGCTTTTATGACGACTAACCCAACCCTTCCCCCTGCTGATGGGGGAGACGATTACGACGATCTCTCTGAGAAACTGCCGCTGCCTGCTGGCACACGCCGCAAGCCGCCACACCCGTCCGAGCCAAACGAGCCACGCAGCGCCTTTGACGACGCCGAACAGGACAGTGCTGCGCGGTCCCGCCGTTCCCGCCGCCGTCGCCCCCCCCTGCCCACAGCAGCCGATGAGGGCGATGATGAGTCTCCCGCTGAAGAACAGCCGCCCTTCGAGATCATTGATCCGCCCGACGTTCCGGTAGCGCCACTTCCCTCACGCCGACGGCGGCGCCCAGCGCCAGACGTGGCTGCCCCGGAATATGCTGAATACAGCGCTCCCGTTCGGCGTGGGGGCGGTTGTGCCGATATGATCACGGCGATATTTTTGCTGCTGACGGTGGGGGTGATCGCCTACACCATTCTGCTGATCGCCAACCCGCGTTCGCCGTTGAACCCCCTCCCTGTGGCAACCTACCCACCGATCCTCGTCTTGGCAACTTTCCCCCCAACGCTGACACCAACGGCGAGCTTCACCCCTGAACCGCCAACGCCGACGATCCCGACGGCAACGCCCACCGAAACCCCGACAATCACCCCCACCGCCACTCCAACGGTCACGAATACCCCTGTGGTGGGCGGAGGGGCAACCGACGAACCCCCCGCGACGGAATCATCTGCCACGCTTGCCCTGCCCCCCACCGTGACGCCGCGTTTTACCCCCGCGCCGTTCCCCTTCACCGTTGGGGCTATTCGCTACCAACCGCACAGCGGGACGGAAGCCTGCCGCTGGCAGAGCATTGCCGGGGTCATTTTGAATCTGGATGGGCAGCCCTTCAATGTGGGAAGTAAACCGCTTGCCGTGCGGATTACCTCTGTCCAACCGCGCATCGATACGATTGAGGTTGTTGGCAAAACGGCAACGCTTGGTGATGGGAGTTTCAATACCTTTGTGAATCCGATCCCCATCGTAGAGGATTACACTGTCCAGTTAATCGGCTCAACAGGTGCGCCCATCTCCGACAAGGTGAGTGTCCAAACGCGCTCTGGCTGCGATGAGAATGTCACTGTGATTGAGTTTCAACAGAATCAACCGTATTAATCGCAGGGCATCTTTACTCCGCACCCGCTCCATAAGGACGAGTCAGAAAGGGTGTCCGAATCAGAGGGGCGGATTATTCGTCCACGCGGGCAGTCCGCCGATCACGATGAGGTAATGTTTTGCCCGCGAGAGCGCCACATAGACAAGGTTTTCGTAGGTTTCTGGTTCTTTGTACATATGAATGGCGCGGCGCAGTTCAGAGACGATCACGACGGGGCGTTCCAGCCCTTTGAAGCTCTGGATTGTCTGGACGGAGATCGTCTCCACCCCCTCTGCGGTGGGCAGTCCCTCTGCGCCACGCCAGCGGAGGGTGAAGCCGCCTACCGTCTCGCCCTCTTTCCATTGGCTTTGCCCGCGCAGCGGGGTGAGCAAGACAATATGGTGGGCGGGAATCTGCTCCCGTTTTAGGGTGGCGAGAGCATCGGCAAGGAGGGCGCGTTGATCCTTCCCCTCACGGATTTGGACAACATTCACCGAATCCGGTCCCGCCGCCCGATAGTCCCCCTTCCCTCGGTGGAACTTTCCGACGCGCTCCCCAATGGGGCGCGTGTTACGCAGATTTTTCTTCAGGTGGTAGGTGGGCGCTTCAAAAGGGAAGGTGTGCCGTCCATAAAGGGTCTGGCTGTCGTCGCAAAAAATGTAAAAATGGCTGGCGCTGCGGTCTTTCAAAAGCATCATCAGCGGCGTCCAATACGTCTGTCGAAAATCCTGCCCCTCATCAACCAGAATGGCATCAAAGCGATCCGCATCGGGCATTTTTTCGGCGGCATCGCTCAGCTTTTGCGGCAAAATTCCTTGAAAATAATCCTGTTGGCTGATCCCCGCTTTCTCCATTGCCTCTGAATGGTTGGGAACAGGAATGCCATATTTGGGTGGAAAGGTGGCGCACAGATCATGAAAATTTGTGATCTGGATGGCTGCCTCGCTTGGGTAGGTGTGGCGCAGCCATTCCATGAGGGCGCGGTTGAAACAGGTGAACAGGACGCGCTTGCCCGCCTTTGCCAAACGGGAGGCATGTTCCATCGCCAGCATCGTCTTGCCCGACCCGGCAACGCCGGTGATCAGGTAATTCGTGTTTTTGGCAAGGTGTTCTTCCAACACCTCATATTGTTCTTCTGTCAGAACCTTGATCCGCGCTGCCTCATCCTCGAAATCCTTTGTTAACAGGGAACGGAGTGTATAGCTTGGCGCAAGAAGGCTCACGAGGGCAGCGATCCCCGCTTCGCCGGGGGAGGTGTCCTCCGTTTTTACGTAATGCTGGTATATCGCCACAAGGGTCTCTTGGAGGGCATCGGAGCGGCAATCGCGCTTGTCAAGGATGATCACACGAGGGGCATCCGTCCCCAGATCGCCCTCCACATCGACATCGGGGAAGGCGACCCCATACCACAGCGGGTAGTGGAAGGATTTTGTTTGGGGGGCTTTTTTCAGGTGGGCGTGGAGGTCATAGGTGGCTTGTTTCACCTGCTTGATCGGGGTTTTCCGCATCGGGTTGCCGTTTTGCCGCCACTGCCCGCGTTCCACCCTAATCTGCCCACCCTTCACTTCAAGCGCCAACAGTCCGTGTTGAGGATGGGCGATCAGAAAGTCGATCTCGCGGTCATTCACCCCCCCTTGTGCGGTGTTCACCGCTTGCAGTGCCGCTCCATGAAAGACGATGAACGTTGAGTCCAGCCCTTTCTGAAAGATGGGAAAGAGCGTTTTCTCCGCATAACTCGCCGTGTCGGGGTGACATTCGGTGGGGATCATCTCCGCCATAAGGGTTCTACTGCCCCATGTAATTTGCCTGTACCTTTAGCCCTCTATTTTGCATGACTAATGAAAAAACGACCAACACAGAGGACATCATCAGGATGATCACCGCCAGCGCGTTGATCTCTGGTTTCAAGCCAAAGCGGAGCATGGAGAAAATCCGCACGGGGATGGTTGTATCGCCTTGCCCGCCGATAAAGGACGTGATCACGAATTCATCAATGGAGAGGGTGAACGCCATGAGTGCGCCAGCGATGATTCCGGGCATTAGCAAGGGGAGAGTCACCCGCCGGAAGGCGGCGAAGGGCGATGCGTAGAGATCGGCAGCGGCTTCTTCTAAACGGCGATCCATCGTCGCCAGCCGCGCCCGCACCACAACGCACACATAGGACACGCTGAAGGCGATATGCCCCAAGAGGATCGTCCAGCGGCTCAGTTTCATCTCCACCGAGCTAAAGAACAGCAGCAGCGCCAACGCCATGACAATATCGGGGATGATCACCGGCAGGTAAAGAATACCGTCGAAGGTTGTCCGCCCGCGAAATCTGAAGCGATCTAGTGCCAGCGCGACCATTGTCCCCAAAAGGGTGCTGATCACCGTCGAGAGGAGGGCAACCCACAAAGAGACCTCGAAGGATGCCATGATGCGCCGATCTTGAAAGACGCTTTCGTACCACTTCAGGCTAAAGCCTTCCCACTGCCCCATCCGTGAGCCACTGTTGAAGGAAAAGACGATCAGGACGAAGATGGGGATATAGAGAAAGGCAAAGCCCAGTATGCCCACCGTTGGCAGCGCCAAGCGCCCCAAGCGCAGGCGGGGCAGGTGCAGGCGAGGCAGCGCATTTGGCGCAACACGGGTGCTAAGGTGAGTTTGTGCCATGTCAGTATGCTTCCTTCCGCCCAAGCCTGAAGTAGATCATCGTTGCCGCCAGCATGAGGAGCGTGAGGACAACGCCAAACGCCGCCCCGAACGCTTTATCGCCGTTGCTGGTCATGAATTGTTGCTCCAGCAGATTGCCAATCAGGTAAATCTTGCCGCCGCCGAGGACGTTTGTCACGACATATGTCCCCACCGAAGGGATGAACACCAAAATGCAGCCCGCCACAATACCCGGCATCGTCAGCGGGAAGATCACCCGCCAGAGTGTTTGGGTGGGGCGGGCGTAAAGATCGGACGCCGCTTCGATGTAGCGCTTGTCCAGCCGCTCTATCGTTGTGTAGAGAGGGAGGATCATAAAAGGGAGGTAGCCGTAAACCAACCCAAGCAAGAGCGCGACGGGGGTATTCGTCAGTTCGAGCGGTTTATCGATCACGCCAAAAACATCAATCAACAAGTTGTTGAGCAAGCCATCTTTGCGAAGGATTACCAGCCACGCATAGGTGCGAATCAAGAGGTTTGTCCAAAAAGGAATCATCACCAGCACCATGAGGATGTTCCGCCGCTTTTCCGGCTGTTGTGCCATCCAAAAGGCAAAGGGGTAGGCGATGATCAGGCAGATCGCTGTGTTTAGGAAGGCGATCCAGACCGTTCGCAGGATGGTATCAATGTAGACCAGACCACTTCTGCCAACGGGTGAGACAATGCGCAGAAAATTGTCGAAATTGGGGCTGCTCACATCCACTGTGCCTAGCGCCGTCCCCCGCCCTAGACTGAAGGCGAAGATGCTCAGCAGCGGCACAAGGAAAAAGACGATCACAAAGGTGATCCCTGGATAGGCAATGATCAAACCCGCACTGCGCGAGAGGAAAGCGAGGATCAACCCTTGCAGCGAGGCAAGGACAAGCGCCGTGACAAAATCCTGTGTCAGCAGGTAATAGGCGAGGCAACCGCCCAAGCCAGCCGCCGCCCGCAGGAAGGCAGCGGGACGCGCCAAGCGATGCCCTCGCAGCAGCCCAACACCAAGCACCCCATCGGCAGCGGCAAAGGCGAGTAGCCCCGCCCCAATGAGGAACGCCCCTCGGCTCATCCCTAGTGCTTGGAGCGACGCCTCGATAGGGAGGAGGGAAACACCTTCCCGCACGGCGAGCAGCCAACTGCCGAAGACTGTCCCGCGCAGCAGAAGTGCCGTCCACAGGAGGGCGTTCAGGAGTGCCACCCATCCGGCGGCACGGTCAAAGCGCAAACGGTAATGCGCCCCGGCGTCTTGCCTTGAATCTGTAGGTGCTGCTGCTGTGCTGATCATCCTTGTCGGTTCTAGTCACCTCCGCTGTATGCGTTCGTCTTTCCAGTGCTAAAGCACTCGGCTAAAAGCAGGCTAATCCAACAAAATACGGGCATTTTCGGGCGTCCAATAAACAAGAACGGCTTCGCCTTTAGGGATGTATTGATCGTAGCGAGTGCCGAAATTCTGCATCCGCGCCACCATTTCCGTCCCTTCGGCGCTCCCCGTCAGCCGCACAACGTAACGAGTGTCCGTGCCGATGTAGATCGACTCTTTGATCGCCGCCCGCGCCGAGACACAACCTTCCTCTGCCATGATTTGCGCCGCTTTCGCCTCTGGATCAAGCGGGTTTCCCTCGCTGTCACGCAGCCAAACGACGTTGATTTTCTCTGGGCGTATAGCGACAGTCACTTTCTGTCCGGCGGTGGTGTCCGTGGTGGGGGCGGCAATAACGCGCACAGCATCGCCTACGGTCACTTCGGCAAGGTCGCCGTTCGCGGTCAAAACGCCCTCTAGAAAGTTCGTCTCGCCAATAAAATCGGCAACATAGCGAGAGAGCGGACGCTCGTAAATCTCACGGGGGGAGGCGCATTGCAGCACTTTACCGCGATGCATTACGGCGATCCGGTCACTCATCGTCAGGGCTTCTTCCTGATCGTGGGTGACATAAATAAAGGTGATCCCGATTTCTGCTTGCATCGCCTTTAGCTCAAGCTGCATCTGCTTGCGGAGCTTGAGATCAAGCGCCCCTAGCGGCTCGTCCAAAAGCAGCACCTCTGGGCGGTTGACCAACGCCCGTGCCAGCGCCACGCGCTGCTGCTGCCCGCCAGAGAGTTGATTCGGGCGGCGGTTGGCAAATTCAGCCATGCGCACCATCGCCAGTGCTTCGCCCACCCGTGCGGTGATCTCTGGTTTAGGGATGTGGCGCATCTCCAAGCCAAAGCCCACATTTTGGGCAACGCTGAGGTGCGGAAAGAGGGCGTAATTTTGAAAGACGGTGTTGATGGGGCGCTTGAAGGGGGGGAGGTCGCCAACGGATTGCCCGTGCAGGTGAATCTCGCCGCTGGTGGGCATTTCAAATCCGGCGATCATCCGCAGGGAGGTTGTCTTGCCACACCCGCTAGGACCCAACAGAGAAAAAAACTCGCCGTCTTTGATCTGCAAGGAGACGTTATCGACAGCGACGTAATTTCCAAACGATTTGGTTACCTGAACCAGTTCAATCGCATAGGACATGTTGGGTTGGGGAGTGGAATCTCACTACGTTTTCGGTGATCATCATAAGCGCTGATCATACAAGAAATCAGGGTGATCTGAACGTCATATTTTTGTGACAAGCGGTGATATTTCTTACACACGGATTATGCCCGTATTCCGGCGTGGGATCGCGGAAAACATCCCCCCAACGAAGGGCGCCCCGCCGTTCCTTTGGGAGGCTCACAAGGCAGCAGACCGTATGGAAGCGGTGTGCAGATTTCCCTAGCTTGACATATACTGAGGGGAGAAGGCATGTTTGCAACAAGCATCCAGGGCAGGGGAAAAATTATGCGTGATACCTTACTCATTTTGGTTGTGGAAGATGAACCACGAGTTTCCCGCTATCTGCGGAGCAGTTTGCAAACGATGGGCTATGAGGTGTTGGTTGCCCCTGATGGGGTGAAAGCACTTGAACTGGTGGGGGAAAACCGCCCCGATCTCGTCTTGCTCGATCTGCGCTTACCGAGGATGCATGGCTTGGAAGTCTTGGAGAATATCCGCCGCCAACATGACATGCCCATCATCATCCTGACGGCGAATGACGCCGAGGACGACAAAGTGAAGGCGCTGATGTTGGGCGCCGATGATTACCTGACGAAACCCTTTGGGACGCGGGAACTGCAAGCCCGCATCGTCGCTGTGATGCGCCGCTACCGTCAAAACGATGCGCCCGTTGAACGGGCGACAGTCTATTCCAACAACGGCTTGCTCATTGATTATGCCGCTCGGTTGGTGAAGGTCGATGCCAGCGAGGTTCACCTGACGCCAACGGAGTACCGCCTTTTGGTGACGATGGCGGAGAACACGAATCGCGTCCTGACCCACGATTATTTGTTGGCGCATGTGTGGGGGGCGGAATATTCGGAGGATGTTCATATCCTGCGGGCGACGATTTGGCGGCTGCGCCAAAAAATTGAGCGCGACCCGACAAACCCCTTTTATATCCTCAATGAGCCGGGCGTTGGTTACCGTCTGGTTCATCGGGAGGAACCCTCAGTGGGCGGCGCGGGCGCACTGTAACAGGCGACCTTATGTCGTTTGCCCACTGCTGAAGCAGCGGGCAACGAGTGACCCCCCTTCGGGACTTAAAATGTACCCTTACCCCCTAGTCCCCTCTCCCACAAGGGGAGGTTTGAGAACGCTTCTAAAACCCTGATTTCATGCCCGTGCATTAGCGCGGAGTCAGGCATAGGCGGACGTCCCCTGGGGCGCGTCCCTGAAGTTGGCACTTTTTAGGGGGAAGGAAAAGGAGGGGAGGTGAATGAGGAGTAAAAAGGGTCGAAAAGAGGCTCAATTTTAGACCAAAAGGTGGGTGACGGGGACAAAACAGGGAGAAGGCGGTGCGCACGAGGGTCCACGTCTGAGCCGGTAAGTGATTCCAGAACTCGACCTTATCGAAGCTGCCATCGGCTAAAGCCAACAACGGGCGTTGACCGAGACCGAGCCGGTTCAAGTTCTGCCGTAACCATTGGACATAGGTCCCCCCCGCTTCATAATCCTTAGTTGCTTTTTCGTCAAGCGCCCGTTCCAGCACCCGATACCAACTGCTCCAATCGTCCTTCACTAAACCTAGCCCTCTCAGCCGGTCGGTTACCCGATGGCTGATATAGGCAAACAACTCCCCACAAACAAAGCCAGCACCCGCACATACACCCGCTGCTGACCGAAACTCTCGCCGTGTGCTTCCCATAGTTTCAGCACCTGCTTAATGAGTTCTTTTGTTCGTGCCATCATTCCCCTCTAAGTCTTTGTGGTCGGCTTCTTGTTTCCAACTTGAACCTAACGCCAAAGACTCTCTCCTGCAATATATGCCAAACTTTAGGGACACGGCACGCCGTGTCCGTATTGTGGGTCACACCGTGTCCGCATGGGAATATTCGGCGGCACGCCGCAAACCACCCTACCTCCCCGGCGCTGGGGTGAACTCAATCGTTGTTCCCCCGGGTAGACGAGCGATCAGCCGCACCATCCCCCGACTGAGGTGTAACCCCATCAGGCTGCGCAGATAGCGCAGCCCGGAGACGGGCGCCCGCCCCGAACGCGCCCGCGCCACTTCCCATTCCTTGTTAAACCAGCGCTGCACCCACCGGTAGAATTCTGTATTGTACTTGCCTCGTTGGAATAACAGGCGATTTTCGGCGGTGAACGCCCAATCGTCGCCGTCGTGCATGATCCGATCCCGCACTTGCTGGTAAAACTCCGTCCCCGGCAGTGGGTAGGCAATTGTCGTGCTGAAACTGTCAGGGACGGTCTCCGTCAGCAGTTTCACCGATTGATACAAATCGTCCATATCCTCGCCCGGATAGCCAACCATCATGAAGTAGTAAACGTGAATCCCCACCTGACGGCAGGCTTCCGCCGCCCGATAGATTTGCTCTACTTTTGACCCCTTCTTCATCGCATTCAGCACTTTTTGCGATCCGCTCTCCGCCCCAAAGTAAATCTTTTGGCAGCCAATATCTTTCAACGCCGTCAACATCGGCACATCAACAAGGTTGACGCGGCTGAGGCACTCAAAGGGAATCGCCGCGTCGCGCTTGGCAACCTCATCACGCCATTCAAAGACCCATTCCCGATCCACACCCGTAATATCATCCACAACGCGCACCTGATCGGGCTTGTAGTGATCTTTGATCAGGCGCATTTCCTCCGCCACATTCGCCGCTGAACGAGAGCGGTAAGAGCGCCCGAAAATCCCCTTCTGACACCATGTACAGGCGTAGGGGCAGCCCCGTGTGTTGATCAGGCTCAGACTCCAATAGCCGTGTCGGGCGCTCCAATTAACGCGATAGGCGTCCACGTCGATCAGATCACGAGCGGGGAAGGGCAGGCTGTCAAGGTCGTCAATCGGAGGGCGGCGCGGCGTGCTGATGAGGGATTCATCATCGGCAAGGTAGCGCAGTCCCTTGATCTGCTGAAGACTCAGTAGGTCTGCGCCGTTCCGCCCCGTCAGGTGATTCATCACCTCGATCAGGGTGTTTTCCCCTTCGTCCCAGACGATCAGATCAACAATGCGCCCACCATCGGCGTTTTTGTGTTTCAAATAGGCGTCTGGTTTGCCTGTCGGGTCGGGTCCGCCAAAGATGACGAACGCTCCGTGTTTTTTGGCAATCTCAGCTAATGCCAGTGCGTTACGGCGGGTGGTGATTAGCGCCGTAATGCCGACTACCTTTGGTTTCAGGCGGATCATCGCCGCCTCGAAACTGGCGTAATTGGGCTGGAACGCGCCGTCGTACATCGCCACGCTATAGGCATTCTCCCGCAGAACGGCGGCGAGGTAGAGCAAGCCAAGCGGGAAATAGGGCGTCATCAGGCGTTCTTCAACAGGGTCGGTCACCACAATGAGGGGGTTCACCAGCAAAATATCAGGCGTTCCATCGGTTGTGGCGCGTACCGCCGGGGAAATTGTATGAATCATATGCTGCACCCTTTGCCCGTCTTCTTCCCACCTACTATACCCAGAAAGGGCAAATCGTGGGTGTGTTTGGAAGGATGTTTCTCCGCCAATATAAACTTGCCTAGAATATCCTCGTTTGTGTAGGGTATAATAAATGGTTTATAAGGTAGGTGACCATCTGGCAGCGGTTCAAACAGGACACAAAACGTGGACAGACCAAATGATCCCTTGTTAGGGCGTACCATCAGCAAATATGTGATTGATGGCGTATTGGGCGGTGGTGGTATGGGGACGGTCTACCGCGCCCGTCAGGTGAATACCTCCCGCGAGGTGGCACTGAAAGTCATCAACGCCGATCTTGCTGATTCAGATCAGTTCATCACGCGGTTTCAGCGCGAGGCGGAGGCGATTGCGGCGCTCGAACATGCGCACATTATCCCCGTGTATGATTATGGGCAAGAAGGGGGCATCCTCTACCTTGTCATGGCGCTCAAGACGGGCGGTAATCTGGGTGATCTGATTAAATCGGGCGAACGTCTGGAGATGCGCGAGATCGCTCGCATTGCCGGACAAATCGCCAGTGCGCTTGACCTCGCCCATTCACGCGGGGTCATTCACCGCGACCTCAAACCAGCGAACATTTTGCTTGATGAGCAGCGCAATTGTTTCCTGACCGATTTTGGCATTGCCCGCCGCTTAGGAGAAACAAAACTGACGGCACAGGGGATGGTCGTCGGCAGCCCCATTTACATGGCGCCGGAGGCGTGGCGCGGGGAAGATCCTAGCGCTGAGACGGATATTTACTCGCTGGCGGTGATTCTCTTTGAAATGGTTACTGGTCAGCCTGTCTATGTGGAAAAAGCCCCCGCCCGCCTGATGATGCGCCACATTAATGATCCGATTCCCTCGATTCGGGCGGCACGCCCCGATCTCCCCGATGGGGTGGAGGTCGTTTTCAACCGGGCATTGGCAAAGAACCGCAATGATCGCTTCCGCACGGCGACGGAGTTTGTCCAAAACCTGCGGATGGTCTTAGGGCTGCCTGTGCGCGGTTCGACAACGGCACGAGGAATGTCCAATATTCCGCTCCCCCCTGAACAAGCGCCGAGAGCTGCTGTGGCGGATGATTCCGTAGCACGAGCACGCCAGACGCCAAGCCGCCCCATGGACGTTCCACATGCGCCCTCACAGCCACAGCCGCAGCAATCAGCAATGCCGCAGCAAATGCCACAACCGCAAGCAAGCAATAGCGCCCGAGCCGGAATGCCCCAACCGCGTCCGGCGCAGCCCGCCTCTACGGGGGGGATTATGGGGGCAATGAATAACCGCATCGTCTTGATCGGGATGGGCGGCTTGATTGTTATCCTGCTCATTGTGATCATCCTCCTCATTAATTCACGCTGATCGTGCTTCCGCCATGCCCACACCGTTCATGCACTTGGCGCTGGCGGAGCGCCTTCATCGTGATCTGACACTTCCGCTTTCCGTTCGCGCCACCCTCACGAACACCCCCGATATGTGGGGCGCGTTCCTCCTCGGCAGTGTTGCCGCCGATGCGCGTGTCACGTCCCAAATACGGCGCTCCGAGACGCATTTCTACGAGTATGCGGCGGTGCTGATGCCGCCCCCTGTGGAGGTCATGTTTGCCCGCTACCCATCGCTAAAACGGGAGGCGCTCCACGATCCGCAGCAACGTGCCTTTGTCGCTGGCTATGTCGGGCATTTGACCATGGATCAGGTCTGGTGCGAGACGATGTTATTCCCACACTTTGTGAATGCCATTCCAACCATTTGGCGTAATCAAAGCGAATCGATGTGGGCGTTTCATCTCTTGCTGACCCACCTTGACGAACAAGATCGGGTGGCGCTCACCGAGAGAACTCAGGAGGCGCTTAGCAATGCCGCACCACATGGGTGGCTGCCTTTCATGAGCGATGTCGATTTAACCGTCTGGCGCGATACCATTGCTGCGCAGCTTCTACCCGGCGCACACAGCCGCACAACTGAGGTTTTAGGAAAAGCAGCCGGAGTCGGCGCTGAGGTCTTGGCACGGGCAGTAGCGGAAGACATGGGACTTGTCTGGAAGGGCGTTTCAAAAGAGCGTGTCGCTGCTGTTGAGGAAGCGATGGATCAGGCGGTACGAGCCGCAGTGGTGGCATATCTCACCTAGCAACCGGCACATCGTTTATCCGTCCATATCAGTCCACGCGCTGCGCCAACCACGCCGCAATTGCCGCTTTATCGTGCCAGCCTTGTGCAATCTCTAACACAAAAGGCTGATCGCGCCCTGCCTCATAGTGAAACGTCCGCCCGTTGTGACGAAGAAAAAGCGCTACTGCTTGTACTGCCGTCCGCTTGTTCCCATCAAAAAAGAGGTGGTGGTAGGCGAAGGATTCCATATAGGCGGCGGCTTTATCGATGAGCGTTGGAAATTGAACCTCCCCAAACAAGACAAGCGCCGGACGACGAAGTGCCGAATCAAACAAACGCAAATCACGCAAGCCCGCCCCGCCCGTCACCGCCTCATTGATAGCGACGACCTCTGCCGCGCTTAGGTAGCGAATCGTCTCAGCGATCTCGGAGTTCATTGAGCAGCCATTCCTGTTCAAGGCAAATCTGGTCAATATGCCGCATGTCTGCCTCGGCATCGGGTTCGCCTGCCGGTGGACAGGGTGTCAGCGGAAACCACGCGGCAAGATCAGCGATCTCCCGTTGATGTTGGGCGGCGGCAAGGATATAAGGCAGCGCCTCAACTTGATTCCACACGATGCGCTCACCATTCACCGCAAACATAAAAATAGAGACGACGGTTGCCGTCCGTTTATTGCCATCGGCAAAGGGATGGTTGCGCACGATGGAATGAAAAAGGGCAGCCACTTTTTCCCGCAGGGTGGGGTAGGCGTCCGCCCCAAACGCGCTAGATGCTGGACGCATTACCGCCGCATCTAGCAAGATCACATCGCGCACGCCTTGTTTGCCGCTCATAATTTGGGGATTCGCCAGCACCCGCCCATTGATATAAATGGCTTCAGAGAGTGTTAGGTAACGCATAGGACGATCATAGCATAGCGGCAAGAAGTGCGGACAGTGAGAGTAGTACCGCACCTCAGTACTTTCTAAAAGAACCCCATCTTCCTACCCCCACAGGCAAGGAAAAAGGGAGGATGCGTTCTCCCTCAACCCCTTTGTGGGAGAGGGCGCTAGAGGGTTGGGTGAACCTACTATTTACCTCTTTGGTGGACTGCTAGAATAATTCGATACACTTGAGTGACTTTTCCAAACCATTTCAACCTTACAATCGAGAGTGTCACTATGCCCCTCCCCTCAACCCTTCTTGCTATTGATATTGGGAATACGAACGTCACGATGGGGCTGTGGCAAGATGGCACATGGCGACATGATTGGCGAGTGCGCACCGTCCACAACAAAATGCCCGATGAATATGCTGCCCTTGTCCGCAGTTTTTTGCGGGATTCTGACCTCACCTTTGCCGATATTCGGCGGGTTGTAATCGCCAGCGTCGTCCCACCACTGACGCTTGCCTTCACCGAACTTTCAGAACGCTACATGCACCTTGAACCATTGGTGGTGACTGTGAAAATCCCCTTAGGAATCGGCGTTGATGTGGACAGCCCTGAACAGGTTGGTGCGGATCGCTTGGTCAATGCGGCGGCGGCGCACATTCTCTATGGTGGATCGGTGATTGTCATTGATTTTGGGACAGCAACCACCTTTGATGTCCTCACAGAGGGACGCTATATTGGGGGGAGCATTGCGCCAGGAATTGGCATTGCTCTGGATGCTCTGGTGGGCAAAACCTCCCAACTCTACAAAGTGACGCTCGAACCACCACCCTCCGCCATCGGACGAAACACAACACATGCCATTCAAAGTGGGCTGTTCCTCGGTTATGTCGATATGATTGATGGACTCACGCGGCGGATTCGGGCAGCATTTCCCGCTGGCGCAGGGGCAAAGGTGGTTGCTACAGGCGGTTTGGCTGCGCTCGTCAGCAAATATTCGACGATGATTGAGATCGTCGCTCCCCAACTGACTCTTGATGGGCTACGCATTATTGCTGAATTGAACGAATCGTGATGAAAATCATCAAAAAACCTTTACAAAATTCGCCAATGTTAGACCTTCTACACATCTGGCTCTGTTTGATCTTTGTGATCTTGGCTTTTTGCAAATCCATGTTATTCTTTACCTTGACTACAGTTTATGTTCATCCTTGAAAGGGGTAGTCATCATGTTGTATCTTCCTCGTGAAGAAGGTCAGGGTCTCGTCGAATACGCCCTCATCCTCGTGTTGGTCGCCATCGTTGTGATCATCATCTTGGCGCTGTTGGGTCCGGCGATTGCTAACGTGTTCTCGAACATCGTTCGCGCCCTCTAATCCTTCGTATCCTGCACTTATGGCGACGCCCGCGAAAGCGGGCGTTGTCATTTCTCCCACCGGCCTCAACCTCCCCTCAAACTTCTGAAGAAATGACCTTTAGACACAAGCCCTCACCCCCTCTACATGAGTGGCTAAGGGCAACTGCGTAATGGAAGGGATCGGGTTACTTCCCGCTGCTAAAACCAAAGATGTACCCATGCAGCACACCCGCCACTGCGCCACCAATGAACTGTGCTGCCAGATAAATGCCAATCTGATTCATATCGCCGCTGATCAATCCAGGTCCGAGTGTCCGTGCCGGATTGAGCGAAGCGCCAGTAATCGCTCCGCCGAGGAGGATACACGCTGCCAATGTAAACCCGATGGCAACCCCTGCCGGGACGGGTCCGCGCCCGTAGATTGCCGTTTGGTAAACAGTGCTGGTGAGGAAGAAGGTTAATAATCCTTCGATGAGGAGAATTTGGAGCGTTGTGATATTGGCGGTGGGAACGGTTTGCCCAATCTGCTGAACACCGTTTACGCGGGCAATGTCAGGGATCGCTAGGGTGATTACAAATGCCCCCAAAATACCCCCGGCAAACTGCGCTGCCCAAAAAACAAGTGCCTTCAATCCGTTGATTTTCCCGCCGAGCAGCAGCCCAAAGGTGATCGCCGGATTGACCGCCGCGCCGGAAATACTGCCAAAAGTGGCGATGATGGCAATCAGGATCAGCCCATGTGCTAACGCCGCAACAACGAGGGCTGCATCGATCCCTCCTCTCGAAAAGACCGTCACTGCCCCCGCCCCAACAAAAATGAGCATAAATGTGCCAATGAACTCGGCAATGCCCTGACCGATCAGTGTATTTCTCACAATCAAAAACTCCCGTATTTATGTTAGCCCTCTGTCCATTGTCGATTATAGGGGTTATTCTTTTTGATCGTCCACCTCACATGGGTTACCCCCACTCTGCTCTTTACGAAATTTTGCATGGGGAGGGCGTCCCTCTATACTTTCCGATGCTATCCACAAACAAGGATTTGCCGTCGCATGGCTCGTCGTTTTTGGTTCGCCTGTCTCCTCCTCGTCTTCGTCTTGCCATCGTTTACCAGTGGGGCGCAAACGCCCCCGCCGGGGAAACCCTTCAGCCTACCTTTTACCACCCCGCCAGGGGTCACGACATGGCTGCTGAGCCAACCCTATGGAAACACGATTGGGGCGTTCAATTATGGGCGTTACTGGTACGCTGGCGGGCGCAACCTCCATTTTGGGATCGATTTCTGGACGCCTTGCGGAACACCCGTCGTCGCCATTGGCGATGGGGAGGTCGATCAGGTTGATAATTTCAGTTTTGGCTTAGACCCCCACAACCTGACGATTTTTCACCGTGATCTGGGAATCACTTCTGTCTATGGACATCTGAACGCCAAACCTGATCTCACTCGTGGGCAGGCAGTGCGCAAAGGGCAAGTGATCGCCTATTCCGGCGATCCTGACAGCACCTGTGTCTCTCGCCCACATCTCCACCTTGAGGTGCGCAGCGGAAATTATCAGATTGCCCATAATCCGGTGAACTATATTGAAGCAGATTGGGTGGCGCTCTCTAATTTGGGTTATCAGGGGTTTGGCGGGTTTACTCAAGATTTGCTCTTTCCCCGCCGCTGGCAAACCTTCCTTGATCAGCCCGATGTCGATTTCAACGAAACGCCGCTGAACGAATACCGCTACCCGAATCCGCCACTTACCCGTGTTGCCCCCTCACCATACACCCCGCCAGCCTTCAATGCCAAACCCTTCAGCGAAAGCCCTGCCATCTTTCGGCAAGTGACACAAGGGGGCTGCTGCGCCCATGCGCGGTGGACGGCGGATAGCTCCGCCATAACCTTCTACGATGGGGTGGACGGCCAACTGGCAAACCTGATCGCCGTCAATGTGACAGGGGACACCACACCACGCCCAATCAAGGACGGGCGCTACCGCCAAACCTCGCCCGATGGAACACTCGAACTTGTCTACATCACTGAACGGACAAGCATGATCCGCCTTGCCGATAAGCAAGAAACGCCGCTTGCCACAGGCGGGGCGATTCCAGCTTTTTCGCCATCGGGCAGCCGCTTGCTCTGGCAGCGTTTCCCCGCCGATAACATTCCCGGTGGGATTCCACCGCTCACCGAGGTGTGGATCAGCCGTTCTGATGGTGAAGGGCGCACCCTTTTACGCACGCAAAACGGCGGCAGCGTAGCCTGGTTAGACGATGAGCGCCTGTTGGTGATTGAGCCGATAGAGCGCACGAACCGGCGCACCTTGAACGTGTTCACCCTTGCCACCAAAAAGATGGAAGCGATCATCACCATCCGCGATTTACGCAGTGTGCAGATTGCCCCCGGTGGCGCTGTCTTGCTCTTTTATGCACCCTTCCAAGACGACGCCAACGCCAGCGGCGTGTATGGCATAGCCGCGCGAGGGGGGGCGCCAGCCGTGAAACTTCCCTTTATTGGGTCATACCGCTGGCGGGACAGCGAAACCGTCTTGTTTTTGCCCTATGAAGGGGAAAATCAGGGAGTCTTGATGGCATTCAGCGTCACGACGGGAATTGTTCGGGCGCTGACAAACCCCGCCGTGAAACGGATTCGTGTCTTGAATGATCAGTGGACGGTTTCTCCTGATGGGGGAAGGGTGGTCTATTGGAATGCCGACGATTCGGCGCTGTGGGTGATCACACTGCCGTAGTCTCCTGTATGAAAGTCTTTTAAGGTTTGTTCGAAGTGAATTGCCTGTGGTGTGTGGTGAGCTATGATGAGTGGCATAATTCGTCGCTAAGGAAGTCCATTAGGGAGTGAGCCACTCAAACCATTTTGGAAGGGCGCGTATTACACTTGGCAACCCGTCAATTAACCAGTTCGATTTATGAACTAGTGTTGATTGTAAAGTAGCCTCATAGTGACCAGTATCCCATAAAATAGCGACGAGGATTTTACCGATGTCCGAACAGATCGACACTGTGATCATAGGAGCAGGGCAATTTGGATTGGCAGTTAGCTACTGTCTGACACAGCACAAACATCCACATGTTATCCTCGAAAAAGATCGTATTGGGGAAGCATGGCGTAGCGGGAAGTGGGATTCATTCACGCTTGTCAGCCCCAATTGGACGTTGCAACTTCCTGGTTTTCCTTATCAAGGTGATGAGCCTGATGGCTATCTCACTCGTGAGGGAGTTCTACACTACCTTGAGGAGTATGCGAGTCTGTTTAACCCACCAGTGCGAACAGGTATCACCGTAACCAGTATCCATGATGATGCTGGTGAATTCATAATTGAAGCCGATGCAGCCACCTACCGAGCAGCAAATGTTGTGGTCGCCACAGGTGCTTTTCCCAAACCTCGTATTCCTGCCTATGCCTCACAGATTGCATCCCATATTCACCAAATCCATACTAGCCAATACCGCAATCCAACATCGCTGCCGGACGGCGCAATCCTGGTTGTGGGCAGCGGGCAGTCTGGCTGCCAGATTGCCGAGGAACTTTACAAAAGTGGGCGCACTGTCTATCTTTGCACCAGCAAAGTGGGAAGAATTCCACGCCGTTATCGTGGTAAAGACGCGTTCTGGTGGGTTAATGCTCTAGGAATGTTTGATCAGACAGTGAACACCCTCACTTCACCGTCTAAGCGCTTTGATCCTAATCCTCAGTTAACAGGGAAAGATGGGGGACGATCCCTGAATCTGCATCGATTTGCATCAGATGGTGTGACCCTCTTGGGTCACTTACAAGGGGCGGATGGAACAACATTAGCGATTGCCGGAGATTTAATGGAAAACCTTGCCGTCTCTGATAAAGCAGAAGCGCAGTTCAAGAAGGCAGTCGATACCTATATCGATCAGAACAATCTGCAAGCAGTGCAAGACCAATTTACCCCGGATTTGCTCACACGCTATGACTCCGAGGTAATTACTGAGCTAGATTTAGATAAGGTAGGCATCAGAACCATCCTATGGGCAGGTGGGTATCGCTGTGACTTTAGCTGGATCAAGTACCCTATTTTCGATGCCTTTGGTTATCCAATCCACCAGCGGGGAATTACAGAACACCCCGGATTATACTTCATTGGGCTGATGTGGCTGCATAAGTCCAAGTCGAACCTATTTTGGGGCGTGGCAGAAGATGCCGAGTACATTGCCGAGCATCTGGTCAAGCGTACTTCGTGACCCGCTGCTTGTAGTTCATCAAGAAGGTAACTACAGAAAGAGACAACCCTCACCCCCTTGCCCGCAGCATTTCGCCCCTTTTCCTGTGTACGGGGAAAGGGGACGGGGGATAGGGGTTCTTTTAGACATTCTCCTGACAAATGACTAAGGTACAAGTCGTACAGATTCTACAATGCGCTTGCGCCTTGCGCTGCCTTTCGGCATAGGCAGGGGCGCTGCATTCGGCTGTGTGCGGTTCTTGCGGGCTAAAGCTCCAAACGGTAAAAAACAAAAAGGGCGGTTCTGCACCGCCCCCATAATGGGGTATTTGGTTGTGACGTGGGGCGTAACCCGGTGGGACGCCCCGCGCAATAATAAAGGTTAGTGGTTTAGACGAACCGCTGTGAACCGGTGTTATCCCCGTCACGCAGCGCGGCAATCGCACCTAGAACGTCTTTTTTCAATTCGGCATTGTCTTCGGCGAGTTGATCGACCTTCGGACGAATGTTGTCGAGGTAGTAGGCAAGCGCCAGATTCCCGACCATCCCAAACATCGCAGTCGCTTTCAAAATGTCCGAGGCGATCTTGAGCGCCTTCGAAACACCCTTCAACACATCGGACGAAACACCGTGAATGTTCGCCATTTTCTCGCAGATACCATAGTCCATCGAGACATCAGCCATGACCGTAGTCCTCCTGTGGGAATTGTTCTAAATTGAGTGTGAATTCGCTGTGGTTTTAGGCGGTTAAAGCCTAGAACACCTGATCGAACATGTCGCTGACTTGCCCAACAATGCCGCTGACCATCTTATCCGCCTGGTTCATGATATTGAGCGCCTTGCCGAGGTTGCCCCCGAAGCCGGTGATGGCGGCGATCAATTCGATGATGTGGGGGATGACCTGCCCGATGATCACGCCGATGTAGGCACGGGCGCCCTGACCCTTCCACGCGCCACCCTGAATGGGTTGAACGCCGGTCTTGATCTGGGAAACCACGCGATCACATTGCTCGCCCTGACCCTTATAGGTGTTGATTTGTTCAACGATTTCGTTTGCAACGAAGGTAAATACCGACATGATTGCTTCTCCTTAGCTCCCTGTGATTGTCGCTTTCGCTGTGCTGTTAATTGAGGCGAACTTAGCTCTTGAAGCCTTGCTTGCCCTTCGTGTCTGCGGCACGGATGTCGGCGCTGGCTGCCTTAATATCCTTTGAAATCTCGCCCAGTTTCGCTGCCAATTTACGCAGACGGGGCCCAAGACGGCTGCGCAGGGCTTGGGCGAACATATCGCCACCATCACCGAGGAGCGCACCCTGCTCCATCGTGTTCGCCAACTGCTCCATTGCCTGAAGCGTTTCGTTAAGCTGCTGCTGCCCATTGGCAAACAACTTCACTGCCTCATCTGCCATCTCATAGTCGATTTGCACATCAACAGACATGATTGATTTCCTCCACTGATTCTGATTGCGTTTCTAGTGATATATCTAAGCGGTGTTAAGACCCTTAGGCGAACAACCCGCCCGATTCGTCTTCCGCCTGCTTGAGGGCGTCGGAAATACGCTTGCTGGCGCTTGCCGCATCTTCGAGGACGCGGACAAGTTTGTCCATCGCCTTCTTCACAATATCGTTGAATTCTGTCTGAAACTTATCGTTTCCTTCACCGACCCAGCCACCACCAGCGAGATCGCCCGCGATCTTGGACAATTGCTGGAAAAGCTGCTGCGTCTGACCAGATTCTTTGCTAAAGGTATCCGCCACCTTGCCCATCTGGTCGTAATCGCACTGGATTTTCCCTGCCATAGTGTTTTCTTCCTCCCGCTCATTTTGATGTTTGGTTGTCTTGTTGAGCGTTCAAGACATACGAACAGTTTACGGGAGGTTGGGGGGTGAGTCAACGAATCGCCTTTCGATTAATCAACCAGAAGGGCGTGATTTATACAATTTTTATGACCTTGCGATCCAACATTTAGGAAAGTCGCTGGCTTTGCCTCAAAAAGCCAGAAGCGCCAAACATCCATCCGTAAATTAAACACGTGAAGAACACATTGAAACTGTTTCTAAGAGAGAAAGTGACGAAGGTTAATTAAGGACTAGGATGTATGCGGTTGAACGTGTTTACTCTGTATTCATCGAAAGAGGACATTTGAGGGGGCTTCCCCCTCAAAAAATGGATTCCCCCTTCTCCCACCGGGAGGTAGGTAGGCAATGAGGGCAACTGCGTAACGTCTACCTCACTCAGTTCGATGAGAGATCGTTGCTTTTAGCGTTCCTTTGCGCTAGAACTATGGTCATGATTGACAGGAGTTTCTGTTTATGACCAACACAACATGGGAAAAGGCATCGGTTGCTATCCCTAAAAAGAGCGAAACAAACCTTCGTACCCTTGTTTCTGGCGTTGGGTTTGCGGCAATTTTGGCGGTGGTTGCCCTCATCCTTGTAGGGACGCTCCTCGGTGGGCGGTTTTTCATCACCGTGAACGAGGTGGTTGGCAATAACGAACTCGTCGGCAAAACGGTGAAAATCACTGGTGCTGTCCTCGGTGATACAATCCATTTTGACGCCGATACGCAAACGATCACCTTCACTGTCGCCCATATCACCGACAATGCTCAAGAATTAGAAAAACTTGGCGGGCTTGCCCAAGCACTCACCGTTGCCGTGAATGATCGTTCCGCCACGCGCCTTCAGGTGGTCGTCCGCAACCAACCCGTCCCCGACCTTCTCCAACATGAGGCACAGGCGATTATGACCGGTAAAATGGGGACGGATGGGCTGTTTTATGTGGACGAGCTTCAGCTAAAATGCCCTTCCAAATACCAGAGCGATGTTCCCAAACAGGCAGAAAAGCGGATTGGCTAGAACGCCGTTCACCCCCCACACGGAGTATGATTTTCCTTGCTATCTAAATCTACCCGCCTCCACTATTGGGGGCTGGTGCTTCTTTTGAGTTTTATTCCCCTCAAAGGAATAGCTGCCCAAGCCCCCACAACATTCGCCATTCGCGTTCAGGGGCAGATCACCAGCGGCACTGCCGGGGTGAGCATCCCCGCCGGACTGCCTGTGACGGTGCGTCTTGCCCGCCCTAGCGATTCCCGCTACCGCGCCGAATACGAGACAGCAACCCAAGCGGACGGCAATTACCGCCTTGAGGGTATCATCATCCAGCCCGGTGATGCCCTGTTCATCACCGTTGTTTTTGAGGGTGTCCCCCAAAGTAGTCCTCTAATCGAGCTAAACGGCGAACGAATCGAGTACACAATTCCCCTGACAGTCTACGCTGCTACCGATGATCCAAGTGTGATTACCTTACTGCGCTCTCGCTATGTCCTTGATCCGAAACCGGGCGGCGTTGTCCAATTCTTGGCAACATTCCTCTACCGCGCCAGCGGAGATCGTCTTTACCTGAGTAAAACGACGACGAAAACGGGGCAAGCAGTTTCCGTCATTGCCCCCCTTCCAATTGGGGCAGTGGGGGTCGCCTTTGACGAGGCGGGGCGCTTTTCTGTTGGGGGGGAATCTTTTGCCCCTATCGTCCAAGACACACGCCCGGTCATTCCCGGACAAGCCCACGAGGTGATCGTTTCCTATCAGCTTTCCTATGAAGTGGGGGCAATTGTCGATCAAGATCAACCGTACCAGACAGAGGATGTAACGATCTTGATCCCCAATGACGCAAAAATCACCCTCTCCACCGCCCCCGAACACCGTTCCTTCGCGACTGCCCCCAACACAACGCTGAATCCCAACCGTCCCTATACCGAATTCACCCTAGAGGGGGTGATTCCATCTGGCGGACGGCTAGTGTATACACTTTTGGCGGGAAATGTACCGCGCACACCGCTCAATGGGGCAAGCAGCCGCAGTGAACCAGGGGTGTTCGCCGTCATACTTCTGGTGGTGACCATCCTCATTGGGCTTGCCTTCATTGTCGCCTTGTTCCGGCTTACCTTCCAGCGTCGCCATCAGTAAGCAGGGGGGGCTTAGGCATTCCCTTCGGCAAGATGAGTTAAACGCTCCCATAAGCGGGGATGAATGGTTAGGATGCCGGATTCCTGTGCGGTTCGGTAGGTCGCCGCGGAACGCTCCCCGGGCAGCCGCCCCCGCAGGTGAGGATCGCGCATCGTGGCGTGGTGAATGTCCTCGGCAAGGGTGGCAATTGTAGCGGCAAAAGCTGTTGCCCCACTTCCTATATCCTCGCCATGCGCCCAAAACGCCTCGGCGTGAAGGGCGATAAACACATAACCGAGATCATATTCATCGCGAACGGCACGCCCTAGCCGTGCGCCAAGCAGCGCCCCACAAAGGACTTCCAACGCCAGAGCAAGGGCAAACCCTCGCCCTCCGGCAAAGGAGTCTACGCTATAGGCGGCGCTTGGCATGGTGGTCATCACCCCCGCCGCATCCATAAAGTAGTTTGGGGGAAGTTCACGCCCTTCGACATCAGCGAGAATCACCTCGCTCCAGACGGCGTTCGAGGTGGATAGATCAATCACCAAAGGCTCACCGTTGGGACGGGGAAAGGCAAGGCACAACGGATTTGCCCCTAAAACGGGGGTGATGCCCGCTGGCGGGGCAATGGCGAGTCCGCCCTGATTGGCAATAATCCCAATACACCCCGCCCGCGCTAGACGCTCACCATAGGGGGCAAGCCGTCCGTAGCGGCTTATGTTACGCACGCCGACAAAGGCTATTCCGTGTGTCTTTGCCTTTGTTATAGCACGATCAACACACATCCGCGCTGCCAATGGACCAATCTCTCGCTGTCCATCGAGCATCATCAATGCCTCATGTTCCCACAAGGGCAGCGGGGCGCCGAGGCGTTTTTGGAGGGCGGCGGGAAGAACAATCAGTTTTAGCAGCCCGTGTGTGCGAATCCCACTCAGTTCAGCGGAAAGGTAATCCTCTGCTACAAGGGTTGCTTCGGGGGGCATCAAACCATGCCTCACCCCAATGCGAATGGCAACCTGACGGGCATCCTCAATGGGGATTGTGATCGTGGTCATCTCTTTGACGATGCGCCTCCCTTACTAATTCCCTTCTCCTTCGTAAAGAGGACCCTCACCAGCGAGGAAATACACATCGTCGGGGGCAGTCCGTGCGACGACGAATTCTAATTCAACATCCCCATAGGATTCTGGCGCATGGACAACAAAAGCCGGGATGTAGACAAAATCCCCCGCCTTTGTATCTACTGTGTATTCGAGGTCTTTACCAAAACGAAGGAGGGCGCGTCCGGCAATGGTGTAAATTGCTGTATCAAAAGGGTGGTAATGGGCTTGCGCCTTTGAGCCAGAGGGGAGCTTTCCATACGCCATGCTGAGCGCGGTTGTTCCCGTTGTCTCACTGGTAATGCCCCATGTACGGGTAAACCCGTGTGTGTACTCGCGCTCGTGTTCGGAACTGCGCACCACGCGAACGCCCGTATGGGCACCATCCAACTTCATTACGCCGCTTTTGGGTGTGTTCTGTATCGTCATGTCAGGAATGCGTCCCTTTTCTCGAAGATTTTATGAGGATAGCAGGTTTCAGCCATTTTGAGAAGTGAGCGCCATTGGCTTGGCACAGGCAAGAAAAAACCCCGAAGGAATTCTTCAGGGTTTATCTGCTGGGGAGGCAGGATTCGAACCTGCGAATAATGGATCCAAAGTCCACTGCCTTGCCGCTTGGCCACTCCCCAATCTGCGCATCATTTTAGCATAGCTTCTGTGGGTTCGACAATGCCAGATTTCCGACTCGCGTTAAGTGCCGAATCAGCCTATACCTAGCGTGTCACGCAGTTGTGGGAGGGACATTATGAAACGCTTTGAGGGAAAAAAAGTCATCATTATTGGGGCATCAGGAGGATTGGGCGGTGCTTATGCGCGGGCGTTTGCAGCAGAGGGGGCGCGGCTAACGCTTGCCGCCCGAACGCCCACCACCCTTATTGATTTGGCAAAGGAAATAGGGGGCAGTGTCGCTACCGTTGATCTCACCAATGGCGAAGGTCTGAATAGCCTGCGCGATCAGGTTGTGAAAACAGAGGGGCAGATTGATGTTGTCGTCAACGCCACCGGATTCAGCCCTCGTAAGCGGCTTGAACTGCTGACCGATGAGGAAATCCAGCGCACGCTCAATACAAATCTTCTAGGGGCAATCCTTGTCACCCGCACCTTTGCGCCGGACATGCGCCGCGCTGGTGGGGGTGTCATCGCCCATATGGGCGGCTATGCCGATGGGCGCTTGGCATTCCCTTTCTTCAGCGCCGATGTTGCCACCCGTGCCGGCATCATGTCCTTCAGCGAGGCGGTCAACCGCGAGTATCGCGGAACGGGTGTCACCGTCTTGTTTTTCTCGCCAAGTCCGGCGGAAACCGAGGCAGAAAAGCCCTTCCATCCCATGTGGCGGAAATTGGGGCAACCTGTTGTTCCGGTAGAGAAGGTGGCGGCGGCGCTTTTGAACGCAGTGGCGAAAAAGAAAAAGATTCACATCATGGGCGGGCTTTTGCCGGTTGTGTTCTCTCGGCTGAACGACATCTACCCCCGCCTGACCGAAGTTGCCATGATCAACCGCTACCGAGGGATTTTGGCGCGGTTTTTGGATAAATAATGTGGGTTACATTGGTGGAGCAGGGATAGCCGCCCCACCAACACGTGTTCTGGGTTTAGGCGCTGCGCCGCAGGTGTGGATTCTCTAACCTCTCTTAGATGGCCGCTCCCCTAGCCCCTCACGTGAACGCGACTGTGCCAGATAATTCAATGTCAATATGCCACCCGTCTGCCATATCCTCTGAAAGCCAATTGCGCCCCATTCCGCTGCCCGTCGCAGATGTGCCTCTTAATCGGCTAATTCGGCTTTTGAGTTTTTCTACAGCCCGTTGTGCCGATGCGTTTTGTTGGACGGCATTGGGGAGTGAAAAAAAGGCGCTATCAATCAGCCTTATCACCGAATCCACATGAACGCTATCTCCCGAAAGGCTTTCACTAAACGGGCGATTTTTCTCATACCGATATTGTGAATGAACCCAAAGTGTTCCCATGATACCTCCTTCTTGCAACCGTAATCCGCTAACGTGTATCACCCCGACCCCAACGCCCGCCGCCGTGCCATGACATATCGTGCCAATTCAAAATCCAACTGGCGGTCATCGATCACCGTCAGAAGGGATTCCGCTAAGCGATCTGGTAAAGCGCGGCGGCGCGTCTGGGCAACGCGCTCTAAGAGGACAAAATAGCGCGTCAGGCGCGTGATCGCCGTATCCAACAGCTTTGTGGCGACAGGGTTCAGCGAACCATCCGCCGCCAATGTCCGCGCCTCGTCAAGATTATCAACAAGCGCATCCACCCGCTGGATGAGCGCCCCGGCAACCAACCCAAAGGCGGTGATCTCATTGTGCAAAAGGTCTTTCTGAGGGCGAAAGCGTGCTGCCAGCCGCAAAATTTCATAAGCCTGCTGGTCTGCTCCGGCATCCAGGGCGGCCTCCATTCCCACTTGCAATTGGGCAAGCTGTCCCTCGACGCGCTCTAGGTGTTCCATCAAATCAGTTTCATAGGCAGCGGCTTGTTCGGCGTGTTTGCATAGCACCTCGGCGCGGGCGTCAAAATTGCTAAGGGCAGGGGCGGGTGGCGCATCAACGATGGGGGTTAGGGCGGGCTTTTCAATGATCCGACGCAGTTTATCGAAGAGTCGATTCATAGTGATTGCAGCACTCTCGCTGATTGGGCTGCAATCAGCTTCTTACAAGAAATATGGGCTGAGTTGTTTTGCCCAGTGATCACCTCACGCTATCCCATTCGCGAGTATAGCATGATGAGCAGACCTGTCAACCATTCGCCTGCACCGGTTGAACACCATATGCCACGACTTTGCGATTGCTTCTCGCTGCCCTTATGGGGCGATGGTACGGTAGGTTGTCCTGCCAACAGCAACCACTGCCCACCCCAGACCATCCTCACCAGCATGACTCCTATTCTGGTACCCGCTTCTCAGTCAAAGGCGCTCCACCCTCATAAAGACCCCCGGACGCGGCTCAATCGTCACCGCCATGTGTTCGTGAACAGCTTCCCGTAGCAAGACAAACCGGTAGCGGCTTAGTAGCCGCGTAAGGATGACCTTTGCCTCCACTTGGGCGAAGGCTGCTCCAATGCAGTTTCGCGCCCCGCCGCCAAAGGGCAAAAAGCTGTAGGGCGCTCGTCCTCGTGACCGTTCAGGCAAAAAACGATCTGGATCAAAGCAAAGGGGATTCTCCCAATGATCGGGGTGACGGTGGGTGACATAAATAGAATAAGTCACGCGCACCCCCGCCGGAATAGTGTAGCCATTGAATTCCAAATCGCGGGCGGCAATGCGCGATCCCAAATGGGCAGGTGGGTAAAGGCGGAGCGTTTCATCAATGACATGCCCCACGAATTTCAACCTGCCGAGGCTCTCCATCGTTGGCGGGGCATCGCCCAAGACCGCCGCTACCTCTGCCCGCGCCCGCGCCTGAATATCAGGGTGTTTGCCGAGGAGGTAGAGTACCCAACTGAGCAAGCCGGTGCTGGTATCATGTCCGGCGATGATCATTGTCAACATTTGATCGCGGATATGGCCATCCGTGATTCCCGGTGTTGCCAACAGCAGCCCCAAAAGATCGTTCGGCTGTTCGGGGAGCAGCCGCCGTAGGGCGATTAAGCGGTAGAGGTAGTCATCCATCTGCCTCAGCGCTCCGGCATAGCCCGGACGGGGCAGCCGCCCGCTGATCACCCACAGCCCCGGCGAGATGAACTGCAATGTTTTCAGCAGCGCCCGCCACAATGCCCCAAGCTCTGCGGTGGCGTCCACTTGAAACATCGTCTCCATGAGGATGAGCATTGCCAGCCGCCGCATATCGGTGAGCATGTCAGCCGGTGTTTCCGGTGACCACCCAGCGGCGATCCGATCGGTGTGGTGTATCATCGTCTCAAGGTAACTGGTGAGCGCTGTCTTGTGCAGAGCAGGGTTCATCCGCGCCCGCATTGTGTCATGAATCTCACCATCCGCAACAAGTAATCCCTCCCGCAGCAGTACAGCAATAGGATCGCCGGGAGAGTTCCAGCGTAAATCCTCACGTGCCTCCACCAGAACCCAACGGCACGCCTCTGCCCCCGCCACCATTACCGGATTAAAACCGGGCAAGGTGATCCGGTAAACATTGCCGAGATCGCGGGCGAAAACAGCTAAGCCCGCAAGAGGTGACCGCGCCTCAAGAATAGCACGTAGGGCGCGGCGAGCGGTGTGTGGGTTGGGCGTTGGGATGGGGGGCATGAGCGCCTATCACCTTATGGATGTGTACAATTACACTGCATTGTACCTTTTGTATGAATGGAGCAAGCCAAGCGGAATGCGAATCGAAGTTTTGGGGGCAGGCGGGGCATGGGGCGTTCCGCGCCCGTTTTGCCCTTGCCCCATCTGTGTTGAAGCACGGCAAAAAGGCGCACCCTACACGCGTTATGGTCCTTCCCTATTCATTCACGATCTGAAGCTGTTGATCGACACCCCAGAAGAAATCGCTGTGCAGCTTAACCGCGCAGGCATCCTCCGCGTTGATTCTGTCTTTTACAGCCATTGGCATCCCGATCATACGGCGGGGTTTCGCGTGTGGGAGGGAAATTGGAACTCAAATCCTGAGTCGCTTTATGAATTTCCACCCGTCGTCAACCCAACAACCGTCTACCTTCCCGTCAATGTCGCAGCAACCTTCGAGGAATACCACGCCCTCAAAACAAAGTGCGATTACGCAGTGGCGGCAGGGGTGATCACGGTTGCCATCATCCCTACCCATGAGTCAGTGATCATTCAGGGTGTAAAAGTAACCCCGCTCCAACTCGCTGAGGAGATCGCCTGTGGTTTTCTTTTGGAATGGACAGACGAACGCCCCAAACGAGTGTTGATTCTGATCGATGAGGTGTTCGGGTGGTTGCCCCCGCCGGATTTAGGACATCTTGACCTCGTATTTATACCGGCAGGGGTCTTTGATCTCCACCCACTTACGGGCGAGCGCCGCATCCCGCTGAATCACCCGCTTTTGAAACGAGAAATAACACATGGGCAGGTTTTAGACCTATTACGCTGCCTTGATGCCGAACGTGTAGTGTTCGTTCACCTGAACGAGACAGACCGCCTTCACCTCACCGAGTATCAGGAGGTGGCACGGCGGATCAATGCGGCACGACAGGGGATCATACCGGAGGTTATGTTTGCCTACGACACCTTGATCCTCACCGTTTAGGCGCGTACAGGAATACCCTTCGCGGCAAGATATGCCTTGACCTCGGCAATGGTCAGATCGCGGTAGTGAAAGAGGCTGGCGGCAAGGGCGGCGTCTGCTTTTCCCTCGCTGAAGGCAGTGGCAAAATGATCTTTTGACCCGGCGCCCCCGCTGGCTATCACCGGAATGGAAACGGATTCGGCAATGGCGCGAGTGAGTGGGATGTTATACCCCTCTCGCGTCCCATCCCGATCCATACTCGTCAACAAAATCTCGCCCGCGCCCAATGCTTCAACCTGTTTTGCCCACTCAAGCGCATCCAGCCCTGTGGGGACACGCCCACCATTGATATAGACCTCCCAATGATCACCTGCCCATTTGGGGTCTATGGCAACAACGATACACTGGCTGCCGAAGTACCGCGCCCCCTCGGTGATCAAGGTTGGTGTGCGCACCGCGCTGGAATTCAACGAGACTTTATCTGCCCCGGCGAGGAGCGTTGCCCGAATATCCTCCACGCTGCGCAAGCCCCCCCCTACGCAAAACGGTATAAACACAGAATCGGCAACGCGCCGCACCACATCAAGAAGCGTCTCGCGCCCCTCGTGAGAGGCGGTAATATCGAGCAAAACAAGTTCATCTGCCCCTTCGCGGTCATAGGCTTGGGCGTGTTCAACAGGGTCGCCAGCATCCTGTAGATTGATGAAATTAACGCCTTTCACCACGCGCCCACCATTCACATCCAGACAAGGGATAATCCGTTTTGCCAGCATAAAGTCTCAGAGTCTCCACGCTCACTAGGGCGTAGATTGTACTGAGTCGTTGTTCATAATGCACCGCTGAATAATGAATTTCGGCTGTCAAAATGGCTAAGCTCGCTCATGATCCCGCCGCTAAAAGGCGTGTCCGGGAACTAGAGTGTGTTGACATTCTAACCCGCCATTCCGCCCGCACGCCCGTAGGGACGCGCCCTGCCCCCTTTCCCTGTGTACGGGGAAAGGGGGCAGGGGAGGTTAGGGGTTCTAACCCCAAACCGTCAACAGACCCTAGTTTACTATCCGTATTATCTTTACTATAAAGGGAGTCCCTTCTGGATCAACGGAAACAGTCTCCAAGCGCAGCCCTGTTGTGCCATCGCTGAGAGGGATGCGGGTGTTTGTGAGCGGATCATACAGCCCAATGACGAGACCATATTCCGCAGGGGCTGTCTTTGTCAGATCAAGCCGATAGAGGTCACGGGGCGTTCCGTCACTGGGTTTGTCGGCTTGGGCAGTGGGTGGCCGGCTTGGATCGGTCAGCAGATGGACAAAGGTTGTGACGCCAGCAGGAGGAGGAGTCTCCCAATAGAGGATCAGCGTTAGCGCACCTCCCGTGTTGGGAATCCCCGTCAGCCCATAGCCGTTCAAACGTGCACCATTGACCCAAGCGGCGCTTAGGCGTTTATCCGGCTCATCCCAAATCAGCGTCGGGGCGCGGTACTGCCGCACAAGGAAGGAGCGCCCCGCCCTGTCGTCGCTGATCAGAACACCTCGCCCCCGCAGCACCGCTTCTGCCTCGGCACTGCCCTCCCCACTAGGGATGAACCACACTCGCCCATGTTCCAAGCGTTCCCTGATCAAGCCTGGCATATCTGCTCCGGGTAGCGGAAAAGGAAGGGTATGAATATGGCGCACATAATAATCAAGGGCGGGGTCAAGAACACCCGTTGCCGGATCGAGGGAAACCATCAGCAGCGTTCCACCCGTATTGGCGTTCCTCAGCAGATAGTCTCGAAGTCCGTACCAATCTGGCGCTTTGTGATAATCCGGCGCGTGGTAGCCAACAATTCCCGCCAAAGATATGCCCACACAGAGGGCAATCACCCCTTGCCCAAGCAGGCGTGGGAGCGCCTCCGCTCCCAAAACAACAATCATCAACAGAGCAGGAAGTGAGCCAATGAGATAGCGAGCGTCAAAAACCGCCAAGCGTCCCGCCGCCACAATCAACAGAACGAGGGGAATACCAATTAGAGCGCTGCACAGCCCTAGCGTTCTCCTCTCTGCTGAGCGTCCTCCCCCCATCGTGATCGCCGCCGCTAGGCACAGCCCACCAATAAAAAGAGAGGCGAGGATGGCAAAGGGGCGCAGGGCGAGAGGGAGAGTCTCTCCCCAAAGCAAAATGCTGGCAAACTGGGCTAATTTCCCGCCCTCGGCGGGGGTGAGCGCCCCTTGATAGCCGCTCCCTGCCAAACGCACCGCTTGATAGAACAAGGGGAAACAGGCGATGCTCATCCCACCGACAACAACCACCCAAATTTGGAGGCGCTCCCGCTGCTGCACCAGAATGAATACCATATAGGCGAGGATCAAAAAGCCATGGAGGAAAAAGACATAGAGGGCGGCGGTGTTCACCACAGCAAAGGCGGCCCAATCCCAACGAGACGGATTTGGGCGGAAAAGGCGTACCATCGTCCATAGGGAAACCGCCGCCAACCCCGCCCAAATCGCGTAGTTGCGCACGTCTTGGCTGTGCCAAATGAGAAAGGGATTGATCGCCCACAAAAGGGCAGCAAAACGCCCAACCGAGAAAGGCTTGAGAGGCGGATGGTCTTTTTGCTGATAAATTACATTATCGGAAGCAGTTCGACGGTCACACCTTTGCCCTATGACATAGAGGGCGGGAATCCCAAGCAGGTTGAGCAAGGCGGGCAGAAGGCGCATGGCTATTTCGCTCTCGCCTACCAGTGCCTTCCATGCCCCAAACAAGAAAAACGTACCGAGGGGGTGCGGCTCGCGCCATGCCAAACCCGTTTTATCATTCAAGAGGAAGGTTGATGAGGACGCCCAATAACGAACGGCGAACGCCTCGTCTCCGCGCAACGGTTCGCGCCCAATACCATAAAAGCGCAAGACCGCCCCAATGAGGACAAGCGCCACAAGCCAAGCAAGGTGCTGTGATCTTACCCTCATTGCCTCTCCTTTTTAGTTACTGCCCGCGCTTAGCGGCGGTTATGCCAATAACGTTCTTCCCGCCACACATTGGCAGTGTTCGAGTACCCCGCCATCTCCCAAAAGCCTGGGCGATCTGTCGCCGTAAATTCCAGCCCCCGCAGCCACTTTCCGCCCTTCCAGAGGTAAAGATCTGTGTCTGTTTTTTGCGTTGCCACCGCTCCCATCAGCCCGCGCAAGGGGTAGCCATGTTCGGGGTCAAGCGGTTTGCCATCAAAATGGGTGGCAAGCAAAAAATTCTCGCTGAAGACAGCTTCTAGCGGGGTATTCGTCGTGTAGCCAAACTCGCAGTGTTGAATAACAAATTTTGCCTCTGGTTTCACCTTGATCAAGCCCGCCTCAACGAGCGTCTTGACATGGATGCCCTCCCACAGACAATCAAACTTGCTCCAACTGGTTACGCAGTGAATGTCGAGGGTCACTTGGTGGCGGGGGAGTTTGTTGAATTCTTCCCACGACCACGTTTTTTCTTGTTCCACCAAGCCAAAGATGCGGAATGTCCAGCGGGCAAGGGTTTCATACATGGGTACGCCGCCGTAATGTAGGACGGGGAACTTCTGTGTGAGGGATTGACCGGGGGGCAGCCGCCCTTGATTCTTGACCTGCTCTTCCTTTTCACGACGGAGTAGGAAACTCATGATGAGAACATCCTATACAAAACAAACTTCCTTGAAATTATAGCAAAGTTTGTTGTGGTGTATGGGCGACCCAGGGTGTTTCTCTCATAACAGACACACCCTGAATTGTCAGTCAGCATCAGGCAACAGGGGCTGCCTTTTTCCCCCGCTGGAAGAGCGATTGCACCGTATCAACCACCTTTGCTATCCATGCCACTGGCGTCAAGACAAAGCGCAGCACCGCCAGCGCCCACTGCGGATAGAGCTTGGGCATCAAAATCGTCACCGGCTTGTCGATTTTTAGGTCAAAGCGTATGGCTTCCGCCGCCATCAGCCCCGTTGTCACCGCATTTTCCATCGAGGCAAGATTCACATGGGAGATGCACCAATCCCCCGCCATGTAGAGGTTCGGGATTTTTGTGCGGGTGTGCGGGCGGTAAAGTTCCGACCCAACATCGTTTTTGAACAGAGGCGAATCGGCGTTCGTTTGTAAGACGGTGCGTACCACATTGCTTTTATCAAAGGGGAGATATGCCATAAGTTCGTTCAAGATTTCTTCCTCAATCAGCCCCTTGCTGAGCGGAAGCAGGGTTGTAATGTCTGAGGCAAGGCTCTGGAGGACGGTATTTCCGTCGTTTAGCCCCTCCCAAATTTGGGAGATGTCGATAAACGTCTGAGCATATTTTGAATGAATAAGGCTAATGTGGTGGCGCGGAATGCCGGGGATTTTCTTGTTTAGATAAACATTCAAGGACGCCTGCGGTCCTGATTTCAGATACTCCACTTCGAGTAGTTCGGGGTCGGTGCGGAACATGGCGTCGTTCACCAAGCGCGAAAACTGCTCTGGGGGAACGGTCATCAGTAAGCGCTCAACGGGGAGCGTCGTTTCTGTCCCCTCGTTATCCCGAATGGCGATGCTTTTGACGCTGTTTCCCTCAAAGTTGATCTGTGTCAGGGTCTTTTGAAGATGGATTGTCCCGCCAAGTTTGCGCACGGCGTCTTCGATGGGCTTGACCCAAAACTCTTGAAGGTTGCCCTTAGTACAACTCCACGCCGGGTTGGGGTAGCGCAGTTGCTGACGGTACACATCGCGCATCGTCAGCGCGGAGACTTCGTAGCTAGGGTCGGAGAGTGCCTTTAGAATGAGGTCTTGATACTGAAAGGCGAGATCATCTGTGTAGTACGTGCGGGAGTGCAAAAAGCCGTAGATGCTCTCATCACCGAGGTACGAATCCCCCCGACTGATCAGATCGAGGATCGAATAGAGCAGCAGCACGGAAGGCGTGAAAAAAGGCATGTATTGCGGGTTTTGTCGATCCCCCCGCCCCAAACGACGAAAGCCTACGGTACGGTCAAAGTTATCATAAATGCCCAGTTCATTGATTAAGCTCCAAACATTCAAGTACCAAGCCGGAAACACATGGTAGCCGTGATCTTCATAGCGTCCATCTTTTAAAATTGAACCAGCTTTCCCGCCGGTGCGGACGTCCGAGTCGTAAATGGTCACCGTACAACCACGTTGGAGCAGCCGCAGACCGGCAACCATTCCCGCTAACCCTGCCCCAATGATCGTGATATCTGGCATAAAAACTCCCTCTCATGGTGAATGGCTTAGCTCAACGAAGAAATAGTATATACTCTAGAGACGGTTTTGGTTCGATCTGCGTCACCTCCATTGATATACATCGATACAAAGTGAGCCGCCTTATGACGACTATAACGCCAACCTTGTTTATCAATACGCGCTATCGTTTAGGAGAGGAGATTGGTTCCGGCGGGATGGGGGTTGTCTACCGCGCCCAAGATCGCCTAACGGGAAGTATGGTGGCGCTTAAGCGACTTCTTCAACTCGATATGGGGTCGTCCTCCTTCGATTCGCAAAGCACGGATACCCAAACCCTGCGCTTAGCGCTGGCACGCGAATTTCAACTTTTGGCAACCCTTCAACACCCACACATCATCCGCGTCTTGGATTACGGCTTTGATGCTCAGGCACAGCCTTTCTTCACGATGGACTTGCTCACCGAGGCGCAGACGATTATCCACTACGGCACCGAGCGCCCTTTCGAGGTGAAACTGTGTCTGATTGGGGAACTTATTCTGGCGTTGATCTACCTGCACCGGCGGGGAATCATCCACCGTGATCTGAAGCCTACCAATGTCATGGTTGTGAGCAACAACGTGAAGGTGTTGGATTTCGGTCTTTCGATGGAGGCGGATCAGCCCACAGCCAAAGACAACGCCTCTGGAACACTGGCGTATATGGCGCCGGAAATGTTCCGTCAGGGAAATGTCGTCCCTGCCTCTGATCAGTATGCCGTTGGGGTGATCGCCTATCAACTGCTTGTCGGGCGGCATCCGTTCAATACGAACGACCTCTCGCACTTTCTCCATGACACTATGAATGTCATGCCAACGATGGATCATCCCGAACTGACGCCCCCTCTCCAACACATTTTGACAAAACTTTTAGCGAAACAACCTGACCAACGCTTTGCCGATCTCAATGAATCGCTAGAGGCGATCAATCAGATTACGGGGAAGCCGCTTGTCCAAGAAACCGTCGCTATTCGGGAGAGTTTTCTCCAAGCAGCACGCTTTGTTGGACGGCAAACCGAGATGGAGATTTTAGAAGCACGCCTCAAACAAACTGGGCAGGGGCTAGGTGGAGCGGTGCTGATTGGCGGCGAGAGCGGCATTGGTAAATCCCGTCTGATCGCTGAGATACGCACGTTGGCGTTGGTCAAGGGCTTGAACGTGGCACGGGGGCAAGCAGTTCAAGATGGAAGCTCTCCCTACCAAGTATGGCGGGATGTCCTGCGCTGGTTGGTGATTCTCACCGATATTTCTGATGAGGAAGCCTCAACGATCAAAATGCTCCTCCCCGATATTGGCGATTATCTAGAGCGCCCCGTAAGCGATCCGCCCCCGCTGGACGCGAAAGCCGCCCAAGAGCGGTTGGTAGGCGTGATCACCGCCCTTCTCAGCCGCCAACGCCGCCCTCTTTTAATCAAATTGGAAGACCTTCACTGGGCAGACGAAGCCAGCCTTGAACTATTGGGAAAAATTATCCCCGCCTTATCCCATCTGCCAGTCTTGGTCATCGGCACATACCGTGATGATGAAATGCCCGCCTTAGGGACGCGCTATCCCGACGTGGCAACGCTCACGCTCCAACGGTTGGCATCCCCGGAAATTGCCATGCTCAGCCAATCAATACTTGGTTCAGCGGGGAACAGCCCCAATCTCGTCAACCTTTTGAGGCAGGAAACAGAAGGAAATGCCTTCTTTGTGGTAGAGGTTGTCCGCGCCCTTGCCGAACATGCCGGAAGTTTGAACAAAATCAGCACCGCTGAATTGCCTATAACCGTCATCACCGGAGGCATACAACAGATTCTTCAGCGCCGCCTGACGTTCATCACCGAAGCCGATCTTGCCATCCTCCGTTTGGCGGCGGTCTTAGGGCGCGATCTTGATCTCGTCGTACTAGAACACGCTACTGCCAAGCAAGCAGACGAAGGGTGGCTGACGCGCTGTGCCGCTGCCGCTGTGTTGGAGCGCCAAGATAAACTATGGCGGTTCGTCCATGACAAACTGCGCTCGGCTGTTTTGGTTGACCTTCCAGAGGACATACGCCCCGGTCTACACCGCGTGATTGCGGGGGCGCTGGAAGAAACATACCCTGAAGGGAAGGCATTTTCGGCAGCGCTTGCCCATCACTGGAGTATGGCGGGCGAGGCGGTAAAGGAAGCCCATTACGCCATTGCCGCTGGCAATTATGCCCTCAGTTTGAATGCCTATCTGGATGCCCGTAAGCATTTGGCGCGGGCGTTGGAGGTTTTGGCAACCCTCCCCGATAGTGAAGCAGCCCGCCGTGAACGGATCGACGCCCTTCTGACGCTTGTACAGGCATCCATCGCCGCTGACCCTCCCGCCACCCAACTCACCCGTTTGGAGGAGGCAGAAACCCTTCTAAAAAGCCTTCCTGAAGGGGATCGTCGTCGTGAACTGACCATCGCCTATTGGCGCGGGCGGGCGTTCATGTATAAAAACGAACTTCTTCAAGCGTTGGGGCAGTTTCAACAAGTTTTGGCAGGGGCAAAGGAACTGAACGATCCAGAGATGATCGCTATCCCCTCCAACGCCATTGGGGTTGCCACCACCTTCCGAGGGCAGCACGCGAAGGGCAAACCGCTTCTGCAACAAGCGCGGATGCTCTTTGAAAAACTGGGGAATTGGCGGGAATGGGTTTCGGCAAGCTCGTTCTATGGTGTTGCCCTTGCCTCTATGGGCGAATTTGAAGAGGCGAAGCAAAGCGTTCAGGCGGCAATCCAACGGGCAATCCAAATGAATGATCACAGTTTGTTGGCATCATCGCACGGACCGGCCTGTTGGGTGTACTACCAAACGAACGATATTGACGAGATGGTCAACCAAAGCCAACATTCGGCGGCGGCGGCGGCGAAGATGGGCAACAAAGTCTTTGAATATATGGCGCTTGGCTATCAGGCAATTGCTCACAGCCAGCGTGGAAATCATAAAGACGCCCTGACCGTCGTTGCCCAACGCAGTGCCCTCAAAGCGGAGTTGGGGGGTGGACCGATCATCATGGATGATATTTTTGGGGCGCTCATCTCCGAGGTTTTGGCAAATGCGGGGGAGTTTGACCAAGCCGCAGGGCTTGCCACCGCGATTCTTCAAATTGCCGAAAAAATTGGTAACCCCACAAGCGAGGCAATTGCCCGCCGGACGTTGGGGCGTGTTTGCGCCCAACGTAGTGAATGGGCTGAGTCTGATACCCACATGAGCCGCGCCGTCGAACTGCTTGAGGGGAACATCTCCCCACCAGAATTGGCGCGGACGCGCACACTGTGGGGTGCGGCGCTTCACCAACGTGGCGACCTAAACGGGGCAAAGAGTCAGTGGACACACGCCGCAGAACTCTTTGAAAAGCATGGGCTAAAGGCAGAATTGGCAGCCGTGCAGCAGCGCTTGGCACGGATCATCTAAGCGGTTTGTGGGTGGTTTTGTCAGGGTGATCTAATGAATCAGCGGGGCGAGATGTTCCTGAGCATAGGCACAGTTTGCCCCCACCCTCAAATGAAAATCGGTGTCGGTGAAGTGATCGGCGGGGGCAGCATCCCACAAATCAGCATAGCGCCACCCCTGCTTTTCCGCCAGCGCCGTCATCGTCTCACGGTAGCTGTCATACGCCCAACGCGGGTAATAGGTGTTGTAGCGGGTGGGATGGTCGGGGTGGCGGTAGATCGGCTCGTTGACGAGGATCACCGGTACGCCCCGCGCCGCCGCCTCGTCAATCCCCGCTTGAATCACGCGCCACGCTAAATCCTCTGCGCTGAAACGCCCTGCCTCTTGAAGGGAAATGACATTCACTGAGAGGACATTTTCATCGGGGGGAAAACTCGTTGGGTGTGGGGGGACAACCTTCGAGATCGTGTGATCGATCCCCGTCCCCGCCCACGCCACCCCGTAAAGTTCGTAACGCAGCCAATCTGCCAGCGCCCGCCGCTGCCCGAAAAAGGTCTGATCCCATACCGAGGGGGGCGTAAGGGTTGCCCATTCCCCAAAATGGAAATCATAGTCGGCAATCAGCCGCGCCACCTCTGCATACTGCCCACGAATGATCGGAAAATCAAGTTGATCGCCTGGATAAAGCGAGGCAAGGGAGGTTGACCATAGGATCAAATCGGGCTGCTGGTTAAGCGCCCGCCGCAGAATCAGCAAATCCTTGACGACGGTGAGCGTTGGGTAGCCGAGGTTGTAAACGTGAATCATCCGTCCATCGGCGCTTTTCTGCTGAAGCGCCGTCAGGCACGCCGCCTGTGTTTCGGAGGGTTTCAAGAGGTAGCCCCACACAGAAGAATCACCGAGGTGCGCCACCCGAAATTCATCCGCCCCTTTTAGGCGGGCGATCTCGTGCGAGGCGATCATGTGATCAAGTGTCGTCAGCGTCAGATTGTAGGACTCCGCCGGAAATTCGCTGAAGGGCAGGCGTGCCCGCCCGGGTACATAGAGGTTATAGACCGTCAGACGATTTAACAGGCTCAAGGGCTGAACCAGAACATAAAGAAGATTAAAAAGGGCGAACAGAATCGCCACCTTCAGTCCCACCCGCAGCGCCCCCCAGAGTGGTTTAGCCATGAATCCCCACCAAGCCGCGCAATGTTTTTAAGATTAACGCCCCATCGGGAAGGGCAAAAAAGACCCACCCAACGACGACGAATTGGAAGGTCAGCGCCCACCCAGCAAAGGCGATCATCCCTTTCAGCAGCGGGCGTTCACTGACATAAGCAGTCCAGCCCCGCGTCCGATCCACAATCACCTTGTGCGCCCATAGCCCCACGCCATGCCACGCCCCCCACAAGACGAAATTGAGGGCGATTCCGTGCCACAAACCAATGACGATCATTGTGCTGACTTGAGCGATGAAGATCACCAGTAGTCGCGCCTTTACGCCGCCTTGTAAGAGGGTGCGGCTAAGCGGGGTGAAAAAGTAGAGGCGAAACCATGTAGAAAGCGTGATATGCCATGCATTCCAAAAGGCGGTAATCGTCGTCCTGAGGTACGGTGCAGCAAAGTTTTCCGGCAGGCGAACGCCCGCCCACAGACCAATTCCAATGGCAATATCAACATAGCCGGAGAAATCGAAGAAAAGGCGAAGGGCGTAGGCGTAAAGCATCACCCATAAAGCGAGTGTGTGTTCCGTCTGCGCGGCAAGCGTCGGATTCAAGGCGATCAGGGCTAAGGTATCCGCAAAAACAAATTTCTTCAGCAAGCCCACGGCGATCCGCCGCGCCCCTTCGGCAAGCTGATCGCGTTCCAATGGGGCATCCAACGCCTTTGTGAAGGATTCAATACGGGCAATCGGTCCCGCCGGAAGCGTTGGAAAGAATAAGACATAGGTCAAAAAATCACGTGGGGGGACGGCAGCCATGCGCCGCGCCCGAAAATCGAGCAAGACATGAAGCAGCCGGAAGGCGATGTAGGAAAAGCCGATCCACGCAATGAGGGCGGCGCTTTTACCGCTGCTGAGGGCGCTCAGCGCCCGCCACAAGGCAGGGAGTTTGAGGACAATGAAAATGGCGACAATCCCGACCATGAGCGCCAATGCCAAACGCATCTGCGCTGCTTCGTCCTCGGTGGGGGATGGGGTGGGGGTGATCGTCGTCCGTAGGGCGATCCACCACACCGCACCAATCAGCCCGATGCTGATCGCCGTGATCAGCGCTGCGGTGGGCGGGGCATCCGTTTGGAGGGCGTAGAGTGCGACAAGGCTCAGAAGGCAGAGCAAATCACGTCGCCGCGCCGCCCCTAGACCAACGGCAAGGCGGGTAGCCAACGCCGCGCCAGCCATCAGCACAAGCCCGCCAAGTGTCACGGGCGGCTGTCATCCGCCGTTTTCGGCGCCCATGCTTGAATAACGGCAATCACATGGGCGATCACGTCTTCTGTGCTGAGCGCATCGGTGAGGATGTGATGGGCGTCTTCCGCCGGACGGAGCGGCGCGACAGCGCGTTCCGAGTCCAGCTTATCCCGTCCGGCGATAGCATGTTTCGTGTCGTCAATGGTTGCTGTCCGCCCCTCTGTGGCAGAAGCAGACTGTACCGAAGTGGATTGTCGAAAGCGCCGCTGAGCACGGACATCGAGCGAGGCGTCAAGGTAAATCTTCAGATCAGCGTCGGGAAGGACAACCGTCCCAATATCGCGTCCTGCCATGATCACTTTTTCGTGGGCAGCGGCAATTATGCGGTAAGCAGCATCCAACGCCACACGGACAGCGGGAATCGCAGCGACAGTAGAGACGCGGGCTTCCACCCGTTTTTCACCGAGGGCGGCGGTGATATCCTCTCCATCACAGAAGATGCGGTACGGTGTCTGGGTATCCTCGAGAGCGGGTCTGATCTCCAAATGGAGGCGTTGGGCAAGCGCTGTGATCGCCGCCGCGCCGTCCTCAATGACACCCTCGCGGAGGGCGGCAAAGGTTACGGCACGGTAAAATGCCCCCGTATCCACAAACACGTATCCCAAGCGGCGGGCAACAGCGGATGCCACCGACGTTTTGCCCGCGCCGGCGGGTCCATCAAGCGCAATCGTGCGCGGTGCACTCATAGCAGACTCATTGCAGTGGTGACCTAAGAGGTCAAGCCGAGGCGCTTCTTGCGTTCCTCAAGCTGCTGATCGACCACCGTACTTTCAAGGACATCTTCCACCTGTTCGGAAAGGCGCGTGCCAGCAAGTTCGAGCTTAGCGTCTTCCTGATCGAGCCGCTCACGAATAGCATCGGCAACACGCTTAATGTCTGTATCGCCAATCCCTTGAATATCGGCAAGGCTCTTAATGGTTTTTGTTGTCTGCGCCTTTGCCTCGGCAAGTTTCATCAGTTCGGCAAGGTGTTCGCGTTCTTGCCGCGCCGTGCCAAGTTTCGATTCCATCTTCAGTTTGGCGTCGAGCATCTTCTTATATTCTGACTCTTGCCCCTGCCATTGTTCGTAGTAGCTTTGGGCAAGCTGCTGCTGCGTGTTCAGCTTTGCCTGCATCTTCGCCGCAATATCTGCCTGTCCCCGCGTCAGAAGGGTATCAATATCCCGATCCAGCTTTTCGGCTTGGGCGGCAATTTCTTCGTGTTTCCGCTTCAGCGTGCGAACGCTCCCACCAACGGTGACAATTGCCGTCTCCAACTGATCAAGGTCGCGCTCGGCGCGGCGGATGTATTCATCCATGACTTTGATCGAATTCGATTCAAGCGCCTTATCCACAATGCTGTGAAGGCTAGCGGAGATGGCGATTTGGATTTTTTCAAGAATTGACTGCGCCACAGATTTGCCCTTTCCCTGTCTATATCTCTAGCTTACCCAAACCAAAATGATCTCACCGCAGAGCATTGTAACATAGGTTGGCAGGGGAAACGATTCCGAGGAAAGAATCAAGCATCCCCTCAAGAACTCTGGCTGACGCTGAAGGACGGACTACCGCCACCCTGGATACCAGTCATCGAACAGCGGCAGCAGATCGAGAAGCGTCTTGATCTCTCCATCGGGGACGATCTCCCCTAGCGCCACCATCGGCGGACGGTGATCCAAAAGACGCAAGACTGCACGCATTCCCATCTTTTGCGCTCCGGCAACATCAGCAACGGGGTTATCGCCCACAAAGACGACCTCTGAGGGAGAAACGCCTAAACAATCGAGGGCTGCGCGGAAAATGGCTTGGTGCGGCTTGATGAAGCCCACATCGGCGGCGGCGAAGCGGCACGCTCCAAAGTAATTGAGGAGGTTGAAAGCTGCCAATTCCTGATCACGCATCCACATCGGAACACTGGCATTCGTCACCACACCCATCGCAATTCCTTGCTGTTGTAGGGCTGCCAGCGCCTCTGGCACATCGGGGAAACAGGTGACACCGGAGGCAACCTGCCAATCATAGCGCCGCAGACAGACATTGATATCCAATTTGGCGCGGGGGACGCCCATCAGATCAAACGCCATGAGCAGCGCCTCCCCATAGTGAGGGGCGTGATAGGTGTATTCGGCGTCCAACCACGCCTGCCGAGAAATACGCCGCACCTCATCGAAAAAGTCTGCGACGGGGGAAAAAATGGGCTGGATGGTCTCCACAACGTAATCAAAGACGTGCTGAAGGTGGGCGCGTTCATGGCTTGCCCAATCGCCGCTTCGCCGCGACCAATCGAGAAGCGTGTCATCCATATCAAAAAGGACAGCTTTTAGAGAACTCATAAGCGCCTATTATAGCCTGATCAGCCCTGCGCGGCGAATAAAATGACTGCCGCCGCTGCCGCTGCATTGAGGGACTCCGCATCGTTCGCCATTGGGATGCGGATGCGCCCTGTCGCCAGCGCCCGTGCCGCGTCACCCGCGCCGCGTGCCTCGCCGCCAATGATCACGCCATGAGGCTGCGCCCAATCCACCGCTCGGTAGGATCGTTCTCCTTCGGCATCGGCAAGGTAAACCGTCAATCCCCCACATGTTTCCTGAATCATCGCCCATCCGGTGGGGCTTGCTGGAATACGAAAATGCGCCCCCATCCCTGCCCGCAGTGCCTTGCCGCTGTAAGGATCAGCGCAGCCCGGCGCCAAAAAGACGGCATCCACGCCCGCCGCCGCCGCCGTTCGCAAGATTGTACCGAGGTTGCCTGGGTCGCTTATGGCATCCAAAATCAGAGCGCGGCGTAAGGGGTGCGGCAGGGCAAGGTGCGGCAGCGGGACAACGGCAATGACCCCTTGTGGGGTGGTCGTCTCCGCTGCTTGGGTAAGAAGCGCCGCTGTGGTCTCAAGGCATAGCACATGGTGGGCGTTGAGGGTGTTCAAGAGTGCCGCCCCTCCCTTGCCTTCTTGGGTTGCCTCTGCGCTGTAGACGACAAATTCGGGGCGAATGCCCGCCGCCAACGCATCGCTAATCAAACGAACACCCTCCAAAACAGCCCGTCCATCCTCCCGACGGAGGCGCGGCTTGCTTTGGAGGGCGCGAATATACTTGAGGCGCTCGTTGTGCGGGCTGCTGATCATGTGACCCATTTCCCCCGAAACGCCAACCCTCTTGTGGAGAGGCGGCGCGGTGGAGGCTTTTAGGCGGATTTCAGCGCGGCGCTGACAATCTTCTGAAAGGTGTCAATATCACGCACAGCAAGGTCGGCAAGAATCTTCCGGTCAAGGATGATGTCCGCCTTCTTCAAGGCGTTGATCAGCCGGCTGTAGCTTGTGCCGTAGAGTCGTGCTGCCGCGTTGATGCGGGCGATCCACAGGCGGCGCAGCTGGCGGCGGCGCTGGCGGCGGTCACGGTAGGCATACCACAGGCTTTGCATCATCGCTTCGTTGGCGCGGCGGAATAGCAAATGTTTGCTGCCCCACTGCCCTTTGGTCAACTTCAAAATTTTCTTATGACTGCGGCGGGTAACGTAACCGCCTTTTGTACGCGCCATTGGCTATTCTCTCTCGTCTTATACTCAGTAACAGGGTAGGGTGCCGGCTTAGCGATCAGCCACGCGGCGGGTTTGCTTTGTGCTTGCCCAAATAAGGGGCAAGACGACGGACACGACGGCGTTCCGCCTTGTTGGAAACCTCCAACATCCGCTGGAACAAGCGTTTCGTGCGTTTAGTGGTGCGACGGCGCAAATGGCTTTTGCCACCCTTCGTGCGGACGAGTTTCCCAGAACCCGTCATGCGAAAGCGCTTTGCCGTCGCCTTATGCGTTTTCAGCTTGAACTTCGTCACGGTCTTCTCTCTCCTAGCATGGCAACACCGCAGGTAGACCCATGCGGTGTGTACATAGACGACTTACGGTTTGTCTTGACCTCACCCATTGCCTTTGCCTAAACAGCAACGTGGAGCAGGTTAAGCTTTGGGCGGTTTGCTATCCCCTTCGGTGGGCGGCATTGCTGGTTGTTTCGCGCCAGCAGCTTCGGCAGATTTCTTCGCCACTTTCTCAGCCCGTTCAGCTTTTTCCGCTTTTTCGGCATTGGCGTTAGGGGCAAATAGCATGAACATCGCCCGCCCTTCCATCGTCGGATACTGTTCCACAATGGCAACATCGGAAAGTTCCTTGACGATCTCGTTCATCTGGTTACGAGCAATATCGGCATAGGTGATCTCCCGCCCGTGAAAGACGAGCTTCACCTTTACCTTCATCCCTTCCCCAAGCCACCGCCGCGCATCGCGCAATTTAAAGCCGAGGTGATAGTCATTCGTCTTCATCTGAAGGCGAATTTCCTTGACCTCAATGACTTTTTGCGCCTTGCGTGCCTCGCGTTGCTTCTTTGACTGTTCGTAAAGAAATTTGCTGTAATCCATGACACGGCACACAGGCGGGTCCGCGTTCGGGGCAACTTCTACCAAATCCAATCCGCGTTCTTGGGCAATGGTCATTGCCTCACGGAATGTCACCAACCCAACGTTCTCATTCGCGCCATCCGCGCCGGTGACGATCAGGCGCACACGCTGCACACCCCGAATTTGTTCGTTAACGCGATATTCTTCCGTACTGATACGAACCTACCTTCTCAAGCGCCGTGCGCCACTGAATCGCAAACCTTAAACATGATTGAAAGATTATCCTAGCACAAGAGACAGGCGGAGTCAATTGTGATCGGTTGCCGGAGGGTGACTTATTCTCTTTCGCTCAGCGCCGCAGCAGATCAATGATCAGCGGCTCAAGTTTTGCCAGCAGCGGCGGACCCAAAATGAGCGCTCCGATGATCACCGCCGCAACAGAGGTCAGCAGTACCGCCGCCGCCCCAACGTCCTTCCCCACCCGCGCCATAGGGTGCAGGTCAGGGCTGGCAAGGTTTACCGCCGCTTCAATGGCGGCGTTGACAAATTCCGCCATCCAGTTGATAGTGATGATCAAAATGAGGATTGCCCACTCAAAAGGCGGCAGCGCCAGCCACAGCCCTGCCCCAAACACGATGATTGATACCACCGCCTGAATACGGGTGTTTTTTTGGTACTTCAGCATATACAGCCACCCCGCCAGCGCATAGCGGAGGCTTTTTAGGCGGCTGGTGCTGGTCATTGGACTATAGTGTTCCGGTTGTGTGCCAAGCGTCTCTAGCGTATCGGGATGCCAACGGAGCAGAGGACGGGTGGGACGGGGCGACGGAGAGTCTGGATTTATGTTGTCGAGCATGGCTGTCATTTTTTAGCGCACCTTTTCACCATCAAGTATAGCGGCGATTGCCCATTTCTCCCCTTTTTCTTCATTTTTGGTTGATCCTCTTTGTGAAGCCTGCTACAATCGCACTCCGCACCGTCACTAGGAGTCCGCTGAACACCGTGAGCCTTCTTCCGCACCAACTATCTACGCTAATTCGGGCGGGAATCATCGCCGCCCAAACCGCCGGCGTGTTGCCCTCATTTGCCATTCCCGATGTGCGCATCGAGCGCCCGAAGCGCCCAGAGATGGGCGATTATGCCTCCGCCGTTGCCCTACAGGTGACAAAACTAGCGGGAAAGCCTCCCTTAGAGATTGCCACGATCATCGTCGCCCACCTCCCGCCTTCCGAACTCGTCAGCGCGGCAGAGGTTGCCCCACCGGGGTTTGTTAATCTTCGGCTCTCCGAGGTGTGGGTGGCTGCCCAAGTCGATTACCTTTTGGGAGCGGGCGAACGCGCCTTCACCACCAGCGACGGGGCGGGAAAAACCGCCCAAGTAGAGTATGTCAGCGCCAACCCCACCGGACCCCTCAGCGTCCACCGTATTCGGGGTGGTGTTCTGGGGGATACCCTTGCCAATCTGCTGGAGACACAGGGGTACAGCGTCACCCGCGAATATTACTTCAACGATGCTGGTCAGCAGATGAACAAACTCGGTGAGAGCATTCGCGCCCGCTACCTTGAACTTCTCGGTGAGCCGATTGTTTACCCTGAGGGGGGCTACAAGGGGCTTTACATTCGGATGCTTGCCGCCGCTCTTCTTGCCCTCAAAGGGGATTCTCTGCGCGATGCCCCCCTGGATGACTTCCGCCAATTCGGGGCGCGGGCGATTATTGAGCGCATCAAACACAGTATGCACCGTGTGAACATCCGCCATAACTCGTTTTTCAACGAGAGCAGCCTCTACACGGAGGGCGCTGTTCAAGAGACGATTGAGGCGCTGCGCGAACGCGGCTACGCTTACGAGCAGGATGGCGCGGTGTTCTTCAAATCAAGCGCTTTGGGCGATGAAAAAGATCGCGTCATTGTCAAACGGACGGGCGAGCCAACCTACCGTCTTCCCGATATTGCCTACCACAAAAACAAGCTGGATCGCGGCTTTGACCTGATCGTAGATGTTTTTGGGGCAGATCACGCCGCCACCGCCCCGCAGGTTCTTCTCGGCGTGCGGGCACTTGGCTATGATCCCTCTGTGGTGCGCACGATCATCCACCAGATGGTGGAACTTGTGGAGGGGGGCGAAACGCGCCGGATGTCCACACGGCGCGGCGATTTTGTCGAATTAGACGAACTGCTTGACGATGTTGGCGCTGACGCTGTGCGCTACTTTATGTTGGCGCAAAGCCCAAACACAAGCATGAACTTTGATCTGGACTTGGCGCGTTCGCAAGGCGACGAGAACGCCGTTTACCGCATCCAGAGCGCCCACGTGCGCTGCGCCGGAATCCTTCGCAAAGCCGCCGAAAAGGGACTCACCATCGAAGGTGCAGACCTGAATCACCTCGGCGCGGAGGAACGCGCCTTTCTGCGCAAAGTGATTGAGATTCCCGAACGGATCGCCATTGCGATCTCAGAGATGGCGCCGCAGCGGGTGGCATTTTTTGCCCTCGAACTCGCCGGAGCGTTCCATCCCCTTTACGATAATGTCCGCGTTCTCTCCGAACAGGAAGACCTCTCCTCCGCTGTTCAAAAGGCGCGGCTGCGCTTTTATGCCGCTGTGAAGGTCGTCTTCGCTCGTCTGTTGTCGCTCATGGGCATGTCTGCCCCAGAGGTTATGGAACGCCGCGAGACGAAAAACCAGACAGCTCCAACCCCTGAAGGGGAGGAATAACAACACATGGGACTCAAACCCGATCATTGGATTCGCCGCATGGCGCATGAACAAGATATGATCAACCCCTTTGCCGAACGGACGCAGGAAAAGGGTGTGATCAGTTATGGGCTAAGCTCGTATGGCTATGACATGCGCGTGACAGACGAATTCAAAATCTTCACGAATGTTCATTCTGCCGTTGTTGATCCGAAGAACTTTGCCCCTTCCTCCTTTGTTGATTACACAGGGGATATTTGTGTGATCCCGCCGAATTCGTTCGTCCTTGCCCGCAGCGTCGAATACTTTCGCATCCCGCGCAGCGTATTAACAATTTGTTTAGGGAAAAGTACATATGCACGTTGTGGATTGATCGTAAACGTGACTCCCTTCGAGCCTGAATGGCAGGGGTACGTCACCCTCGAAATCTCCAACACAACGCCGCTTCCCGCCCGCATCTATGCGTGGGAGGGCATTGCCCAAGTCCTCTTTTTTGAAGCGGATGAGGGGTGTGAGGTGAGCTACGCTGACCGCGCCGGAAAATATCAAAACCAACAGGGGATCGTCCTCCCCAAAGTGAGCGAGTCCTAACCTATGTTCCTCATCCGCACTATCCGCCGTATGGCGAAACGTCCCTTTGGTTTGTTGACGCTTGTTCTCATGGGGGCGATCTTTGTCTTGGGGCTGCTCAATCTGGGCTTGGTTGCCCTTCGCGCCGCCGACAGCGCCCCCGATTACCCTCCGCGAGCGCTGATCTACGTGACGACCTTTGACGCCTTCAATGAGCATTGGTCTACCTTTCCGGGGCAAATCCGCGCCGAGATCAGCGATGGGGTGTTGGTCATTACCAGCGATAGCAGTAACGCCGGCGCATTTTCCCTGCTGAACCAGCAAATCAGGGATTTTGATCTGACCGTTCAAACGGAGTGGCGGACGATCAGCAGTCCAGCAGACCAGATCGGCGTCCTCTTTCGCTATCAAAACGCCGATAACTATTACACCTTCAAGATTCGCAGCGATGGCGCCTACCTTGTGGGGATGAAGGCGCAGGGCGAGGATGAAATCCCTCTCAGCCAGTGGCAGATCAATCCCGCCATCCACACCGAGCCAAACGCCACAAACCTGATTCAGATCATTGCCCGCCGCTACACCTTTGAATTCTACGTGAACGGCATCCAACTCCCTGTTTGCCCCAAAGGGAACGACAGACGCTCTACATGGCGCAGCCTGACCAGCGGCGAGTGCCTCAGCAACGGCGGGCGCACCCGCGATCAATTGGCAGAGGCAACCTTTGAGGAAGGCAAAATTGGCGTGGGTATGGTGGCGGGCGATTTGGGCGCGTCGGTGGGCTTTGACAATGTGATTATCCTCGGTGCGAGACCGCAGTAAAGGCGTTTTCCGATGAACCCCATGACACCCAAACCGACAGGCGTCACGCTAAACAAGACGACCGGCGAACTGATCATCACCTGGGCAGATGGGGCAACCTGTCATTACCCGCTGGCAAACCTCCGCGAGGCGTGTCCCTGTGTGGAGTGTCGCGGCGGGCATGAGAACATGGGGCGGCATACCGACCCCGACCACATTCTTGCCCTCACCCCTGCCCGATCCTACACAATGGAAAAACTCGAACTTGTTGGCAATTACGCTCTTCAGCCCTTTTGGGATGATGGACACCACACCGGTATGTATACCTTTGAGTATCTGCGCCGCCTTTGCCCGCCCGAAAGCGCCTCGCCAACCTCGCCAACTGGGGAGTAGCCGTGACTGAATCACACCCGCCCGTTCAATCAATTCTGATCGATGAAGACCGCCTTCAAACCCGCATTGCCGAGTTGGGACGCCAAATCAACGTCGATTATCGGGGGGTGAATGGGCTGTTGTTGGTGAGTGTTCTCAAGGGGAGTGTCCTGTTCCTTGCCGATCTCATGCGCTGCATCCATATCCCCCATGCCATTGATTTTATGGCGGTGTCCTCCTATGGGACGGGGGCGCGGACGAACTCTGGTGTGGTGCGCATTGATATGGACTTGAAGCAGAGTATTGAGGGACGGCATTTGCTGATTGTCGAGGACATCATCGACAGCGGGATCACCCTCGCCTACATTCGGAAACTCTTGTTGGATCGCCTTCCCGCCAGCCTGAAAATCTGCGCCTTGCTGAACAAGCCCGAACGCCGCAAAATTGATATTCCTGTCGATTATATCGGGTTCAATATCCCCGACACATTCGTCTTTGGCTACGGGTTGGATTTGGACGAGCTGTACCGGAACTTGCCCTATATTGCGGTGGCAAAGACGGGTTGATCGCCCGACGCGAAAGCGTCGGGCTGAGAGCAGCACCCCGGTGAAGCCTGCAAGGGATTTCCCCGCAGCAACCAGACGCGCCGTATTGGTTAAAAGCGTATCTCCTGAGGACGGAACATCCCAAGCAGTCCAGCAATGATCCCCGCCCCTATGCTCCCCAAAATCACCGAATATGCCCCCTTAATCGCCCCAAACTCGTGGACGCGCCCTAAGAGGAAGGCTTGCAGAATAAATGTCCCCAACCCACTTCCAACAAGCATAAGCAACCCTACATTTGCCAGTGAGGTTGGTACATAGCCTGTCACAGCGCCGATCAAGATGGCAAAGCCAATCATGATAGAGATGTAGCCAATCACGGCGACGTTCATGCTCACGCGCAAATGGCGGATCATCGATCCTGTCCCGCCCATCATTAGGGTGGCAACAGCATAGACAATGGTGAATTGGAAGAAGGTTGAACCAAGCGTCAGTGCGCCAAGCCGCAGCACCCACGGCAAAACCATATTCAGGGGGAATACGACAAACAGGCTTCTGATATTTGGCAGGGGTTGGTTATAAACCAGCGCCTCTACATAGGCTTGGATGACGTATGAGCCATAAAAGAACACAATGCTGAACAGGGCGATCACGATCAACAAGATGACCCCCGAAAGGATCATGTCCCAGAATTCGCGGTCATGGGAAGGGGCAGTCGTTTTCGGTGGTACAGCGTTCGCCATGCGCAGCACCTCTTGGAAAGCGGCTTTTCCGCCCATCCCGCTGAGCGAAGTTGCCAAGCCCTGCGCCCCAGGATCATCGACTAGACCAGGGTTTATCATAAGCGCACGGGCAAGCTCAAGAACAGCTTCATCTTTTTTGCCCTGTGTCATATGGGTAAAGGCAGAATTTAGGCGACTTTTCGCCTGATTCACCCGTGCGCTGTTCACCGCTTTGGCATTCGAGAGATCAATCTCCGGGATCGCCTTTGCCCCGCCGCCGCTTCCACCACCCGCCCCACCTGTGGCTCGCTCGCGTTGCCCTTCACCACTAGGGGCGGCAAGCGCCATCCCCGCCGATCCTGATGATCCCTGTGGCTTGGTGTACGCCCGTAAGATGTCAGGCAGGTTCGAGTTGCCTTCATTAGTATTGGTATGTGTCGTTGACACAGGTGGCGGCGGCGTTTCCCCGTAACTTCCACCCATCGCTGGCTGCGTGTACGCCTTCAAAATATCGGGAAGGTGAGACTCGCTGTCGGCGCTTGGTGTGGGCGGATCACTGGGAGGGAGCGCCGCGCTGCCACGCTCTTGGTTCACCTTCTGGATGTAACGCCCCGCCTTCAACGCCAGTTCGCGGAGATCGTTCACGGGGTCTGTTTTGTAGGCGGTGGCAAGCGGTTTTAGAGCGCGGGGATCGCCGCTTTTTCCCAACCACAAAATCGCTTCTCGGCGCTTATCAGCGTTTGGGTGGTTCAATTGCTGGACATACTGCTCGAACATAGTGCGGCATTCCTTTTTGAGATGGCGTATGATCGCCAGTGAACACAGTCCCTATGAAGGGAGGCGCAAAAAAATATGACGAAGGATGGTTGTCTCTCCCGTCATCGTAACAATACTATATCCCGCTGGCTCATCCGGTGCGGTGTTGGGGTAGGGCTGTTCCGGGTAGCTTTCCAACTGGGCGAGGGCAGAGGCGGCACTGGCGTAGAGAATCCCCTCGTGATATGCCTGATATGCGCGGTGAATATGACCAAAAAATACCCCGCGCAGCCGTCCCCGCGCCGGGGCGATTGCCGCCCGAAACGCTGCGTGGTTTTCCACCAGCATCAGCGCCAGTGCCGCACCATGATCGATCCACTGCGAATCAAGTGGCAGCGGCGGATGGTGGAGGACAATAACCAGCGGCGGGCCATCCGCCGTGCAAAGGGTGCGCAATGCCGCCAACTGCTCCTCACTTAGCCAACCAGCGGGGTCGCGTTCCCCGCGTGAATCAAAGACGGCAAAGGTGATTCCCTTTAAACTGAAGCTGTAATCGAACCGCCCGCCGAGATCGTTCTCTGATGAGTTATTCAGCAGCACACGGCGTAGCGCTGCGGGGTCATCATGGTTGCCCGCCACGTAGTAAATTGGGTAACGCAGTTTGGAGAGGGCTGTTTTCGCTAGATGGTAAGCCGCCTCGCTGCGATCATCAACGACATCCCCGGTATGGAGGACGAAATCAATCGGAAACGTGTGTCTGTTTAGATGATCGACAAGGGTTTCGAGGTAAGCGAAAGCGTTTCGCCCATAGAGTTCAAACCCCGCTGCCCCTCTCACATGCGTATCGGTGATATGGATAAACCGGATCATGGATTCCTGTGCGCCGCTCCTATCACGAAACTCACTGCCTTCTCAATAGCTTCGTTCACGCCTGTAACCCTCATGCTATACTGGTAAGTATGACACACCCTGCGCCCCCGCGCCTTCACTTCAGGTTTCCCCCCCATGCCTGATCTACGCACCTTGCTTTATCTCGTTGTTGCCCTGCGGGTGACGCTTCTCATTGCCCATCCACCGCAGTTTGTCCAAACGCCAAGGGGCGTTCTTGAGCGGGGGATCACTGTCAACGGCGATTTTGCCTACCATTTTGGGATTGCTGAAAACACCCAACAAGGACTCTTACCTTATCACGATTATTGGTACGAATACCCCCCCCTCATTCCCCTCATATCTGGGGGTATTTATGCGCTCTCCGATCGGCGGTTTAGTTCGTATGCGAATCTGTTAGCTCTTGTCTTGATCGCCTTTGATGTAGGAAATATCCTCCTTGTGCGGGGGATTGGGAAGGCGCTTTATGGCATTCCGGTGGGGGATACTCTTGCCTGGACATACGCCCTCATGCCTGCCCCGCTAATCCTCGGTTTTTGGAATTTCGAGGGGGTGGTGACGTTTTTCTTGCTTGGCTCGCTGCGCCTTCTGATCGCCAAGCGGGATGCGCCAGCGGGCATCCTGATCGCGCTTGGAGCGCTGACAAAACTTGTCCCATTGGCGGCGTTGGTGGCGGTGTGGCGCGTTTGCCCCCCGCGCTTGGCACTCCGCACAACGGGAATTGCCCTCAGCCTGACGGGGTTTGGCTTAGGGGCGATCTTAGTCTTTGCCCCAATCTATGGTGTCCCTTCGCTCACCGCACAGTTTGTCAAACCCTCTTTCCAAACCGTGTGGGCGTTGATCGATGGGAATTTCATGAGCGGGACATTCAACGGTGATCGCCGTGATCCCGCCGCCATTCAGGATGGACGCGGTAGCCCGCCGCGCATCCCACCATTATTTCGGTTGGTATTCTTTGGCGGGATTGGCGCTGCCGTTTATGCCTTCTCACAGCGGCGCAATGAGCGCGGACTGGTTGCCTTCGTCGCCATCACGGTGACGCTTCTCTACCTGTGGTCGGCAGGGTGGAGTACCCAATGGCAGGCGCTCGTGATTCCACTCATCCTACTGACCATTCCCACCCGCAGCGGGGTGATCCTCGCCCTTGCCCTGACCCTCTTTAGTTTTGCCGAATACCCGCTGATCTTCATCATCGGCGCGGACGCTGAGGGAATGATCAGCGCCGCCTACCGCCCTCTCTTTGGCATGGCGATTTTGGCGCGGACAGGTGTCCTGATCGCCTTCGCCGTTGTTTTGTTCGGGATTCTACGTCAGGAGTCGCCGTGAGCGCCCACACCATGACCACACCTAACGCCCCCCACCTTATCCGGCGCGATTACCTGATTCTGGCTGCCCTTGCCCTCATCATCGGGGTGGCTGCCGCCGCGCCCTTGCACAATCCGGGCTACACCGATGCCTATTATTACTACAATGCGGCGGCGCGGCTCGTTGGCGGGCAAGGGCTGACCGACGCCGTTCTTTGGACATACTTGGGCAATCCAACGACGCTCCCCGCCCCAAGCCACCTCTATTGGCTGCCGATGCCTTCGTTTGTGGCGGCGGTGGGGATGGCGATCTTTGGGATTGGCTTCAAAGCGGCGCAGGTCGGTTTTGTGGCGCTCTATATCGCCCTTGCCCTCATTGGCGCGTGGCTTGGCGGGCGTTTGGGAGGGACGCGCCGCACTGGGTGGCTCAGCGGGCTGGTTACACTCCTTAGCGGCTATTTTCTTCCCTATTGGTTCACCACCGCCACCTTCGCTCCCTTTGCTGTTTTTGCGGCGCTGGCGCTCATTGGCTGCGGGATCGGGCGGGCGCACGAAAAAACGCTGGCGTGGGCGGGGGCGGGCGTCTGCTGCGGCTTAGCACACCTCACCCGTAACGATGGGCTATTCGTTGTGGCGGCGCTTGTCATTGCCGCACTTTGGGGACGTTGGCGGACGGGGCGGGCATGGCGCGGGGCAATAATCGGCGTTGCTTCCTACCTTCTGATTATGACGCCCTGGTTTGCCCGCAATCTGAGCATCTCCGGGACAATTCTTCCCGCTGGTGGGCTTGATCTCGCCTTTGCGCGGACGTATGACGATCTGTTCAACTACCCGCCGCGCATTGAGGCAAGCGCCTTTTTCGCACAAGGTCTAGGGGCGATCCTTCGCGGGCGGGGCGAGGCGTTAGCGCTGAACGCGCAGACGTTCCTCGCCGTTGAGGGGGGAATCCTCATTGCACCGCTCATGGTGATCGGCTTATGGCGGCAGCGGCGTGATCCGCTCCTCGCCGGATTTCTGCTCTACATGCCCGCCCTCCACCTTCTGATGACGCTCGTCTTTCCTTTTTCGGGGATGCGCGGCGGACTGTTTCACTCAGCGGCGGCGCTCGTCCCCTTTTGGGCGGCGCTCGGCGTCATTGGCTTGGAGGGGGTGATTGCTCGGCTGGCAAAGTGGCGGCGCTGGCGCGTGCGGCAGGCACAGGCGGTTTTCAGTGGGGCGGCGCTCGTTTGGCTGGCGTACCTCAGCTATACAACGGCGGCGGGCAAAGCAGCCGCATGGGGCGGGGAGAGCGCCTATGGCTGGCTGGATGTGCCGCCGGGAGCAGTGGTCATGCTTAACGATCCCGCCGCCCTCTACTACTTTCGCGGCATTTCGGCAGTGGTTATTCCCAACGCGCCACCAGAGCGGATCGCGGAAATTGCCGCACGTTATGGGGTGACTCATGTCCTGATCGATCCCGCCCATACTGTGCCATTGGTTGCTTTGTGGCGGGGGGAGGACATCCCGCCATTTTTGCAAATTGTGATATGGGCAGAAGGGTATCGCCTATATCGCATTGTGCCTTAAAGGGGTGTGATATAACCCTATTGCGCCGCCGCCCTAAGTTGGCGACAATTGTTCGGGCTAACCCGATCACCGTCGTGAGTACCCCGCACGGTGAATATCCTAAGGAGAATTCTCCCTTGTCTGAGCAAAAAACAATCACGACTGTCTCTGGCTTGCGCTATGTCGATCTCGTTGAAGGGACGGGGGCAATGCCGCAATCGGGGCAGACCATCGTTGTTCACTACACCGGAACGCTGGAAAACGGCACCAAATTTGATAGCTCCAAAGATCGCAAGGAGCCTTTTTCCTTCCGTATTGGCGTTGGGCAGGTGATCAAGGGATGGGATGAAGGCGTTATGTCGATGAAAGTGGGGGGAAAGCGCCAACTGACCATTCCGGCGGCGCTTGGCTACGGGGCGCGGGGTGCGGGCGGGGTAATTCCCCCCAACGCCACCTTGATCTTTGAGGTCGAACTGATCGCCATCAAGTAACCCCTCTCTATCTTCATAGGGGCGACCTGTCGATGTGGTCGCCCGCCCTATGCCCATAGGCACTCTATCCCTCATAGGCAACCCGTAGCCCAACCGCACAGCATCGAATCGAAAACGGGTGTAGGATGAACGCAGTTTGTGTTTGGTTTGATTCCTCGTGTGTTCAGAGATGGAGCGTGGGCTATGGCAAAAGTCTCCCCTGTGACCGGAAAAGCCGGTTACCCCGGCACGGGGTGGTTTATCACCACCCAATATGTCGATGAAAGTTATTTCCAGCAGTTTGGCGCATGGCATACCGGACATGACCTTGCCAAATCGCGGCAGGGTGGCGAACCGATCCATGCCGTTGAAGATGGTGTTGTCAAATGGGCAGAGTTTGCTGGCAACAACGGCTTTGGAAACTTAATTTTGATTCAGCATAAGACGAATTTATTCAGCCGCTATGGGCATCTCGCTGAGATTCGCGTCAGCAAGGGGCAGCAGGTACGGGCAGGGGATGTGATCGGCACGCTGGGCAACACGGGACGTTCCACCGCACCGCATCTCCATTTCGACGTTATGCGGACGAACAATGCCCTTGATTGGCCCAACAAGAACAAAGCCCGCCTGCTGATGGAGTACATCAACCCAACGGATTGGTTCAACGAGACGGTTTCCTTTGAACCCACCGATGGGACACCCATCGGCACGCCCGCTGGAACAGGCATCTTGCCTGAATTTTTGCGGATCATCAGTGCCTCTGGCTTGAATGTCCGCGCCCGCCCAAGCCTGGGCGGAAAAATCCTCCACAGTTTGCCCTTCCGCACAATCATCGAGGTGCGGGCGGGCGCACGGCTGAACGCCGAGGGCTTTATGTGGCGGGAATTGACCAGCGGCGGTTGGATCGCTGAGGCATTCACCGAGATACTCCCCTCTGCGCCCTCCAACACGACACCGAGTCCGATTGTAATTTCACCGCTTCCGCCGCAGCAGCCCACCCCGCCGCAAGTGCCAGTCACCCCACCGGTCACGCCGCCCGCTGCCGCCTTCACCGTGACGGTTGCCCCGCGTGGCGTCCATGCCAGCGCGGGAGGGTGGTCGCCCACCGATCAAGAGATCGATCTGATCCGCCACAACAAACCGGAATCCGTCTTGATCGCCGCCTATGAAGGGGGGCAAGCGCAGTTCGCCATCCCCCGCTTCCGCGATGCCGGAATCAAGCATTTCATCATCCGTGCGGCTCATCACGGGGCGGTGACGGGCAACCCGCAGGATTTTGTGACGCGGACTTTGCCGATCTTGAAGGAATATCAGGCGGCGCTTGGCGGGTCGCCGTTGGTTGTTGCCGTCCATAACGAGCCGAACGTCACCCGCGAGGGCTGGAAAACGGCATGGCAAGATGGGACGACGTTCAGCCGTTGGTATATGCAGGTGCTTCAGGCATACCGCGCCGAACTCCCTAATGTGAAAATCGGCTTTCCGGCGCTCTCCCCTGGCGGCGATGTGCAAAACCTACGGATGGATGAGTTTCGCTTTGCGGCGGGCTGCGTGGAAGCCATTGGCGCAAGTGACTGGGTGGGTGTTCACGCCTATTTCGTGGGCGATGGCAACGATATTGACCTGAAGCCAGATCGTTGGCGGCAGATGGCGCAAGGACGTTCAATCATTATCACGGAGGGCGGTCCCGCCGATGGCATTGTGAACAACGGGACGAAGTTGGCAAATGTCTATCGGCGCTGCGCGGCAGTGGGGCTGCCCGTCATGGCGTGGCTGCTGCAAGGGGCGGGCGAATGGCGCGAGGCGGGGTGGGTAGAAAACAATGTGCGCGTTTAGACCGCCGAGAGTGTGTTGACACTGTAAAACCAGTGAAGGGGCGGGGCTGAAAGGCGTGTCCGCAAAGAGGGCAGCCTAAGAGAATTGTCAACACAACCTAGCTGAGCGTTAGGGGCTTCATGGCGGATTGTTGGATGGAAAAATACTCCCTCGGCTGGTGTCACCGAGGGAGCATGAGGGGAGAACAAATGAGGTTGTTGAGTTAGGCGTTCGCCAGACGTTCCGCCTCGCTCACCAGATCATCGAGCGCCTTGACGCCCTCTGCCCAAAATGCCGGATCGTTCAGATCAACGCCGACCTTCGCCAAAATGCGCTCTGGCGCATCCGACCCGCCCGCCGCCAAAACTTCAAGGTATTTCGGGGCAAAGCTGCTCCCCTCAGACTTGTACTTATTGAACAGCGCCAAGACGAGCAGTTCCCCAAAGGCATAGGCATAGACATATCCGGGTGTGTGGATGAAATGCCCAACATATGCCCACCATGCGCTGTAATCCTCGCGAAGCGTCACACTGCCCTGAAACATCGCCTTCTGGGTGTCCATCCATGCGGCGCTGATTTGTGCCGTCGTCAGTTCGCCTTTTGTCCGTCGTTCGGTATGGATGCGGTCTTCAAAGCGGTTCATGGCGATTTGCCGAAAGACAGTGGCAAAGGAATCTTCGATTTTTCCGGCAAGCATTCCCAAGCGGGCGCGGGGGTCTGTCTCCCGTTGGAGCAGATCGCTAAAGACCACCATCTCGGCAAAAACAGACGCCATTTCCGCCGTCGTCAGCGGAGTATGCGCCCCAAAGTGACCGCGTGGACGCGAGAGGTACATATGAATGCCATGCCCCAACTCGTGCGCTAGGGTCGCCACATCACGGCTCATGCCAGCGAAATTGACGAAAATGTAGGGGTGATGGCTGGCAATGGTCGGCGCGGCATACGCCCCACCGCGCTTGCCCGGCTTGATTGGCGCATGAATCCAGCGATGGTCAAAGAATTCGCTGGCGATGGTTGCCATTTGGGGGTGAAACGTCCCAAAAGCATTCAGAATCAGTTCCCGCGCTCCCTCCCAGGTGTAGGTCGATCCCGATCCGGGCAGCGGCGCGTAGCGATCATAATCAAACAATTCGTCGTAGCCAAGCAGCTTTTTCTTCAGAGTGTAATACCGCGCCACGATGTCATAGCGCGAAGTCACCGCGCTGATCAGCGCCTCTACCGCCCCATCCGGCGCTTCGTTGCTCAGGTTGCGGCTGCTGATCCATGTGGGGAAACTGCGCAGGCGGTCTGTGGACGATTTCTCTTGGAGCAGCGTGTTCATGATGTAGGTGACCGGACGAAGGATTGTCTTTAAGCCCGCCGTCACGGAATCGGCTGCCCGCTGGCGATATGCCCGCTCTGGGTTGTACAGCCCCCGCAGCACCACCGACTGCGGAACGTTCTGCCCCTCAAAATTGTATTCCACAGGGTCAACCGTCTCACCAAAAAAGCGCACCCACGCATCGCGTCCGGTAACGGCTTTTTCAGTGAGGATTTTTTCTTCCGGCTCACTCAGGGTATGGGGGCGGTAAACAAGCAGTTTGGCAAGGGCGTGGTGGTACAGAGCAAGACGGGGATCATTCAGGTCAACCCGCGTTTCGTCGGGGATTGCCTTCCATTCCAAACTGAAAAAGAGCAGGATTTGCGAAATGCGCGACTCCGCCTCGCGGCTGCGTTGGACAAGCGCCCCGTAAGTGGCATTGCTGACATCCGTTGACCAGATCAATTGGGCAAACGACCCAACCCGATCACTGCGTTCTTCAATTTTCGCCAATGCTGCCATTGCCTCGGCAAGCTCTGCGGCTGAAAGCGAGGCAATTTTCCCTCGGTATTGAGCGGCAAACGCCTCGGCGTCTTTTTCGGCGCTCTCAAGGTCACGGCTGATGAGCGGGTCCTCAATGCCGGCGTAGAGGTCGCTTAAGTCCCAAAGGACATTCTCTGCGCCGGTGATTAATTCATTGGTAGGTGCTGTCATTGGTCTTTTGGCTTCATTTCTTCCGATTCGGATAGTAAACGATCAATCAGCGCTTTTAGCTCGGGAAAACCGAAGGGCTTCTCGATGCAATGGGCTTGCAATTTGTCGGCAATTGCCTTTGCGCTAGGGTGGGCAGAGACAACGATCACCGGAACATGTTTAAAGGTGTCGGTGCTGCGAAGGTAGCCAAGCGTTAAATCACCAGAGGCAACGGGCATCATCAGGTCAAGGATGATCAAATCGGGACGGCTTGTCTTTGCCGCTCGGACCCCTTCCAACCCATCCTGGGCGACACTTACCTCATGCCCCATCCGTTGGACAAGCGTCGTCATCATCTCGCGGAGTTCTTCCGTGTCTTCAATAATCAAGATATGAGCCATGAGTTCTCTTGTGCCTCGTGTCCTCGAACGGCTGTGGTAAGCGCTATGGTGAGGTTTGCCCGGCAGTGCGCTCCTTTGCTTTTTCGCGGGCTTCGTTTTCATCCGCGACAAGAATCAGGCGCTCTGTCAATCCAACCATACGGAATAATTTCCGGTTGTGCGAGTTCAGTCCATAGGCATAGACCACCCGCCCGGCTTCAACGGCATCCTCCACCAAACTGATGATCAAGCCGATCCCCGCGCTGTTAAGGTAATCTGTCCCGGCGAAGTTCAGCCCAAGCGCCTTTACTTTAGCAAAAGCGAGCTTGTTGTAGGTTTCGTAGGCGGCTTCACGGGTTTGCGCAGTGACATCCCGCGGAAAATCCATAAAGCCCGTATTTTCTTCGTGACGTAGCCCAACTTCTCCAGTCATTCGCGCTACTCCTTCTTTGTGTCGCTTTTGCCGTCGCCTTCACCGCCCTCGCCACCCTCAGGCTCAAGGTAAATGACCATTCGTACTTGATTGCCGCCTACCGGCAAGCGCGACACTTCAACCTTATCCATCAATTGCTGAATGAAGAACATCCCCCACCCGCGATTGTCTTCACCTGGACGCCCGGGTTTGGGGAACTCGGCGGGCATGGGTGTTAGCCCTTCATCTTTGACGCTAACCTCAAGTTGGTTTGGACCCGCCTCCAAAAGGACGGTGACAGAGGTTGTTTTGTCCTCTTTATTGCCATGTTCAATGGCATTCATGCACACCTCAGCGACAGCCGTTTTAAGGTCTTCGATGCGGTCTTCACTAAAGCCCATTTCCTCGGCAACAGCGGCGGCGGCGTTTCGCGCCACTTTTTCATAGCCAAGCGTACTTGGCAGGAAAATCTCCACTTTGCCATTCACGGGTTCATAGATCGATTGTCCCATAACGCCGCCCACTCCTCTGTGGCATTCCTATGCACACTATATCATCAGACACATTTTCTGAACATTGCAGACGTGTTCTAATATCAATCCCCCATCTTATAAGGGGTTTTCCCAACATGCATTGGTCAGGGAAAAGACGCCTATCAGTTCTTCACACAGCTTGACATAGCAGGGGCGTCGGCTTTCACCTCTGGTTGAGCACCCGCCGCCAACGGTTCCGGCGCTTTTGCCGCGGCGTCATTCGCCCCTGTTTCCAATGTCCCTCCGGCTAATGCCCGCCAAATGTTCTCCAAACGGGTTTTTACCTCTGCGGGAACGGCTGCCTCGGTGTTATGGAAGGGCGCGTAGGTGATCCCGCAGTTTGCCGCCGAAAGCAGTACCGTCCCGGGCGTCATCGTCCCTTTGAGGATGCTCTCCACCGCTGCGTAAACGCCCGTATCAACACCCTTTGAGGCACTGGTCAGGATTTTATCGGCGTTAGAGAGTTTCCCGCCGCCAAAGGTGGTGCGATATTCATCCTGATCAACGCCGATCACATAGGCGCCGCTTGCCGCTGCCCGCACAATCGCCGTCGAACCCGTCAGCCCGCCCGCCCCAAAGAGAACGTCCGCGCCCTCTTTCGTCATCTTATCCGCCTCATCTTGCCCTTGTTTCACGTCAGCAAAACTGGTCGTGTAGACGGAAAGCACTTTTACCGCTGGGTTGACGTATTTCGCGCCATTCGTAAAGCCGTTTACAAAGCGTTCTACCGGCGGAATCTGAATCCCGCCAACAACGCCTACCACGTTCGATGTTGTCATCATGCCCGCCAGCGCGCCGGCAAGAAAGCCACCCTGATCTTCGCGAAATTGCAGCCCAATGAAGTTTTTTAGGTCTTTGTCGGTGGTGTAATCAACCCCAATGAAAAAGACCTTCGGGTTTGCCTCGGCAGCAGCAAGAGTCGCCTCTGTCATTTGGTAGCCAACGGTGATGATGATATTACGCCCTTCGGCAATCATTGCCTCAATGAAGGTGGCATAATCTTTCGCCTCTTGGCTTTGGCGGTAAGCAAAATCAATCCCGAAATCGCGGCTGACCAGTGCGGCACCCTTATGCGCGAGTTCGTTGAACGTCCCATCATTGATCGTCCCCCCTTCGTTTGTTACCAAGCCAAGTTTGTAATCACTGCGGGGGGTGACTGTCGGCTGTGCCGTTGGTTGGGCGGAGGGCTGGCAAGCGCTCAACATAACGGCGCAGACTGTTACCAAAATAACAGCCAGCGTCCGAATCGGTTTAGAGTGTGTATGGCGTGTCATGGCAAGACTTTCTCCCCTTGAATTTCGAGTGCCTTCATAATCACAATTGTTATGTCGTCTTGCGCGTCCAGCCCGTCAAGGTGTTCGCGCACTGCTTTGAGTATGGCGTCCGCCACATCATCCGCCGTTGCTGAAAGGGGCAAATCGTTCAACAACCGCTCGAATTTATCGTAGCCAAAGATTTGGCGCTGGCGGTTTTGCGCTTCGATCACGCCGTCGGTCAGGTAGATAATCATCGCGCCGGGGGAAAGTTTGACCACCTTTGGACTATACGATGCCGTCGATGCTGCCCCTAAGGGGTAGCCGCTCACTTCGATCTCTGCCCAACTGCCCGCACTCCGCACATAGGGGGAGAGCATCCCGCCGCTGGCGATCTCAATGAGTTGGGTGTAGGGATCATAGATGGACAGGATCAGGGCACTGTTCATCCTGTTTTGCTTAAAACGGGGCAGAAGGCGGGTGTTTAACTCGCTCATCAGGTCGGCAGGGGAGGAATTTCGCAAAATTTCATCGCGCAGCGTTGTCATAATGACCGCCATGAGCAGCGCCGCCGGAATGCCTTTCCCACTGACATCGCCCACCGCCAATGAGAAGCGCCCATCGGGGAGGATGAAATACTGGTAGTAGTCACCGCTCACCTGCCGCGCCGGAATCGAACGCACCGCCCATTGGATATCGTCAATCGGGGGGCGATCTTGTGGCAACAAGCTATTTTGAATGGCGCGGGCGGTTTCTAATTCTTGCTGGTATGCCCGCAATTGAAGTTCATGAGCGCGGGCGTTCTGAATGGCAACCCCGGCTTGGTCGGCAAAGGCTTGGGCAACGCCCTGATCATCACGGGTGAACCGATCTATCTCTTGGCTGTTGATGTTCAGGACACCCACCATCTCATCGCGGACTTTTAACGGCACGCCGAGCCATGCCTTGATTGGGCTGCCTGGCAGCGGTGTCCAGCGGGAATCATGGAGCGTATCGTTGATAATCACTGGCTGCGAGGAATCGAGGACGAGTTTCCCCGCCCCAATTTCCTTCAGCGTGAGGTTTTGGCGCTGGTTATCGATCATATCGACACCCGTTTCAGCGACGATCTGGACGCTCTCTTTGTTTTCATTCAAAAGCAGAATGGAGGCGTTGTCGTGGGGTAAAACCGTTTCAAGGTTTTCCAAAATATGACCCAAAACGGTGTTCAATTCAAGACTCGAATTCATCGAACGGGAGAGGTCAAGCAATGTGTTTGCCGTCGAACGGCGGGCTTCCTCTCGGCGGCGGCGGGCAGATTCACGCAGGAGGTATATCCCCACAAGGACGCCGAACAAAACGACAAAGGTAATCACGCCGAGGCTGAACAAGAACAACGAGTTCAACGAGTCTTGAACGACAAGGTTAGCTTCGGTCAACGTCCGGCTGAGGATGAGGACAAGCGAGGCAACACCGCTGCGATCTTCAGTGAAGGCGGTATACACGGGAACAATGATGGAGAGCCGATCTTCCGTCGGAAATTCGCGGATCAACGTGGCATCCGTCACGCTGAGGAACTGCGCTGTCCCACCCGTGAAGGCGGGCAGATCGCGGAAGTCGTAGATGAGCGCCCCAAAGCGGTCAAAAATCCAAATCTGCCCCGATGTCCCAATGTCTGCCGATCCAATGTTCGTGTTCAGGTAAGTATCAAGATCAAGCTCAAAAGCGATCAGTTCGGTGCGATTCAAGCCCGCCACAATGGGCATGACCAATAGATAGGTTGCCCCGTCAATGCCAATCGAACGGCGGGCGAACTGCACGCCCCGCCCCTCAATGAATTTTTCGGCGTCGGCGGGGGTGATTGTCCAGGGCAGGGGGCGATCTGCTTCCACCAAAAGGCTGTACGCTTCGGGGTAGGCGTAACGCGGAACACCATTGGAGTCCATGCGGACGATTGCTTTGAGCGCCCCTTTGTTGCGCTCGCCCACCTCGTTCACAATACGCTGCGCCTCTGCTCGCAACCCTGTCATGGATTGCACTGCCGGGCGCGTCGAAAGGTTGATCAGTTCGTTCGCCAAGCCGTTGAAGTAATTTTCCAAACTCCGGGCGAGTGAGCCTGCCAAAAGGCGCTGCTGTTCGGAATATTGACTTTGGATGGTCTGGGTGATCGTTTGTGCCGGAGCGATGGTGATCACCCCGATCAAGCCCATCAGGATCACAATCGCTCCGATGACGACAAACAGACGCAGCGCTGTCCGCCGATCCGTGAGGATAGCAGTTTTGTATGGGCTGGGGCGCCCTCCGGTGGTGGCGGGTTTCACGGTCATGGGCGAAATTTGCCCCCCTTCGCTTGGTGAGCGGCTTGTTTTTTTGAGTCTCTTTGGGACAGAATTGGGCGGGATTATAACACGCCGATCTGTGCGAGACAGGATCATAAACAGTTTCATTCTCGTTTAGAATCACTGTTTTTTTCGATAGAATCATTGGTTAACATGCCGGTTGCGGCGATAGGATTGGAGATTTAGGTATAGCAATGCCTCCCTTTACGCGCCTTGATGCGTTGGCTTGGATGATCATCGGCGGGGTGGTCGGGGGGCGTGTCGGGCATGTGCTGCTCAATTGGAATTATTTTGAGTCACACCCAGGGGAACGCCTTGCTCTCGATGGAATCGATTGGCATATGGCGCTGGTGGCGGCATTTTTCGTTGGGGCGTTTTGGGCGGGGCGGCGGCGCATCGATTTATCTGCCTTGCTTGAACCCCTGATGCCCGTCTTTTTGCTCATCATTCTGATCGGTTGGGCGGGGTGTCTTTCCGGCTTTTGTGCCTACGGTATGGAGGTGCGCTCCCTTGCTGATCTGCCATCGTTCTTCACCGCAGAAACCCCCGATGTGTTCGGGATCATCGCCCCCCGTTTGAATATTCCGGCGATGGGCATTGCCCTGACCCTAAGCGGGGGGGCGCTCTACGGCGGGTTACGGCTGCTAAAGGTGGGGCGGGGGCTGCGGGTGTGGATACCCCTTGCCCTCATCGCCTTCGGTTTAACCGGACTAGAGATGTTCCGAGGGGACGTTGTTCCCCTGTGGTGGGGCGTCCGTGCCGATGCCGCGCTTAGTTTAGGGCTGGCATTGTCCGCCTCGCTCTGTGCGCTGAGACGCGCCACAACCCCGACGCGAATCCCACAACAGTAGGATCAACCAAACCCTACGCAAATTCAAAAACAGCACCAAACTCGTGTTGACAACCCCCTGAGAACATGGCATTGTACATAATATTGCTACGAGGTTGGATTGTATCTCTATGCCCCATCGATTGCCCTTTTCGCCTATTCTGATTGCCAGCAGCGGCGCACTGCTCGTTCTTGCCGCGCTTATGATGATCCTTGCGCCAGTACGTGCCACTGCCCAAGACGGCAAAACGCCCTTTGCCACCCCCACATTGGGGCAGTGGTGCAGGCATAGCGCCGAATGTGGCGGGGAGGGACTTGTCTGCCAATGCCCGTATTCCCTTCCCAAAGATAAGGGGGGGGCGTTCCAAAGCGGAACGCGGGCGGGCTGGACGTTGGATTGTCCGGTGATGCAGTATGTCTGCATTGATCGCAATCACGTTGGTTATACCTACTATGCGCGGGGGTTCGTGCCAACGTTGGACACCCTGTGGCGTCCGCCAGGCGATTTCGCCGTGATGGATGCCTATTATGGCAAATGGGAAGGGATTCACCCCGACCTCATCGCCCCCCTCACCGCCTTCCTAGATGATCCAGAGGTGCAAACCTACCTCACCGATCAGGGTTTGGTTGTCTTTTTTGCCTCCGCCTATCGCGGCGATGATCGCTGGAGTCAGCACGCCAGTGGACGCGCCGTTGATCTCTACCTCACCCGCCGCGATCATGTCCCCGGCACGCGCCGGCAAATGATCTCCATTGAGCCGCTGCGAGGCTATCTGTTCAAATATGGGTTCATCTTCCCCACCTATTGGGATGGACCGCACTATTACTACCCAGACAATGAGGCACAGTGGCGGGCGGCGGTGGCGCTTGGCGGCGGACCAACGCTCACCCCAACAGGCGCGGCACGCAGCACACAGCCACCCCAAGCGCCTACCTCAGTAGGCGGCTTAGCCTTCCCGCCGACGAATACCCCCCGCCCCTGACGCCGCATGGACAGCGCCGCGATCACTGCTCATGCCCGCGCCTTAGGCTTTAATCTGGTGGGTATCACCCCCGCCCAACCCACCCCCCACCTTAAATCCGAACATCGCAGGTTCGAGGCGGGGTTTTAGGGGACCTAGGGCTACCTCAGCCGCCCGGATCGTCTTGCCCGACGCCGTGATTTAACCGTCATTCTGCCCGAAGTTCGCTCGCTCATCGTCGTCGGGTTCGATTATCACGCTCTCAATATCCCTAAGGCGATTCTGCTTGATCCTTCGCGAGGGCGGATCGCTGCTTATGCGTGGGGTGTTGATTACCACGATGTACTCACCCCTCGCCTTGAGTCCCTTGCCGCATGGGTAGCCGATCAAATTGCCCCCCACCATTACAAAATCTATGTCGATACAGGGGCAATCCTCGAACGAAGTCACGCTCAGCAGGCGGGTCTTGGCTTTATTGGCAAAAACACAATGCTGATTCACCCTCGGCGGGGGAGCTACTTCTTTCTCGGTATGATCCTGACCGATGCCCCAATGGATCGCTATGATGCGCCCCATCGTGAAACGCTGTGCGGCACATGCAACCGCTGCCACACTGCCTGCCCAACGGATGCTTTCCCCAAACCGTATGTTCTTGATGCCCGCCGCTGCATCAGCTACCTCACCATTGAGCATAAGGGCGAGATCGACCCCGCCTTACGCCCGCAGATGGGAAACTGGATCATGGGCTGCGATGTCTGTCAGGACGTGTGTCCCTTCAACCGTTTTGCCCAGCCTACGAACGAGCCTTTTTTTCAACCGCCCTCGGTAGAGCGCGTTGCCCCGCTTTTGCTGGATGTTTTGGCGTTAGATGCGCGTGCCTTTGACAGGCAGTATGGGAAAACCCCTATTGCCCGCCTCGGGCGGGATCGGTTTCTTCGTAATGCGTGCGTGGCGGCGGGCAACTGGGGCGATGAATCTGCCGTCCCTCTCCTACGAGGCTTGCTCCACGATCCCAACCCTCTTTTGCCCCCACATGCGCAATGGGCATTGGAAAGCATTGCCCAAAAGAGAGCGTCTGTGAGATAGGCGCTTCATCTGCTGTTCTGCACCAAACCATGAGCATACATCCATCGCTGCGCTCGTTAGCGTAAACGTAGGGAGAGACGGCAACAAAAGACGAACCAATGAGAGCAGTCCTATGACCATCAGCGATCTGATCCAACCAAATATTGACGCTCCAGAAATCACGCTTTCTACCATTACAGGGGAACAACTGCCCCTAGCAACCTTCAAAGGGCAGAAAAAACTGCTCATCTTTTTTATGCGGTCGTTCAACTGCCCTTCCTGCCGCTTGTTTGTGCGGAAGATGGGCGAAGCCGTAGCTGCCTTTCAGGGGTTGGGTGTCCAATTGATCGTGATCGGACCTGGCTCACGTCAGGAGGCGGAGCGCCTTGTCCGCTCCCTAAGTATCGCCCCGGAGATTATTGTTCTTCACGATAGCAGCGGTGATGCCTATGATGCCTTCTCACTGAATAAGGCGATTCTCTCCCTCGTCCAAAAAAGCGGGTTGTTCCTTGTTGACGAAGCGGGGATCATCCAAAAGGCGATTATTACGCGGGTTGCCCCCCGTTGGGAATCGGGTGAGGCGTTGGAAGACATGAAGCGCGAACTCTCTGCGGTGACGTAGGGTACAATCTGATTTCTTGCGACCTACAGCATTTTCTCAACGAGATTGCCCCCTCAGTGGTTGACAGCCCCGCTTAGCACGATATACTTGGCGATGGGCAGGCGGTGGTGATCAAGGGAAAACAAACGACGCCCGTCCTTCTTGGAAGAAGGCTGGTTGCAGTCCAACCAGTGAGGGTACTGCATGCAATAAACGATAGATAGTGCATCATGCCTGCCACAATCATTGACGGAAAAGCCATTGCCGCCCGCCTTCGGGAGCAGATTAAAACGCGCACGGATGCGCTCTATGCCGCACGCGGGATTCGCCCCGGTCTTGCCGCCGTCCTCGTTGGGGATAACCCTGCCTCGCACACCTATGTCAGTATGAAGCGGCGAGCGTGTGCCGAGGTGGGAATCGATTCCATTGGCATTGACCTACCGAAAGATGCCAGCCAAGCCCAAGTGGAAGATGCCGTGCGCGGCTTGAACGAACGCGCCGACATTCACGGGATACTCGTCCAACTACCACTCCCTAATCATATTGATGAGGAAGCTGTTCTTGCCGCTGTAGGGCTGGCAAAAGATGTGGATGGTTTTCATCCGATGAACATCGGACGTTTGGCGCAAAAAGGACGTGAGCCGCTCTTTGTTCCCGCCACACCCGCTGGTGTGATCCGCCTTTTGGAAGTGACGGGAGTTCCCTTCAGCGGGGCGAATGCGGTTGTTTTAGGGCGCTCAAACATCGTCGGAATGCCCGTTGCACTGCTGCTGACGGGGCGTGATTGTACGGTCACTATCTGCCACAGCCGCACCCGCGATCTGCCCACTGTAACACGCACGGCAGATATTTTGGTGGCGGCGGTGGGGCGTCCGGGGATGGTCAAGGGCAGTTGGATCAAACCCGGCGCGGTAGTCATTGACGTGGGGACAACCAGCGTCCCCGATCCTACCCGAAAAAGCGGATCGCGTATTGCCGGCGATGTCGATTATGAGGAAGCACTTTCTGTGGCGGGGGCGATCACGCCCGTGCCGGGGGGCGTCGGACCGATGACGATTGCCTTATTGCTAGAGAACACCTTGAAGGCGGCAGAACGAGTCTGAATCGAGTAGGGACGTGCTACAGCGCGTCCATCTATCATAAAAAGGCGGGTTGCCCTCCAACCAGTGAGGGTGTGGCAATAGGATATTAGGGGAAAATCGCGCTAATTCCCCCAAACAAACGAACCGCCTGATGTGTGAAGGGGGGGACACACACCGGACGGTTCGTCTGAATGCTGGCACTAACCACAGTGACGCGCACCTCCGAGGTTAACGCACAGCCGCTCACCAGTGGTTACAGGACTCAATCTCATATGTTCTCTACTGGTGAACTAATCTTAAGGGTAATCGCGGTGGTTTAGGTGGGCGTGAACGTGAGGTGAGACTCTAATGAGACCAGATTGGTCATGATCTAATACCTCACCACAGAAATTTCTAAAGAACCCCCCTGCCCCCTTCCCCGTACACAGGGAAAGGGGGCAGGGGGGTTAGGGATTCTGAACCAAAAACCTCAACAGAATCTCGTTCCAAGACATGCCTTAAAGGACGGAGCTGAAAACAGGGAAAGACGAACCCTTGATCTCAGCGAGCAGGCTTCACATGCGCTCTGACAACCTCACCCCCTTCACACACCCCTTTCGATGAATATGGGGTGAACAAACTCACCTACCTAAGGTAAGTTTGCAACTCTCTCTTTGATTGCACGGAATACTTATGTGCTTTTTATAAATCAAATTGATTGATCTATTGACATTTTCAATTTTAATCTTAAAATAATTGATAGGTGGCAGAAAGAGAAAGGGCGTTTATGCATCCGGTCTTAGGCATTTGTCCAGTCTGTGGGGAGACGTTGGCAATCACCCGCCTTCATTGCCGGGCGTGTGACACAACCATTGAAGGGCATTTCTATGCTGGACGGTTGGCACAGCTTAGCCCTGAACAATTGGAGTTTGTTGAAATCTTCCTCGTCTGCGAAGGGAAGATCAAAGCGGTGGAAGAACGGTTGGGGAAATCGTATCCTACCATTCGCAAACTGCTGCGGGAAGTCATTGGGGCGCTTGGCTATGATGTCAGTGAGGAAGAACCCCCTCCCCCCGCCGAGGAAGAACGCAAGCGCGTTCTCGATCAACTTCAGAAGGGCGAGATCACCTATGACGATGCCTTAGCCCTTTTACGTGGCTAAGAAGGCAGATAACCAATACCGTTTTGGAGAGGAAGTCGGATCATGAACCGAGCAGACATTTTAGGGCGCTTAGCGAATGGGGAAATCAACGTTGATGAGGCGACGCGCTTGATCCAAAATGCACAGGGGAGCAGCACAACCGGCATGGATGAACTCCCCCCGAACCAGCCCCCACCCGCCGAAGATGCCCCGCGCCACCATGCCTCAGGTGGCGACGAAAAAGCAAAACGACACGAACCCAATAAAAGACGTTACCTGCGTATTCGGGTGGAAAAGAACGCGCACGAGGTGGTCAAAATTAAAGTGCCACTGGGTATGGTCACGGCGGGGGTACGCTTTGGCGCCCGTTTTTTTCCTGATTTCCCCCACACGGATTGGGATGAGGTCTTGAGGCGGGTTGAGGGGGGAGACTCGGTAACACTGGTTGAAGTAGACGATGACCACGATGGAGATCGTGTCCGCATCTATGTCGAATAGTGAATGGTATCGCAACTGCGGTTGTATAGGAAGGGAGGAGACCCCTCACCATGCATGAGGATAGTTTTGAACACGATTTGCACCCCAATGGGGAAGTGATCATTGAGCGCGTAGAAGGTGATTTGACCATCCAAGGATATGGCGGGTCAACACTCAAAGCAGTGGGCGAGGATGTTCAGATAGAGAGCGACGAGGAGCAGCGCGCCGTCACCCTTCACGGCGAAGGCGATGTAATGCTCATGCTCCCGCCGCACGTCAAGCTTACCATTCGGGCGGTGGAAGGCGAACTCCACTTAACGGGCATGACTGCGCCGGTAAGTGTTCTTGAGGTTGATGGCGATGCGATTATCTCCAATATTGGCGGACCGCTTGTGATCCAAGAGATTGGCAGCGATCTGCGGGTGACGGATGTCGCCGGACCCCTAACGATTCAGTCTGTTGGCTCAGATGCGGTGATTCGTGATATTGCCGGTCCGGTGGTCATTGGCAGTATCGGCTCCGATGCCGTTATTCAGGACATTTCAGGACCCGTCACCATCACCGAGTCCGTCGGCTCGGATTTGAAAATCCGCGATGTTGCCGGTCCCTTGATACTGGCAGATATTGGCTCAGATGCCCAAGTGAAACGCATCATGGGTCCGGTCAACGTTCAAAATGTGGGATCCGATGCCACCTTTCGAGAGATTCAAGGACCACTCCAGATCACCGCTGTCGGCTCCGATTGTGTCATTATCGATAGCAACGGACCCCTCCAGATCGGTGAGGTTGGGTCGGAACTGGTTATTGACATGGCGCTGGACGAAATGACCCCCTACCATGTCGGTTCGGTGGGCAGCGATGTTCTAGCAAAAATCCGGGGCGGAACACGGGCGCGGTTCATCATTCCGAGTGAAACAGAGAAAAGCGTGAGAGTGCCAGGGGCAAAGGTCATCATGAGCAACGGGCAAATGACCATCACGCTTGGCAACGCTGAGACAAACGGCGTTGGCTTCCAGATTGAGGAGATCGGCGGGGAGTTTCAATTGGTGCAAGGGCGTTCCTTCGGACCCGAATTCGATTTTGACTTTGAAGGGATGATCCCAGACAATCTGGAGGAGATGATCTCGGAACAGATCAAAGCGCAGATGGCGCGGGTTCAGGAAACAATGTCTCGTCAAGCAGATCGGATGCGCGAGCATGGCGAACGACTCCGTGAGCATGGCGAGCGAATCCGCGAACGGGCAGAGCGCCGAACCGAGCGAGAAAAGGAAAAACCAAAGCGCCGGGGATTCTCCTTTGGCTTTGGTGTACCACCCGCAGCACCGGCACCGCCTGCACCTCCTGCGCCGCCGCGCCGCCCGGTGGAGCCCGTTTCTGACCAAGAGCGCTTGGCTATCTTGCGCATGGTGGAGAGCAAACAGATCACAGTGGAAGAAGCCGAACGCCTCCTTGCCGCCTTGGAGGGACGGCTGTAGGGAGGAGTGTTGCCTGTGGCAGCGTCTATCGTTGGTGAGGGAAGGGAAAGCAGCGAATTCACCGGGATGCGCCACGTCAATTTGCGGCGCGATCTCGGTGCGGTGGCAGAGTTGATCGAACTGTGTTTTGGGGCGACGATGGACGAGGCAGGGCGTGCTGCCGTCCGCGAAATGAGGATGATCAGTCAATCCGGTCCCCTTCTGTGGCTCTTGGCAGGCGTAGATCGGATGGCGGGGGGGTTGGAACAAGGCTTTGTCTACCTAGATCGTGGTGTGTTGGTCGGCAATGTCTCTGTTTCCAAAGCAGCCCTTCCCCGCAGCATGGGAAAGGGGCATATTGTGGCGAATGTTGCCACACACCCTGATTATCGCCGGCAGGGAATTGCTGAAACGCTTATGAAAGCCTCGCTTGAGCTTATCGGCAAACTGAAAGGGCATTACGCCATTCTTCAGGTGGATGCCGAAAACGGCGCTGCCCGAAGGCTTTACGAACGGCTTGGTTTCTCTGTCAAACGGACATTCATCCGCTGGCAGCGCCCAAATCGCTTTCGTCCCCCTCTTAAATTGATGGAGATGCCCGATATTACCCTTCGCGGGCGCGGGGATTGGCAAGCCGAGTATGCCATTGCAGAGCGTGTCCGTCCCAACGAGCGCGGCGGGATGGGCTGGTTACAACCAACCCTCCCAGAGGTGTTTCGCCCGTCGTTGGGAAATGTCTTGGGGCGTTATCTTGCCGGAAAGGGTGAGGAACACTGGATCATCCGTGAACCAACGGGGCGCGGTGTGGCTGCCTCCTTGTCTTGCCTAACATCCTTTGGCGGTGCGGCAAAATTGACTTTGATTGTCCATCCTAGCTATCAAGGACAGTACGAAGCACCGCTGGTGAACTATGCCCTCCGACGCCTAGAGGGATACCGCGCCCCAATTAACATCGAACATCCGGCGGATGACGTAGTGACCACCGCGCTCTTGGACGATCTTGGCTTTGAGCGCCGCCAAACATGGCTGCAAATGCGCTGGGAGATGCCTGTACAGGAAGGAAGATATGATGACCACCGCTGAAGAACGGATGAAAATCCTCGATATGATCCGTGATGGGAAGATCAGCCCCGATGAAGGATCACGCCTGCTCCAAGCCTTGAACGTTGGGGCGAAGAAAGCAGAAGACAAAGATCGAGGGCGCGATCCACGTTGGTTGCGTGTGCGCGTCACGAATAAAGCAACGAACAAAACGAAAGTGAATGTGAGCGTTCCGATGAGTCTTGTCAATGTTGGGATCAAGCTAGGAGCGCGGTTCATTCCCACCGATAGCGAGGTCGATTTTACACGGGCGCTAGAGGCGATCCGCAGCGGGCAAACCGGCAAAATCTTTGAATATGACGACCACGATGATGCTGAACGGGTTGAAGTGTGGGTGGAATGATTGAACTCCACTCACGCTGAGGGCTTGCTCTGGCTATCGGGCGGCAAGGGGGCAGAGGGCAAGATGGAGGCACGCATCGACGGTGTGCTTATGCTCTCATCGGTTGACCATTCGTCGTTGAGCGCTCCGGCGGGACGGGTTGCCTCCAAACCACCGAGCGCACGGGCGATCATACCCACCAATGCTGGGCGCACCCACACAACGGAATCGATTTGGACTGCCACCGCCCCCGCTGCCAAAAAATCACGGGCATCATCAGCGCTGTGGATACCCCCTGCCCCAATGATGGGTATCTGCATTTGGGCAGCAATTTGCCCTGTTGCCCGCAGTGTTTGCGCTTTCACGGTGGGTCCATACAGACGCCCTCCAATAAAGCGCCCACTGAGTGGATCGCGGGCTGTTCCGCGTGGGGGTGCAGCAGCGACTAGGGCATTTGCGCCACCCTCTGCCGCCGCAATCGCCACCTGAATCCCTCCCCCAAGTGGGAGTTGAACCAAAATGGGGACTTGTGTTTTCGTCCGCGCCGCCGTTACCAAGCGACGTACTTCTTGTGGGGTAGCGCTGTCGGGCAAGCCTAACTCAATACCCCCCACTGCCTCCTGACGGTCTAAGAACGTGGCACATTCGGCTATCTCGTCCGGGGTTGTTCCAATCAGGTGGACGATCACGGGAACGGGGCTGCTTTTCCACCGCGCCCCATACTGGCGTTGCGCTTTGTAAATGCCTGGGTTCGGCAGTCCAGTATGAACGAGAATACCACTATCTAGAGGAATGATCCGTGTGCCATGCGCCGCACGGCGGGCATTCAGCGAAATCGGGTTGGTAACCACCGCCCCAAGCAAATCGAGATCGACCAAGTGGGCATATTCTCCCCCAAACCCGAACGCCCCTGACCCACCAATGAGCGGGCTTGCCAGTTCGAGGGTTAGTTTTCCTGAGGAAATGCTGATTGTCATTGGTTTTCTCACCCCTCCAACCGGACATCGGTCAGATCAAAGGCAGGACCATCAACACATGCCAGCGCCTCGCGCCCGCCCTTCAAACCGACCAAACAGGCTTGGCACGCCCCCACCCCACACGGCATGGCGTGATGAAAAACGCCATAAAGGTAGTCTGCTGCGGGTTCAATCCGAATACGTTTCACATGATCAAAAAGGCGTGTGTAGGCGGGGAGATCGTAAACGGGTGGGGCAACGGCAATGATCTGTTCTGCCCAGGTGATCATCCGATCTCGCTCTGTCCAGCGCACATCATCAGCAGCACGAATGATTTCGATCTCCGGCGGTAGCGCCTCGACGGGGTAGGCTGCCGCCCGCCCGATGAGCGCCAGCGCCACCGCCCCGCCACGTTCAATGACCTGCGCTGCCGCCATAAGCAAGGCAGCGGGTGTTGTTTCGTAGGCAATCAACAACAGCGCCCGCACGGTATCCCCGATGGGCAGCGCTTTGCCAACCGGACCCAACAGGCTGACGATTTGCCCGGGCGCATAAAGGTGATGGGTAGGACGTTCAATAATCAGGGTGCCGTTTGAGCCACGCCCAATAGGCAGCCATGGCGTCCGCAGATAGGGATCGAAGGAATCCGTCAGACGGGCAAGCAAAAGCTGCCCTGCACCGATCAACCGATGGGTTTTATCGGTGGCAACTTCTAACCGCTGGAGGGTAGGGGCGATACGCCGCACCCGTTCAATGATGGCTTGCGCTTCGTTCATGATCAAAGAATCTGAGGAAGCGGCGCGGCGGGGGCGGTGGGGAACTGCTCACTTAGCTGAATTTCGCCTAGCATTCGTTCTGCCTCAAACAGAAAGCCGCTCCCTTTTGCCCGAACGGTATTGCGTGCCGTCAGCCGCCGCATGTGCATCCCCATTTGACGGAGGGCAAGGGCAAGGTGCAGCCGCCGCGCCCGGACACGCCCCGTAGCGATTGCCCTATCTAGCGCATCTTGCACATCGCTCTCACGGTTCTTCTCGCGCTCAAGGATGATCCCTAACAACAGGTAAAGCGGCGAGAGCATCCGTAAATCGCCGCTATCGCCAATGCCCCCTAACCCGGTGTAACAGTGTTTCAAGGCATCCTCGGTGTTTCCCTCTAGAACAGCAATATCGGCTTTGATGACAGCAAGTTCGGGGCGAAACCAGTGTGCTTTTTGCTCGTTCATGAGCGCCTCGGCTTGTTGAATAATCTCCCGTGTGCGGCGCAGTTCGTTCTGATGCACCATACACGCCGCTTGGGTGAGCAGATTTTCGATAATCACCGTTTGGGGGACGCGCCCTCGGAGTACCTGTACAGCAACGGTGAGATATTCAGTTGTCTTGGAAAACTGCCTTAGATCGGAGGCATATTCACGGGCATAGGCTTGGCGGCGAAATGCCTCCCCAATGCTATCTCCGCTGGCGGCGAAGGCTTGTTCGGCTTCTTCAAAATAATTTGCCCCCCGTTGATACTGCCCTTGAAAACAGGCGGCTGCGCCACCCACACAAGCAAGGTAACCACCAAGCGCCGTCTCCTTTGCCGCCTCTGCCGCCCGCAGCGCTGTTTCTACGGCTGCCAGCGCCCCTGCCGCCTCGCCCAGTGCGTAAAGAACACCTGCTAATCGTCCTGATTCGGTGGCAATCTCAAAGGGGGTGGTGATCGTTGTCAGCCGTTCGCTGAGGTCGGCACGAATGGCTTCCAATTTGGAGAGTGTCAGCCCTGTTTGATAGGTGTATTCGATGGGGGGAGGCAGCGCCGTCAACGGTGGGGTATTAATCGTCGTCATCTCAGGCTGCCTCCCGCCGGAACACGCCGACGATATGAACAGGTGGGGTAAACTGGGCGAGGGCGTGGCTCACCCGATAGAGAAACGGTGTGAAGGCAAGGTAGGATGGGTCGGCAATGAAGAAAAGACGTTCACACTGCAAGCCCGCCCGCCCCGCCCAATGCTGGAGAGCGCTTTTAGTGTTTGCCCGATACCGGACGGGGAAGGTGTCTGCCTCTGCCCGCCCATAGAGACGTGGAACGAGGATGGTTTGGAACGGGCGAAACAGGCGATTCAAGAGCGCTACAAGGCTGCGGGCATTGGGGGTTAGGAAGATGAACAAGCCGCCGGGGGTAAGCGTCCGGCGAATGGTGTTCAAGGTGCGCAAGGGATCGTCAAGATGTTCAAGCACCCAACTGGCGAGAATCATATCAAAACTTTCTGGAGCAAAGGGAAGGGCATCACTAAGGGCGGCAGCACGCGGCAATGTCGCAAGACGGTGTTCCCGTAGGCTGGCAAGGTCAGGGTCAACCCCCACTGGATAATCGACAAGCTCACCAAGCTGCTCCAAGACGCCCCCACGCCCGCAGCCAACATCCAAAACGCGCAGCCCCGGACGGAGATGATCGCGGATAACCGTTTCATAACGTTCGGTGGCGGGTCGCCAACCGGGAGTGCGGGCGCGGTACAATTCGCGGTAATGGTCTTGCTTTTCAAGAGAAAGTGCCATGATCGATGCGTTTCGCTGGTGATTCTCAATGCATCTCAGTGAATCTCAATAAACACCTGTGATTATGCTGCAATCGGCTTTCTAGCGCAATGGCTTTGCCTTGTCCTAATTCGTCAGCGGCAGTCCAATCACACGCTAAAGACTGCCCAACAAAGAGGACTCGCCATGAAGATTGTCCTTCTGAGTGATCGTATTCCCCCCGAACACGCCGGCGGCGGCGAGCGCGTGGCGTGGACTCTGGCGGGTGGGCTGCGCGATGCAGGTGAATCGGTTCATGTAATCGCGGCGACACAAGGGGCGGCTTTTCGGGCTGAACGAGAGGGAATTCCCACCTATCACCTCCATTCGGCTTACCCCGCACGTTGGCAGGCATGGCGGATGGTGCGTAATCCCCTGATTCTTCGCCCATTGCGAAAGCTTCTCCACGAGATTCAGCCCGATGTGCTGAATGCCCATGTGATCCACAATCATCTTTCCTATGCAGCGTTGACCCTCGCCGCCGAGATGGGTATCCCTGTCGTCTTTACCGCCCATGATGTGATGCCCTTTGCCTATGGCAAGCTCACCCATTTTGTGACGCCCGACGTATGCGCCGAACGCCCGCTAACCCCAAAGGCGTACCGTTTGCCGCCTCTCTACAATCTGCGGCGAATGCGCGGACGCTATAACCCTTTACGAACAAGGCGTGTCCGGCGGATTTTAGAGCGCGACGTGCAAGCGCGAATTGCCGTTAGCAAGGCGATGAGCAGCGCGTTGGCAGTCAATGGGTTTCCTCCCTTTGAAGTCGTTTACAGCGGGATTGATCCGGCAGCATTCACCCCCGACCCGGCACGGGTGGAGGGGCTGCGGGCGCAGTTCGGCTTGGGGGGGCGGCGTGTGATCCTCTTTGGCGGGCGGTTAAGCCGTGAAAAAGGAGTCGCTCCCCTTCTCGCCGCGCTAGACATTGTGGCGGCACGTGTCCCGAATGTCACCTTGCTTGTCCTCTCCAATGCGCCGCTGCCCGCTGTTGCGCCGACCCTGAAGGCGCACCTGTTAAGGGGCGGATGGTTGGGCGGGGCGGATTTAGCCGCCGGCTACGGCATGGCGGATGTCACGGTAATGCCTTCCATTTGTTTCGAGAGTGCGGGGATGATGGCGTTGGAGAGCATGGCAGCGGGGACGCCCGTTGTCGGCTCCTGTTTTGGCGGTGTGCCGGAAATCGTGGGGGATGGCGAGACGGGCTTCACGGTAAATCCGCTTCGCGTAGATGATTTGGCAGGGGCGCTCATCCGCCTGCTGATAGACGATGATCTTCGGGCGCAGATGGGCGCAGCGGGGCAGCAGCGGGTGGCAGAGCAGTTTCTGCTGAAGGATATGGTACACGCCATACAAAACGTCTTTGCAAGAGTCGTGGGGACAAACACCCGAACGTCACGCTAAGGGGTATACCGTTCTGTGGCAGATCAAACGAGATTCGCCTTTTCCCGCATAAACGCCGTCAACTGCTCCCGAAAAACAGTGCGATCAAAACGGCGGGCGTGGGTGCGGCACGTTTCGGAATCATAGGCGGAGGGGATGAAGTGCTGAATCGCCCCCATGAGCGATTCAACCGTAGTTTCAGTGAAAAACGCCCCCGTTTCTCCGGGGATCACCGTATCCAACGTCCCGCCGCCGCGATAGGCGATCACTGGGCGTCCGGCGGCGTTTGCCTGCACAGGGGTGATCCCAAAATCTTCCAAACCGGGAAAGAGGAACGCCTTGCAGCCCGCCATGAGCGCGGGAAGGTCGGCATCCGGCACATAGCCCAAAAATTCCACTGTTGGTCCCGCCATTGCCGCCAACCGTTCCTGATCGCGCCCCCGTCCAGCAACCAACAAGCGCACCCCCAAACGGCTGCACGCCTCCACAGCGAGATCGATGCGTTTGTAGGGAATCAGACGAGAGACGACGAGGAAATAATCGCCCGTTCCCTCGGCGTTCGCGCTGGCGAACCGTTCCGTATCCACCGGCGGAAAAAGGATCGTAGAGGAGCGCCCATAGTAGCGCTGGATGCGCTCTTGAATCTCAGTCGAAATGGCGAGGAAGTGCGTCACCCGCTGCGCCGCCGCGTAATCCCAACGGCGTAGGGCGCGGATGATGGGGCGCAAAAGCGCCCGCGTCGCCTTCCCCAACTGCTCCCGTTCGACATAGGCATCAAACTGCCAGACATAGCGTGTGGGGGCAAGACAGTAGCACACATGAACCGTATTTTTGCCGCCGCGCACCCCATGACAAAACCCACTCTTATTGCTGAGGATCACTTCATAATCGTGCAGGTGTAAGCCGCCAAACGCCAGTGGGTAGAGCGGCAAATACCGTTGATGATGGGCATAGATGCCGGGGAGACGATCCATCCACAGCGTTTTGATCGTCCATTCGCGCCATGCAGAGGGCATTCGCTGCCGATCATACAGGCTTGTATAGACCGGGGCGTTGGGGTACATGCTCACCAATTCGGTCAGCACATCTTCCGCACCGCCAACTTGATTCAACCAATCATGGACAAGGACGAGTCGGGGCATAAGGGTTGCTGTGTTAAAATGACGGGATAGTGATCGGGCGCATTATACCGAGAACGTGCCTTATGCTGATAGGTGAACGCATTTGCGGGCTGGACGAGGCGGGGCGGGGACCCTTTGCTGGACCACTGCTTGCCGCTGCCGTGATTTTTCCGGTGGGCTATGACTTTGCCGAACAGTTTCGCAAGGCAATCCTGCGCGATTCCAAAAAATTGAGCCAGAAACAGCGTGAGGCGCTCTACACCGTGATTTATGAGGCTGCCCTTTGTGTGGAGGTCATCGAAATCAGTGTGGAGGCGATCAACGCACATGGCATTGGGTGGGCAAATCGAACCGCTTTTGAGCGTCTTATTGGGCGCGTCGGGGTAAGCCTTCACCCCGTCGATCACTACCTTGTCGATGGAAATTTGCGCCTTGAACTCCCGCCACCATTGAAAGCAAAACACATCAACCGCATCCGCGCCGATGAATCTATCCCGGCTGTTGCCGCCGCGTCCATTGTGGCAAAGGTGACGCGGGATCGGATCATGACCGATCTTCATCAGATGCACAGCCTGTATGGGTGGGATCGCAATCACGGCTATGGGACAAAAGACCATATTGCCGCCTTGCGCCGTTATGGGGCGACAGAACACCACCGGACACAGTTCATCGCCAAGACGCTAAGCGCCCCTCTCCCCGGTTTAAAACTATCATGAGTGCGCCGCCGCTCGTCTCTCTCCCCGACGCCGAACGGTTTCGTCATGTGCAGCGCACCCTTTGGTTGGTCTTGATTGCTAATGCGGGGGTTGCCGGCGCAAAGATCGTCATTGGCGTGCTGACGGGAACTCTGGCGATGGTTGCCGACGGTTTTCATTCCACGATGGACGCTGCCAGCAACCTTGTGGGGATTGCCGCCTCGCGGGTGGCGGGTCGTCCGCCCGATGCTGATCATCCCTACGGTCACCGCCGTTTTGAGACTCTCGCCACGCTGACCATTGGTGGACTGCTGCTTGTGGCGGCGTGGGAAATCCTCACCTCGGCGCTGGATCGCCTCTTGCATGGGGGTAAGGTGGAGGTGTCCATCCTGAATGTGGCGGTGATGGTGATTACCATTCTGGTGAATCTAACCGTTGTCCTATACGAGACAAGACAGGGAAAACGCCTCCGTTCGCCCGTCCTCTTGGCAGATGCATCGCAGACCCGTGTCGATATCTATATTTCCTTCTCGGTGATCATCGGTTTGGCAATGACAGCATTTGGCTTCGCTTGGATGGATACTGTGATCGCCTTGTTGATTGTCGTCCTCATTGGGCGGGCAGCGTTCGTGATCCTCAAACAAACCACCGGTATTCTTACAGATCGGATTGCCCTTGACCCCGCCCTGATCGAGCGCGTGGCGCTTTCTGTGCCGGGGGTGACAAGTGTCACACGGGCGCGGAGTCGTGGTCCCGGCGACGCCGTGCAAGCCGATGTCGAAGTGCGCGTTGATCCCTCTACGACAGCGGATCGGGCGAACGCCCTTGCCGAAGAAATTGAGCGCCGTCTCCGGGCAGAAAATACTGGTGTTATTGAGGTGCAAGTGCAGTTCACACCGAACCGCCCCGAAGGGAAAGATCATGCCTTAGCAGCGCGGGCGGCGGCGGATGCGATGGGATTATCGATTCACGAAGTGACCGAAATCCTCAGCGCCGAAGGGCGCATCCTTGAAATGCATGTCGAAGTTCCCCCTACCCTCACCCTCCGTCAGGCGCATGAGAAAGTGAGCGCCCTTGAGGAGCGCGTCTGCGCTGATCTGCCCGCTATCGTCCGCGTGGTGACGCACATCGAACCCGCCGAGATGAACGCCGGATCGATTATGCAAAGCGAGATGGCGCTTATTCTGCGAGATCGCGCCCTTCAGATTGCCCAAGAGCGCTACCCCACAGCCCGCTTTGCCGATGCCCAAGTGCGGGCGGTTATGGCAGGCTATGCGCTCAGTGTATCCTGCCAACTACCGGGGACGATGAGTGTCCAAGAGGCACATTTGATCGCTGAGGAAATGGAGACTCACATCCGCGCTTCGCTGCCGGAACTACGGCGGGTGACGATCCACACTGAGCCGGATGAACAGGGGTGAGGGTCTATATTCTCATGGCGATCATCGCCGCCCTGATCGCCGTTGTCGGCATGAGCGCCGCCCGTCTGCAAATGCAAGATACCTGATTGCCTCTCGGCATAGGGTAGGGATGCCCTATCCGCATCCCGAGAGGATGATACCTTTCAAGCCCCGAAGGGTTAGTTGGTTTCAGCCCAACGACCTAACCGCCGCACGAATCACGACCATTTCATGTTATAGTGGTGTAAATATCATTTTACACCTCAACTCCTCATGCCCAATCTATTAAAACTATTTTTCCAAGACCTTGCCGCGATTCCCATCATTCGCGGACGTGAAGATTACGCCCCCCTTATTCGGCGCGTCCAATGGAAGATGGTCATTCGTGGAGCGGATGAATCTAACCGGAAACCGACAGATGCAATCGATTCAAACGCCGTTCTCCACCAAGCGAAAATCGCTTATCAGCAGATCAATCAAACCGCCGCCCAGTTTGGACAACCCTCCCTTGATTTAGGCGTACTGGCGAACGACATTGACCCCTTCTTCAATACGCCCACACACGCTGCGCCCTCAGCATTGTCACACCTCTTTGGTCGCTACACCGATCTTTCCGACGCGGGGCAAGCCGCCTTTATCGAGCAAGGGTGGCGTTGTTTTTATCTCATCTCCCTCTTGCCGCCCGCCCTGCGTCGCCTTGATACTCCCGCCGACGATCAGGCAGATGCTTATATCCGTGAACGCCTTGTCGAGGCGGATGAGGCACAAAAACGCCTTGTAGAGGGGACGCTCCGGTATGTGGTGAAGGTCGCCCGCAGCTACATTGGGCGGGGGCTGCCTTACCTTGACCTTGTGCAAGAGGGCATTTGGGGGTTGTGGCGGGCAACCGAGACATTCAAAGAATATGTTGGCGCTCACTTTCAACTCTATGCGGCAACGTGGATACACCAACGGATTGCCCGCGCCACTGCCGATCAACACGGAATAATCCGTATTCCTATCCACCTCTTTGAAAAATTTCGCATCCTCCATCAGAGTGTCACTGCCTTTCGCAGTCGCTATGGACGATCCCCCAGTATGGCTGACATTCAGGTGATTCTTGGGCAGAAGAAAAATACACCATCCAACGTCGATCATGATTACCCAGAATCGGAGACGAAGGAACGCCGCAACGAAAAAAAACAGGCGCAAGCGAACGAAAAACTCGCCCAGCTTTTTTACGCCCTCTTTGACCCCCCCCTCTCCCTTGAGCGAGACCGCCTTCCGAACTATAAACAGGGTGGGAACAAAATTCCTCTGCCTGATCTCATCGTTGATGCCTCCTTAGAAGACCTCGCCGATATCGCTTGGCTGAAGGAGGCACTTCAACGCCTTAGCCAGCGACATCTGGATCAACGCGCACAACGCATCCTCAGCTTGCGCTTTGGATTGAACGATCATCCCGCGCTCACCCTAGAAGAAGTTGGGGAAAGGCTAGGTGTCACCCGTGAGCGTATCCGTCAAATTGAGGTGAAACTAAAAACCAAACTCTACAGAGCGTTAGAACACAGCAGAATAAACAGCAGAATAAAGGGTGCTTTTGATCCCCCCAAGAATGCCCCTCTGGTTCGCGCTTTAGAAAGGCTTTCCCAACAGCTTTCGCACGGTCTTCACGAATACGATCTCATTGCGGCAGATTATGAGGATGAACGTGGTGCTGAACGACGCCTTGTTGATCAACTCATCAGGCGTTATGTAGAAGATGCACGAGGGCAAAACCGCCGCTCATCTCGCCCGTTACCTGATTCCATGAAAAATTTACTTACCAATGTACTGGAGAATATCGGGCATCCAGCCCACTACGGAATCCTCTACGACACGATTGTCCAGCGGTTGGGACGTGTGCCACACTTCAATTCAGGACAAGTCTATCGGGTACTTTTCTATGGATCGTCGTTCCGTAACTACGGAAATGGGATTTTTGGCTTAGCGCAGCATAGCGATGAACGATTCTACATTGATAAGCACGGAAATCGGATACTCACGCCGCCACCACAGCCTGACCACGCGCTAGAGCGCCCACAAGATCGCCGCCTCGATCAGGTAGCAACCGATGATCCGATCATCGACATGACCGGAGATGCGTTTGATTGGCTCGCGCTCGACTCGCTCTCGCTTGATCTAATGCAAGGCGAACTTACCCCGAACGAATTCGCCGTTGGGGATGCCCTAGCCGGCGAGATGGAGGATGATTTTGATGACTGGCTCGACCCCTCCCGTCCCTTTGATCCCCCGCAGTCTGAACACACCCTAGATAAATTCGCCCTTGATAATGGCTTAACGGAGTTAAGCGCTGATGAGGATGATCTTGACTGGCTTGTTCCACCTTCCCACCCCACTGATCCGCTTCAGCCTGAACCCGACGACACAGCGGCAGTTGAGGATGTCCTAGCCGACACAGCGGAGGATGATTTTGACGACTGGCTCGACCCCTCCCGCCCGTTTGATCCACCACAGGCTGAACACACCCCAGACCAACTGGTTATCGATGATGATGCGCTAAACGATCTGACGCAGGATGATTTCGATTGGCTCATCCCATAATCTGCGGCAGCTAACGTGGGACAACCGGCAGCCGAATCTGGGACGCCCGCCGCACCTTCCATTGGGGTGTTCCCACCGCCGGAATTCGGGCAAAGGTATCCTTGTCCGCGCCAGCATGCGCCACCCGCAAACAATGCCCGCGTCGGATGAGCGCCGAGGTCGGTTGCATCCCGATCACCAGTTCCACCTCTTTCTCCGAGGGCAAGGGGGCGGCATCCCAGAGTAGCGCATCCCGTTTCAAGTCGGGGCGGCGTTCCATGCCTAATCTAATTTGTTCAAGAATCTCTGTCTGGTAGAGGGTGAGTTGCTGCTGGCGGAGTGTGCGTTGGAGGCGAAGTTGGGTGAGCAGGGTCGTTTTGTCGATCAGCGCCGAGAAAAACAACCGCACCAGCAGTGTGTCTTTCTCTGTCTCAATCTCCGTCATGGGCTGTGCTAACCACGCCAAGAGGTCGGCACGTCCGGCAGGCGTCAGGTGGTATAGGCGGCGATCCGGGCGATCCTCTTGCGTTTCAATTTCTGAACGCAGAAAGCCTTCTTTTTCCAACCCATCAAGGGTTCGGTAAATTTGGCTGACTTGGGCATACCAGAAGTGTTTTGCCGAAGAATCGACAAACTGTTTCAACTGGTAGCCCGTCAGCGGTTGGTAGCTCAACGCGCCGAGCAACACATAACGCAGCATGGGTACAGTCCGTGCAAGCCGCTAACTATTGCACAAAGTATATTCCATTTGTAGAACATGTCAGGTGGATTATTTTTACCTGCTACTCTCGTCCGTACAAGCCCCGAATAATCTCCCCATCAACGAGTGGAATCTCCGTCAGGGCAAGGTTTTCCCGCACATGGACATCCGATTTCATCCCGATCAACGCTGTTGTGACGCCCGGGCTGGAACGGACAAACTGAATCGCTCGCTGTGCGTCTGTTGCTAAGCCGGGGAGGTGGTCAACCAGTTCGGGCATCATCGGCAGCGCCAAGCGCCCTTGCATCAGCGACGCGCTGCACACCACCGTCAGTCCCAGATCGTTGGCGGCGTCAATGGCGCTCATGAAACGCTCGCCCACCTGTTGGTTCTCGAAGGCAAAAGCCTCGGTCATAAACAAGTTGTAAGGCAGTTGCAGGTAGCGCAGGTTATGGTTTTGCCCGGCAACCTGTGTCGCCAAACTGACCAGCGCCGTCAGGGAGAGGTAGGCGGGGTCGTTGGGAAGGGCGCGAAACGCCGTCCACGTCGCCAAGCCATAGCTGCCAATGTCCCCTCGCTCTACCGCCAGTTCCAGCGTCTCAAAGGCATCCAGCAGCCGCGCCTCAAAGGTTTCCTGACTCAGCGCAATCGACTGCGTTTCGGGGTTATGGATGTAGTAGATATCAATCGTTTCCAGCCCCAAGTTGCGACGACTCCACGTCAGCATCATTTCCAGATAAGCGGGCGCAAGGCAGTGTTGGTAGCGGGCGGCAAATTCGTGTGGTTTTGCCAGTTTCGTATCCAAAAATCGCTCTGCCACCCACCGGCGTGGATCGGCGGGCATCTCTGTGTCGTAAGGGACAAACCCCCCCTTCGTGCCAATGACTATCTCATCACGGCGAATTTCTCCGATGCTGATCGCCTCCGCCAGCCACAGCCCAAGCGCCCGCTCACTGCGCTGAAAGCGGTAATTGATCGCCGTATCAAAGACATTCCCCCCGCGTTCTAAGGCTTCTTGAAATGCCCTTGTATAGTGCGCATCCGTGAGGTTATCAGGGTCGCCCAGATATGTCCCCACGCCAAGCGAAGAAAGCCATAAGCCATCGACGGCTTGGCGATAGTTACTTGCCCGTGCCGCCCCTTGTCGGTCCGCGAAACGCCGCGTTCCTTCTGTCGTTGCCCGTCCTGAGATCACCTCTCAAATCCTTCCGGTGAGCATCCCAATCACAAAACCAATCGCCACAATAACCCCAACCAAAACCGCCCCCGTCCATGGGAAAATATCGGGGTCAAGCACCACACCTCGCCGTTTGGCGATGCGCACGGGGAGGTTGAACACTGCCCAAAACAGAATTCCCCCGCTGACAATAAACGTCAGGGGCAAGACAATCTGTGTTACCGACCATGCTGGCGTGCCTGGCTGGTTGGGGTCTGCCTCCCCCGGACGCAGAAAACTGAGCAGCACCCATGCCGCCAACGCCGCACCGAAGATGCCGACAATGAGGCTTGCCACCGTCACCCGCACGGTGAAAAGGCGATCCACATAAACGCCTTGAAGATTACCCGATGGGGACGATTCGGGGTTTGGTTGATCTGCCATTGCCTTTAGGTATCTTTGTAAACGTCTATAGCCCTATAGACTATAGCAAGGGACGGCAAAAAGAATAGGGGCAGGGCGTTTTCCTGTCTAATCTAAGTACCATCACAAAAGCCGTTTGTGGTGAAGAAGGTCGCACAACCTGTGCAAACTTGCCTTTCAAGCCCCGAAGGGGTGGCTGCTTTCAGCCCGCTGCTTTAGCGGCGGGCGCTCACGGATGGCAATGGGCGCAATGCCTTGCGTCCCTACGGGAATTACCCTGTCAACACAATCTAGTAGTCCGTCAAGAAAATTTCTAAAGAATCCCTATCCCCCGGTTACTGCGCAGCAGTCGTCTTTCCCCGTAGACAGGGAAAGGGGAGATATTTTGCAGGTGAGGGGGAAGCCCTCTCGAAAACGTGATGCCCCCTTCTCCCACAGGGAGAAGGGGGCAGGGGGATGAGGGTTGTCTCTTTCTGTGGTTACCTTCCTGATGGACTATTACCGGGCAAGCCTTTTAGCGGCGGGATCATGCGCTATACCGCCTGTTCACTGTGGCGGTGCTTAAGTACCACCACAAACTATGCCTTTCAAACAAGGGTGGGTGGGAGGCTGTGCTTCCCACAGAGTCCATTCCTCCTCCTCTACCCTTCAAAACCGCACATTCAAATTGAGCCAAATCCCGATGAACACGGCGATCAAAAGGGGTAACATCGCCATGTAAATGACCGTCCGCCGCCTATAGACGCTCAGGTACATCAGCAAACTTTTGATGTCTACCATCGGACCAAAGGTCAAAAAGGTTAGGATCGATCCCGTCGTGAAACCTGTCGCGGGGTTGGCAAAACTCAGCGCGATAATCGCATCTGTTGTGCTGCACACCGAAAGAACAAACGCCAGTAGCGCCATGACAAACACCGAGACCACCGGATCGGCGCTGATCGTCCGCAGCGTCTCTTGGGGGATGAAGATTTGCATCCCCGCAGCAAGGGCGCAGCCAATGACCAAATAGCGCCCCACATCGAAAAACTCGTCCCCCGCCAAGCGTAACGCCCGCAGCAAAGCCGCGAGAAGTGACTCGCGGCTGCTTGTCGGCGCGTCCGCCGGATCGCCCCCGCCGCCGCGTGCTAAGGTGGCATAGGCTTGGGGGGCAAGCATCCGCTGCGGCTTGCTTTGCAGGCTGAACAGCAAGCCCACACTCACGGCAATGAGCATCGTGATCACATAGCGCCCGACAAGCACCGTTCCCCATCCAAAGGCGCTGAACGTGCTGGCGAGGACAATCGGGTTCATCACCGGTGCGGCAAGCAGAAACGTGATTCCCACAGCGGGCGGCAGCCCTTTTTGGTAAAGCCGCCGCGCAACGGGAACAACGCCGCACTCGCACACCGGAAACAGAAACCCCAAACACGCCCCGGTCAAGATTGCTGGAAGGCGGCGGCGCGGCAGCAGACGGAGCATATCCTCTTGGCGGACAAAGACCTCGATCAGCCCCGAAACAAGCGTGCCAAGCAGCAAAAACGACACCGCCTCGATAAAAATGCCGAGGAAGCGCGTCGTAAATAACTGAAGTTGGGTGGCAATGTCCATGAGGTATGCCTTTTACTCCCTACGGTATTCATTTCGGCTGCGTTCCCGCCTCGGCAAGTAGCCTCAACTTGCCCGCCCGCCGCAGCGCGTTCCGCTGCAACACAAGCTGATCCCCTAGTGGGCTAAGGCGGACAAGGCGGTTGTTGTAGAGGGGATCATCAATCAACGGGCGACCTTGCCGTTTTTCCAAGTCCAATTCATAGACAACAACCCCGTGATCATCGGCGTTTCGCTGGCGGGCGGCGGAGGCGGGCGGCGGGTGAGAATTGCCCGCTTGCTATCGGCAAGAAAGACGCACCGTAAGGCGGTCAAAAGAGTCCACATCAAACCGATCAGAAAAACGAGCGCTCACAGTCTATCCCATGTGCCACATGTAGGGGTCTTTCACACAAATACAACCAAGCGACGTGATAGGCTAACCCCACAAAGGAAAGAAAAGCAAGAGACCTTCATAAGAAGTTTAGAACCTGTTTCAAAAAACTCATCCCCTTTCTCTGTGTGCGGGGAAAGGGGGTAAAGGCGTTTCCCCTCGCCGTTAACGGTGAGGAGCTAGGAGGGATAGGGATTCATAGAATGCCTTTCGTGATCAACGCCCAATTACAAGCGAGAAAGACCTTCAGGATGTAAGATAAGGAAGGTAAGAGGGTAGCGCCACCCTATTCCCCCTACCCCCTTTCCCTGCCTACGGGGAAAGGGGGAGAGATTCCCTCTCTGTTTACGGGGTGGGGGGTAGGGTTTCCAAGCCCCGAAGGGGTGGCTACTTTCAGCCCGCTGCTTTAGCGGCGGGCGCTCACTGTCAACAGAACCTAGAGAGAGCCATGCCACTGCTTCGTTTGACATTCGCCCTTGCCCTCACAGTCATCAATGTGCTGATCGTTGCACCGGTAAGGGCGCAAATTCCCCCCAACCAAATTCGTTCCCTTGCTTGGTCTCCCGATGGGACGCATCTTGCCGTAGGGACGATTCACGAGGCGGTTCTCTATGATCGAGAGAATCTGAACACGCCGATCACCCTCCACGAAACGATCCTTGATGTGGGGGGTATCAGCGCCATTGGCTGGCAGCTTGGGGGGACGGGGATCGCCCTCGCCCGTTACGATGGGATCATCAGCCTGTGGGATATTCCAACCCAGACTCGCCTTCTTGTTTTGCGGGGGGCTGTGGGGGCGGTGAATGGTGCGGCGTGGGGCGGGGCGAACCGTGTGGCAACCATTGGCGATGATTGGCGGATGCGCCTCTATGATGCCCTTACGGGAAACCTCCTCGCCGATAATTTTAAGCATCAGGCGCGGGGGTTGGGGGCGTTTTGGCAGCCCGGCGGGGATCGTATTCTGACCATTGCCGCCGATAACCGCGCCCTGCTCTGGAATGGGGCAACAGGGGAAGGGTATACAAATCCGCAAACAAACATCGCTCGTGTCTATGCTGGTGCGTGGCAGACAGACGGCGAGCGGTACATCACGGGGAGCGCCGATGGCATCGTGCGCACCTATCAGGCAAACGGCGCCCCAGAAGGCTCTCTGCGCAAGCACACGCGGCGCATCCTCGCCGTCGGTTTTAAGGATGGCGAGGCAATCAGCATGGACGAAAGCGGACTCGTTGTGGTTTGGGATGGGCGGGAGGCAGAATTCGACCTCACCATTGCCCTTCCCGATGGCGATCTTCCCCGTCTGGCAGCAATCCGTCCTGATGGCGATGAGATTGCCGTTGTGGGCGCGGCGAATGTCGTCTACCGCTACGCCCTCCCAGGCGGCGAACCACTCACCCCACTGACTCCCCTGACGCCGCTGCTCGTGCCGCCAACCGCGCCTTAATACCACGTCGCCGCGCCTCCCGCCGGAGGCGTTCGGCAATGAGTCCATAGCGGGGCGAGACGAACCACACAACAAGGAACAGGGCAAATTGGGCGACGACCATCGAAGCGGAGATGGAGAGATTCAGCGCCCGCGCCGCCTCGTAACCGAGGACAACGCCGACAATGCCAAACAGCGGGGCGAACACAACCATCCGCCATAAACGATCCGTCAAAAGGTATGTGGCGGCAGCAGGGAGGATGAAAAAGGCGACCACCAACACCGCCCCCACCGCATTGAAGGCGGTGACCGCCGTCAGGCTGACCAAGCCCATCAGGGTGAGGGTCAAGGTGCCGGGGCGAAAGCCTAATGCCGCCGCCAACGCGCTGTCAAAGGTTGCCAGTTTTAATTCCTTGTAGAGGATGAGGACGAACAGACAGTTGGCTAAGGCTGCCATGCCGATAGGCATTACGGCGCGGGGGAAGAACACAAGCGTTGGCGAGGTGTCGATCAGGCGCAGACGCCAGGCTTCCGCCGCGCTATACGTCCCACAGTTGGCGCAGGTTGTCTCGAATTCGGCGCGAGGGTCGCGAGGGGTGATCCCACCGGGGGTGCAGTTCACACAGCGCCGTCCAACGCTGGCGCGAGGGTCTTCCGCCGTGATTGTCACGGAGTCACAGGCTGTCAGACAGTGGGAGTTTGTGTTCGCCCATGCCACGCCAATTTCCCCGATCATCACCGCATCAGCATCAAGATGGACGTTGGGGATGTAGCGCCCCACCATGATCACGGCGAGGGCAAACAGAAGGGGGAAGACCAACCCCAACGCCGTCTCCACGTTGACCCGTTTTGTCCGCGCCAGTGCCTCGGTAAGCGTCACCGTCAGAATACCAGCGAGGGCTGCTCCCACAATGAGCCATGGCGAGGATAATTCTGGCTCTGCGCCAAAGGCGATCATGACGAGGAAAGCGACGACAATGCCAAACAGGACGCTGTGACTGATCGCATCGCTGACGAGGGTCATTTTGCGCAGCAAGAGCAGAACGCCCAGCACCGCCGCCGCCACCGCCACCAGCGAGCCAACGAGGATCGCCGTGTTGCGCGGATCGGCAAAGTACGTATTCACCTGATCGGCGCTGAAAAAGCGCAGAAGAATATTAATGATCAAACGCTCAAGTGCGTTCACGGTGTTGCCCTCCAAATCATCCCTGTAGGGGGGCAGCGGCTGAAACGCGGCTAACCCCCTAAGTGCCTAATGTTTTGTGTCGCGCATCCAACCATGCGTAGGCTTCCGCTTCGTTGCCCACCATGTGTGTTGTCGAGTCAGCGCTCGTATCCAATTTGCCGATCAACCCGCGCACCACACGCCACATCAACCCATCATTCGTCACCACCGCGTTGGAAGAATGTGGCGGGGCTTGGTATTTCTGCGGATCGCGCAGCACTCGTGTTGTAAAATAAGGTGTCGGGAAGATGCCCTTTAAAATGAACAGCCGCCTCAGATGGCTGTGCGTCTCCCGTGCCGTTTTGTTTTGAAGGGCAATAATATCTAAAAGCACATCCACCGTCTCGCGGCGCAGGTTTGTGATATTTAGGATATGGATATCATTAACGGTGCTAACAATCAACCCTTCCGTTGTCTTCAGTTGTGGATCTTGCGGATCATCGTTATGGTTAGCCATGAAAGACTCCTCATTTTATAGAGATCATCTCTTTGCCAACTGTAATCCACGTTTTAGATTTGGAATGTTTGCTTTTTATAACAATAGATACGCTCTTGCCCTCATCCCCCTGCGACCCGCCTTCGGCGTGTACCCGCTCTCCCTCAGGGAGAGGGGGAAAAGAGGTTTTGAGGGGGCTTCCCCTTCACCCCCTCGCCCGCAGAATTTCTCCCCTCTCCCTGTTTACGGGGTGGAGGCAGGCTTTTCAAACCCCGAAGAGGTGGCTGCTTTCAACCCGCTCCTTTAGCGGCGAGATCACTGGGATTACACTGTCAACATACCCTAGCTGTGCAGTGGACAAGTCGGTTAGCTCGCCTTTGTTCGGCTTGTCCCGCGCATTACGGCAAGAATGCCCCGTTCGGGGGCAACCAAAAGCGACACCCCCACCAACGCCGACGCCACAACGATGATCAGTGGACCTGTTGGCAAGCCGCGCTCTATGCTGCTGAGAAATGCCCCCGCCGCGCCAGAAAATCCGCCAAAGCACGCCGCTAAAAGGGCCATCCCTGCCAGCGATTTCACCCACTGCCGTGCTGCCGCCGCTGGAGCGACGAGCAAGCCTACCATGAGAATGACGCCCGCCAATTGCAGCCCTAAGACGATGCCCGCCGCGATCAGCGTTGCCAAAAGCGCCTTAAAGAACCGCACCGGATAGCCATTTGCCCCGGCGAATTCGGGATCAAAGGTGATCAGTTTGAATTCCTTCCAAAAGGCGATGATGCTGAGCAGAATCACCCCGCCGGCAAGGACGATCAGGAGAATATCGCTGGCGGACATTGCCGCTGCCTGCCCAAAGATGAATTTATCCAAACCGGCTTGGGCGGCATCATCGCGTTTTTGAATAGAAGACAGCAAGGCAATCCCTAAGGCGAAGAACGAGGCAAGGACGATCCCAATGGCGGCATCGGCTTTGATGCGCGTTGTATCGGTGATCGCGCTGACAAGCTGCGCCCCAAGCCACGCGGCGATCCCCGCGCCAAGTAAAAGGGCGAGAGGAGAGCGTCCGGCAATCAAAAACGCGAGGCAAACCCCGGGCAGCGCCGCATGAGAGAGCATATCACCGAGGAGGGCTTGCCCACGCAGGACGGCGAATGTGCCGAGGACACCGCTCAACGCGCCGAGAAGCGCCCCGCCGAGGGCAACGATCAGGAGAGTGTAATCGAGTTCAATCATCGTCAATCTGCCTTTGAATGGCGTATCCCTTGCTGCCCCTTATGAGGTAGCAGCTGCCAAACCTGCCCCGCCCAATGGGCGCGGCGATGTTCCACCACCGATGACAACTCGCCCCCCATAGGTATGGTTCAGATTCGCCTCGGTAAAGGTTGTTCCCACCGCGCCGCTGGCGATGACCTCAACGTTGAGAAGCGTTACCCAATCGAAGTACTCTTTCACGGTACTCAGATCGTGGTGAACGACGATGACCGTTCGCCCGCGTGAGCGCAGTTCGCGCAGAAGGGCAACAATCGCTCGTTCAGTGACGGCATCCACCGCCGCGAATGGCTCATCCATAAAGTAAATTGAGGCATCCTGAACAAGCGCCCGCGCCAAAAACGTCCGTTGCTGCTGTCCGCCGGAAAGCTGTCCAATCTGCCGTCCGGCAAACTCTGCCATACCCACTTGTTGCAGGGCGTCCATCCCTTGTTGGCGTTCAGCTTTGCCCGGGCGTCGCAGCCAGCCAAGCCGCCCATAAATACCCATCATTGCCACATCAAGGACAGTGGTCGGGAAGTCCCAATCGACACTCCCCCGCTGGGGGACATAGCCAACCAGGCTGCGTGCCTCGCGGTAGGGTTTTCCGTAAAACCGTGCCTCGCCCGCTGTGGGGTGGAGGATGTTCAGCGCTGCTTTGATCAGGGTGCTTTTGCCTGCGCCGTTCGGTCCGACAATCGCCATGAGGACGCCCTCTGGGATGCGCAGTGTTGCCCCCCAAAGGGCGGGCTGCTCTTGGTTCGGATAAGCGACGGTGAGATCGTGGGTTTCAAAAGCAATCAGCGGTGTCGTTGCCGTCATGGTTAAAATCACTTCCTTCGTGAGATCGTGCCTTACAGTAATTCGGGAGGCGGCTGCGGCAGAAGCGTCTGCGGGAAGGATGGTACATCGTACCCAAACGATTTCACGATGGTCAAAATGTTGTGCGTCAGCATCCCGATGTACGTCCCACCATACTTCCCCGGCGCGTCCATCGCATCCGAATAGAGTTCGCGGATACCCATTTGCACGGAGACGCCCTGCGCCTTACATGCCTCAACCACTGCCTCCACCGTCCGCTTGGGAACGCTGGACTCGACAAAAATTACCGGAATCTGCGCGGCAATGACTGCCTTTGCCACCTTTTGAATATCGGCAACGCTTGCCTCAGTGACTGTGCTGATCCCTTGAATCGCACCCACTTTCCACCCAAAAGCGGCAGCAAAGTACTGAAAGGCATCGTGCGAGGTGACCAGAATACGGTGTTCGGCGGGGACGACGCTCATTGCCTCCACTCCCCACGCCGAGAGCGCCTCCAAATGGCGAATGTAAGCGTCGGCATTTGTCCGATAGAAGGCAGCGTTGGGCGGGTCGCTTTCGCCAAGTACGGCGGCGATTCCATCGACTGCCATCGCCCAGTTCAGCGGATCAAACCAGAAGTGGGGATCATGAGCGCCACTTGCCACCTCCATAACGAACCCCGCCTCCAAGACAGGCGTCGCCGCCGCGTAGGTGCGAATATCCCGCTCGCCGAGAGCCTTGAACACCTCATCAAACTGCCCTTCCAGATGAAGTCCGCTGTAGATCACGAGGTCGGCTTGGTTCATTGCTGCAATGTCTGCCTCGGTGGGCTTGTAGAGATGCGGATCAACGCCTGCCCCCATGAGCGCCGTCAGGTGGACACGATCCCCCGCCAAAATACGCACAGCGTCAGCTGCTTGCGTCGTTGTGGCGACGACCCTTAACATCGTCCCACGCTCGGCACGGCTATAGCCTGTGGGCGAAAACGCCACACTGATAAGGATGATAAGGGTGAGGGCGATACGGTATCTCATGGCTTTCCTCAAATTGAAATTTAGGCTAACCTAATTATTGATCATAATGTACACCAAAGATGAGATCGTGTCAAGAGGGGAAACCCACAAAAGGGCTGAGCGCCCGCCCGTACATTCGGATTTGACATGTGAGCGCTGCCTCCCCGTAGGGGCGCAAGGCATTGCGCCCAGCGCCGCCCGTGAGCGCCCGACGTTTAACGTTGGGCTATGAGTAGCCACCTCTTCCGGGCTTGGAAGCCCTAACCCCCACCCCGTAAATAGAGAAAGGGAATCTCTCCTCCTTTCCCTATCTACGCCGAAAGGGGGTAGGGGGGATAGGGGTGGCTAGGTGGACGCGCTGCGGCATGTCCCTACAGGGCAAGGGCTGATCCTGTTACAATGAACAAATCGCCTAACAACCTACAAGGCATTGCCGTTTTCATGTCAGACCTCCAAAAAATCATCCTCAGCAATGGGCTAACGGTGCTGCTGAAGCCGATGCACACCGCCCCCGTGATCAGTTTTTGGGTTCTTTACCGCATTGGCAGCCGGAACGAACCGACTGGCTTAACGGGCGTCTCACACTGGGTGGAACACATGCTGTTCAAAGGGACAGAGCAGTTTCCGGCGGGGTACCTTGACGCCGCTATTGACCGCGAAGGGGGCGAATGGAACGCCCAAACATCCTATGATTACACCGCCTACTATGAAACCATGCCCGCCGAGCGCATCGACCTTGCCCTGCGGGCTGAGGCAGACCGGATGGTGAACGCCACCTTCCATCCAGAGGACGTTGAATCAGAACGCACCGTGATTCTTTCCGAGCGGCGCGGAAGCGAGAACAGCCATTGGTTTTGGCTCACGGAGGACGTTCACGGGGCAATGTTCCGCGTGCATGGCTACCGTCATAAGATCATTGGTGACACGCACGACCTGCTGACGATGACGCGGGACGATCTCTACAACCACTATCGGCGGCACTACACGCCAGCGAATGCCATTATCGGGATTGCCGGAGATTTTGAATCGGAAGCCATGGCGGCGCGTATCCGTGAACTCTACGAGGGGCTGCCCGGTGGGGAACGTCCTAGCCTTTTTGCCCGCCCAGAGCCACCACAGCAAGGCGAACGGCGTCTTCGTGTGGAGCGCCCCGGTCCCACCCATGCCCTGATGATTGCCTACCGCGCTCCGGCAGTGACCGACCCCGATTGGCTGCATTTGCTTATGCTGGACGCCATTTTGGACGGGGCAAGTATTCCGGGTGGCGGCTCAGCAGGAGGGCGAACAGCGCGATTGTATCAGGCATTAGTAAAAACCGAGATCGCCGTGAGCGTGGGGACGGGGCTGAACGAAACACATGATCCTTACATGTACTCCTTCAGCGCTACCGCTCGCGAGGGGCGCACTCTAGAGGAGGTGGAGACGGCGATCTACGGCGTTATTGACGGGGCGCTTCGTGGGGAACTGACCCAAGCCGAACTAGATCGCGCTCGAAAACAGATTCGGGCGCTACTTGCCTATAACAAAGAGTCGATCACCAATCAGGCGTTCAAGATGGCGTATTTTGAGCATGTGGCAGGCGATCCTCAATGGCACGAACGCGCCGGGGAACGTTTGCTGACAATCACCCTTGACGATGTTCACCGCGCTGCCCAAAAATACCTTCGCCCCTCACAGCGCACAGTGGGCTATTTTATCCCGACGAACGCTGATGATCAGATCGATGAAAGCGCCCTTGAGGAGATCGCCTAAGCACGGCGCAGGGCGGAAGCTGCCGCGCTAGGCATACCCACCCCGCCGGGGCTTAAAAACGAAGGCACACCGTGTCGGGGTGAGGATTCGTGTTGAAAGCATTTCCACGCTTGTCATGGTGATTTACCACCCTAGCTTGGCTATACTTTACGGGTAAGGAAAACCCCTGAGGAGAATGATCTGATGCCCTTGATTCGACGTTTGTTTATGATCCTACTCATTGCCGCCCTCACCCTAACCACGCTACCATTTAACTCTACCGCCGCCCAAAGCCGTGAGGCGGACAAACTGGCGGCTTACATGCCCGCCAACACCGATGTCTTTCTCAGCATTCGCACCGATGATGCCTATCTTGCCACATTGGAGGCATTAATCAGTCGTCTCGCCGCGAAAATTCCCGGCGTTCAACTTCCCGAATCATTTTTGCGCAAGGGGCTGCATGACCTCTTTGGCGCTGCCTTTCGCCTCGATTTCGAGAAAGAAGTCCGCTCGTGGCTAGGGTCACGGGTTGCCATTGGTCTTTCTGCCTCGCGGCTGATGGGGCGCAATGTCGATCAGACGACGATCTTCACCTTTGCTGCCGAGGTGACAGACCGCGCCAAAGCGGAGGCATTTATCACCCTGATTCTGAAGGATGTTCCCTCTGTAGAACGCCTGACGATGGGCGATTACACCGCCTTTGTCGTGCGGATAAACACCCCTTACTACATCCTTGTAGGGGATACGGCGCTCATCTTCGGGAGTGAGGCTCAGGTAGCTGTCCCGCTTGGGAAGGGCGAGGCGCTGACGAGTTTAAGCCGTTACATACGGGCCGCGGGCGAACTCCCCGAAGCCGAGTACAACCTCTATGCTTATCTTGATATGGGGACGATCTTCAGCACCTTAAAACAGAGCATGGGTGGGATGGGCGGCACAGGTGCGGGGAATCCCTTTGATCAGCCGATCATTGCCTCTTTGGAAGCGATCACCATTGGGGGGACGCTGCTTTCTGATGGCAAAACGCTGGCGCTCGATTTCGCCCAAACCTATGACCTTGATATAGGGAAGCGCACCGGACTCGTCCTCCCTTACACCACGCCCGTCCAGACCAGTTTCCTGAAACATATCCCGCAAGATGCCGGCATGTTGATACAGATCGCTGACCTCAATCAGTTATATGAAGCGGCTCTTGCCCTCTTGGAAAGCCAACTTCCCCCTGACCAACGCGAACGGATGATGCGCCAGCTTACCGACAGCGTGCGGGAGGCAACAGGGCTTGATCTGGCAACGGATATTATGGGGTGGATGCAAAAGGACACGGCAATCTTCCTCAGCTACGATTCCACCGCCCCGAATATGCTCCTTCAGGGTGTGAAACAAGAACCCGTCTCCCTGAAGGCGCTCAATGTTGGGATCGTGATCGATACCAGCGCTGATCCCGAAAAAGCAAAGAACATGGCAAAGGTTATTGGCGATTTGTTGGTGAAGGCGTCAGATCGTCCCGCCCCGAATTCTCCCGTGACCGTCAGCCGTGAACAGATCAATGGTGCGATTCCGGCAGTGACTCTCACCTTCACCGCCCCCACCCTTGCCGAGCCGGTTGAACTGCTCATCGCCGCCAATGATCAGGTCTTTGTCGTGGGGACGCGCAAAGCCGTTGAGGGTGTCTTCAGCGGGGTGCCGGGGCTAGATGGCTCAGCCACCTATGCCGCCGCCGCAAAGGTCATGGTCGCTAACCCAACGCAAGTCCTCTATATAGGGGAAAACGGGTGGGATGCGCTAAGTTTGATCACAACCACTTACGCCAGCGCATTTTTGTCATTCAGCATACCGCCGATGACGCCGTTTCCGCCCATGTCTACCACACCGCAGCCCACCCCCAACTACGAGGCGACGCGCACCGCGAGGCAAGCGGAAGCCGCTGCCCAAGTAGAACAGCTTTATGGCATCGTGCGGGGCGTCTTTGGCGAATTTACCCATGCCACCATATCGGGAACGTACTCGAAAGAAGGCGTCTCGCTCTCCCGTTTCACCCTTACTCTGAAGTAGTCAACCATAGCACAAGGCGTTTTTTGTCGGGCGGCTTTCCCTAGCCGCCCCGACCCGTTTAGGGTATTATCCTCGTCAGGCTGGATTCAGGTTTGTCACGTTGCCCTGTATGAGGATTGACCACGCCCATGACTCCTGAAGCGATCCGCTTACTCTTTGGCTACACCTATGCCGCTTTTGACAAGGTGTGGGACTGTATTCTCTCCCTGACGGATGCACAGTTTGTCGAAGACCTCCCCTATTCCATCGGCTCTATCCGTAACCATGTTGTCCATCTGATGAGCGCTGAGCGGCGGTGGGTTGCCCGCCTTCAACCCGGCACCCCCCTTCCCGACCAGATTAAGTATGGCGACTTCTCTACAAAAGCTGCGGTAAGCGCACACTACGAGCAGATACGCGCCGATGTGTTGACCTACATCAACGCCCTTGACGAGACAGCCCTCAATGCGGTGATCGATTGGAATCTCCCCCATCGTGGCATTGCTGAACGCCATCCGCGTTACGCCCTTTTGCTCCATCTGGCAAACCATGCGACGGATCACCGCTCACAAATCCTCGCCATGATCCACACCCACTTTACCGCCCCAACGGTGGAGCATGATTTGGTTTTTTACCTTCTAGAACAAGAGAAAACACCGACAGATAGCAAGTAGACAAGCCCCTACATAAGACACCGTGATCATAAGCGCGTGGCAAGCATGACCAAGAGTTGCTATAGTTTTTTGTGATGAACGCATCTAACCCAAAACGTCAGCTTCCCATCGACCTTGCCTATTTGCGCCTTGCCTGCGAGACGTCACCCGATCATGGGCAGCATTACCTTGATGGCGAAACGGGCGAGATCATCTTGATCACCAGCGATGTGCGGCGCCAGTTTGATTACTTTGCCGAGACCCTGACCACCCCTGAAGCGCACACACCGGAAGGCATGGATGCTGCCATGTCTGCCCAAAACATTCCCTACCTGCTGCAAAATGCCTTCCGCGATGTGGCACGCATGACCAATCCCGACGCCGATGGGCGTTATATCCTGATTCCCGGCACAAACCCCGTCGGTGATATTCAAGATATGTCCGCCTTCCTCGATCACGTCAGTGATACAGAAATCCAAGAAAATCTAGAGGCGTGTTTCGCGGGTGGTGGTACATTAAGCCGTTATAAGGCGATTCTGAGCCGAGACCGAATGCTGTTGAAGGCATGGTTGGCGTTCCGCGATGAGCGGATCACTGCCCGCGCCGTAAAATGGCTGGCGGGACACGGCATTATCCCCACCTAAGCGCCGAATCAAGGGACATTTCATGACCGACCTACCCGCCCAAGGCGAAAACGCCCTTCCCCCGATTGATCCAGAACGCCCGCCGGAGGGACACCTTCCCTCGATGCTGCTGCGGCTGTTAAGCACATCCGGGGCGCGGGCGATTCTCTCAGGAAAATCGGCTGATTTAGGGTTGGCAGATAACCTCCCCTTTCCCTTTATGGCGCTGGTCGGACAGGTCGAAATGCGCATCGCCCTGCTGCTGACGGTGATCAATCCGGCGGTGAGCGGCGTCTTACTGATCGGACCGCGAGGAACAGGTAAGACGACTGCCGTCCGCGCCCTGACGACACTTCTCCCCGATGTTGAAGTGAGCGCCTGCGAAGAAGGGCAAGGCTGCCTCCCCGACGATTACGCACGGGAGGGAGCAGCGGGCATTTGCGCAAGCTGCTTAAAGAAAATTCGGGCGCAAGAGTCGATCACCCGCTGGGGGGCTGTGCAGATGTTGGAACTGCCCCTGAATGCCCGTATTGACGATGTGGTTGGGGGGGTGAATGAACGCATCGCCGTCCAACAGCAAAAGGTGCGCTTGGAGCGAGGAATTCTCGCCCGCGCCGACCAAAACCTTCTCTACGTGGACGAGGTAAATCTGCTTGAAGACCCCATCGTAGACGCCATTTTGGATGCGGCAGCGGCGGGATCATACACCGTGCGGCGGGGCGCGATTGCCGGAACATACCGTTCGCGATTCGTCCTGATCGGCTCGATGAACCCCGAAGAAGGGGCGCTGCGCCCACAGTTGATGGATCGCTTTGGGCTGCGCGTTGTCGTGCGGGGGTTGATGAACCGCGAGGAACGCCTGGAGATCTACCAGCGTGTTCGCGCCTACCGGACGAATCCGCGCACGTTCATCAAGGATTGGGCGGCGGCGACGGTGAACGCCCGTGAGGAAATTGGCGTGGCACGTGACCTGCTCAAAGAGGTGGAACTGACCACCGACGCCCTTGATTTGGGTTTGGAACTCGTCCGTCGCCTTGATATTGACAGCCACCGCGCCGAGTATGTCATGTTGGAGGCAGCCCGCGCCTATGCTGCGGCGGATGGGCGGACGGAGGCGACGATTGCCGATGTTCGTGCCGTAGCGCCGCTTGCCCTGCGGCTGCGCCGCAGCCAATATATGGTGGAATTTTCCGAGCAGCAGCGGGCAGAAGATGCCCTGATCCGAACGCAGATCGACACCATCTTACAGGGAGATACGGCATAACCATGACCCTTTGGCTGCGCTATGAAGAGACAAGAGAAGATCATACGGTCACGGGTGACCTGCGCGTGTGCAAAGCGTTTCACAGCCCAGAATTAGGGAACACGCGGGATATTCTTGTCTGGCTGCCGCCCTCGTATGGGGCAGGGACAAAGCGCTACCCAGTGATCTATATGCACGATGGGCAGAATCTCTTTGATGCGCGGACGAGCTATGTTGGCGAGTGGGGGGTTGATGAAACCCTGACGGCACTTTCTGCTGAAGGGCTTGAGACGATTGTCGTCGGTATTCCCCATATGAATGATCTGCGCATTGTCGAATTGAACCCCTACCAATCACCTCGCCCTGGCGTTCCTGATGGGCGCGGCGATGATTACCTGCGCTTCATCATCAACACTCTAAAACCCCTCATTGACGCCGATTTCCGAACGCTTCCCGAAAAAGAGACGACGGGCATTGCTGGCTCATCGATGGGCGGGCTAATCAGCCTGTACGGATTCCTGATGCACCAAGAAGTGTTTGGCTTGTGTGGGGCGTTCAGCACAGCCTATTGGTTTGGGCGCGGAAGGCTTTACGAGGCAATCGAGGCGAAGGCACACGGCGGCGGGAAGATTTATCTTGATGTAGGGACAAAAGAGGGGCATGTTTTTGCCCCCTCGCCCTTGAATCTCATCACCGGTGGGAAGAACGGAAACAGGCGCTACTTTCAGGGCGTGCAGCGCCTTGCCAAAGTTCTGCGAACATACGGCTACCGCGATGGGGAAAATCTGCTGTATGTAGAGGACGAAGGCGGGCTGCACAATGAATCAGCCTGGGCGCGGCGCTTGCCCGATGCCTTTCGATTCTTGATTCCGCGCTTGGGATGATGGTTTTTAGGGATGTGTCCCGGCTTTAACTAGGGGTGTGTTGATATGCTACCCGCCATTCCGCCCGCACCCTCGTAGGGACGCCTCCTGAGGCGTCCCCACCCTACCCCTATCTACAAGGCAGCGCCATCAACCCCTCGATGACGACAACATGGGCGGACTAAGGTTTAGCCGTCCCTCTTTCATGATATATTATCGGATATGGATACTCTCCCCCTTTTCCCTACACCTTATACCATCAGCAACCACGATGACAGTACGGCAGCGATCATCCTTTATGAAGGGGATGTGAACGGTTTTCTGCCGACCATACCCGATCAAAGCGTCAACCTGATTATCACTTCTCCGCCCTACAATCTGGGTAAGGTCTATGAAAAGCGCACCGCCATTGAGTCCTATCTGGCGACCCAAGCCGAGACAATCCGCGAATTGGTGCGCATCTTGCATCCAAATGGGAGCTTATGTTGGCAAGTAGGGAATTACGTAGACGATGGAGAGGTGTTCCCCCTTGATATGTTCTATTACCCTCTCTTCAAAGGGGCAGGGTTGGCGCTCCGCAACCGAATTGTGTGGCATTTTGGGCATGGTTTACATGCCTCCAAGCGCTTTTCAGGGCGCTACGAAACACTCTTATGGTTTACGAAATCAGATCACTACATTTTTAATCTTGATCCTGTGCGTGTTCCCTCCAAATATCCAGGGAAACGCCATTATAAGGGACCCAACCTCGGCAAGCCTTCTGGCAATCCCAAAGGAAAAAACCCCTCAGATGTGTGGGAGATTATGGCGGATGAATGGGCATTGGGGATGTGGGATATTCCCAATGTGAAATCCAACCACTCTGAAAAAACGCCTCACCCTTGCCAATTTCCGGTTGAACTTGCCGAACGATGCGTCTTAGCGTTGACAAATGAGGGAGATCGCGTGTTTGATCCTTATGCTGGAGTAGGATCATCTTTAATTGCCGCGCTCAAACATAATCGTCGGGCAATCGGGGCAGAAAAAGAACCCGCCTATGTAGGATTAGCAAAAGAGCGGATCGCTGCGTTTTACAGTGGTGAGCTACGCCTTCGCGCTATTGGAACGCCAATTCATGAACCGACAGGGCGCGAAAAGGTTGCCCAAGTGCCAAAAGAGTGGGGTGAGGAGGGATGAGAATCGGCGGTTTGTTTTCATTTAAGGGTGGGCGTGAGGTGATCGAAACGCGGTTTTCGGCTGAATTTGATGAGATAAAAATGATCATTAGGGCAATTCGTAGCGCCGAATACCGTACCAAAATCAGCCTCGAAAAAACGATGACAGGGCGCTTGCTGTACAATCCACGTGACCTAAATGCTGCCTATAAAGCCCAGTTTGCAGCGCAGAGTGATTTTGCAGCGGAAATGTCTAGTGGTGTCTCTTATTTTGAACAATTTGTTTGGGATTTGAAACATCGCGGCGAGGCAGATATCGATGTTCCTGTGCTGATCATCGGTGTTACAGGAGACGCTGAATGATCTCTCTCTAAATTTCCCCTCACCCCCCACTAGGCACATTGCACTAAACCATCCCAAATTTTATGTGCATCGTGCCGAATACGCCTCGTTTACGCTTGTGATATTCTTCATTTATTGTTCAGCCACACCTGCCCTATGTGAGATTAACCCACTATGGGGCTTTGGCGTCCGCTGACACCTAATGTTTTTTTTCCCTTGTTTCACCAAGATATACCCTGAATTCGTACATCCACCATCCACACGATGGGAGTAAACGCCATGCCGATTATGCCACCACCGGAAGAAAACCACCGTCCATACCTTATGGAACGTGACGCCTGCGCCCTGATTGCTAATGTCCGCAAGACGGCACAACCGACACACGGCAATGTCAAACGCACCCTCGCCGCACTCTCGCGGATGGGACACCGCACGGGAGAGGTCGCCGGGGAAGGCGACGGCTGTGGCGTTCTGACCGATATTCCGCGCATCATCTGGCGGCGGATGCTCATTGAGGAGGGGCATTCCGGCGATTTGTCCAACGACCCAAATTTCTTCGTGCTACACCTCTTTTTGTCACCGGAGAACACCGCAGAGACCGTCGCCAAGATTGAAGAATTGGCGAAACTGCATATCTTGCAGATCACCTACAGCGAAGCGGGGCAAACCCGCCCCGAAATGTTGGGTCCGCTCGCCCGCGCCCAAGAACCTGTCTTTTGGCAGATGGCGGGCTTTGCACCCGGGCGGGATACCCGTGATGCGAATGCCCGTCTCTTTGATTTCCAGATGCACATCGAGCGCGAGTTGGTGATCCATGTGGTAAGTTGTAGCACGCACAGCGTTGTTTACAAGGTGCGTGGGCATGTGGACACGCTCTACAAGTATTATCCCGACCTGCGCGACCCCGAATTTCAATCGGCAATCACTATTGGGCATTCCCGTTATAGCACGAACACCGAAACCGCCTTTGAGCGCGTGCAGCCTTTCTCGCTGCTCGGTCACAATGGCGAGATCAATACAATTGCCCGTCTGCGCCAAGAGGCGCGGATGCTTGGGACACAGTTGGATCGCAACGGATCGGACTCCCAAGACCTTAACCGCCTGCTCGAAGTGCTGATCCACACCTATGGCTTTACCCTGTTAGAGGCAATGGAGATCGCCTTTCCGCCCGTCCCGCACGAGGCGCTCGCCCTCCCCACCGAGACACAGGCGCTCTACCGCCGCTACCGGATGGGGTGGGGTCCCTTTGCCCAAGGACCCGCTGGCATCGTCTCCCGCTTTGGCGATGAATGCTTGTTCAGCGTAGACGCCATGGGCTTGCGCCCGCTGTGGTTTGGCGAGACGGAAAAGGATTACTTCTTTAGCTCTGAACAAGGCGTGGTGCCGTTGGAACAGAACGTCCGCGATCCGCGCCCGCTTGCCCCCGGTGAAAAGGTCGCCCTCTCCATCCATCGCGGATCGACAGTGCGTATTTTCAACGATGTAGAGGTGCGCGGGGAAGTCCTCCGCCGCGCTCGGGCGTTGAAGCCCGTCAAGACGCCGCCCACGCTGACAAACGCTCCGGCATGGATACCGCCCGATGCCCCCGGCAGCGCCGAGGCATGGCGGGCAGCCGTCGGTTGGTATCGGACAGATCGGGATATTGCGGTGGAGATGGCGGATAAAGCCGCCGATCCGATTGGCTCGCTAGGCTATGATGGACCGCTTGCCGCGCTCTCCAACGATGGACCGCGTAACCTGAGCGAATATTTCAAGGAAGCCGTCGCTGTCGTCACCAACCCGGCGATTGACCGCGAGCGGGAGACGGAACACTTCAGCACCGAGGCAATTTTGGGGGCGCGTCCGTCTTTAAACAGCGCCGAGGGTGAGGACGAACCCGCGCCCATCCCACTGGCGTTGCCCGTTTTGGCGGGTGGGCAAATTGCCGGTGATCCCCTCCTTGACACGGGCGATTATGCCAAAGCCGCCGGATGCGCCGGAACATGGCTTTACGAAGATGTCCTCGCCGCCTTTGGCGAACGTGCCGTGATCCTGAGCGCTGCCCGCGCCCCCGAAGAAACGATCTACAGCGCATTGGAGCGCCTTTCCGGTGAGGCGCTGGCAGCCCTAGAAGCTGGCGCTCAGTTGATCGCCCTTGACGATGGGGGGATGTTCCTGAACGGGTGCGGCTGGCTTGACCCACACCTTGCCCTCGCCGTCGTGGATCGGGCGCTGCGCTTGAAGGTCGATGCCAACGGACGGAATTGCCGCCGGAAAGCGGGAATCATCCTGCGCAGCGCCGCGATCCGCAACCTGCACGATGTGATCCTCGCCGTCAGTCTTGGCGCAGATGCCGTAAATCCTTACATGCTGATCGAAACCGCCGTCATGCGCAGCGGGACGCCGGAAGACCGCGCCAACCGCGTCGTGAGTCTCTTTACCGCACTAGAAAAGGGCTTGCAGAAGATCACTTCCACAATGGGCGTTCACGAACTACGCGGCTACGGGAAAACCTTTGCCTCGATGGGCTTATCGACGCCCGTTGCCAAGCTCATGGGCTGTGTGAATTATGCGGGGACGGCGGAACGCGGCGTGACATGGGCAATGCTCCAACGGGAATCGGAGAACCGGACGCAGATTTTGGAGAGCAAGGGCGCACGGCTGCCCAAAGAGACGCGTATCTACCCGCACATTTACAAAATGGCGGGGCAGGTCGCCAGCGGGGAGGTCGATTACACGGGGATCATGGAGCGCCTGAACGAGATCGAACGGACGACACCCGTCGCCCTTCGGCACACGCTCGATTTCGCCTTTGATCCCGACAGCCGCGTCGATGCCGATGAGGTTGAACTGGGGGTGGGACACCACAGCTTGCCCTTCATTATCTCCTCGATGTCGTTCGGCTCGCAAGGGGAGATCGCCTTCCGCGCTTATGCCGAAGCCGCTTTCCAACTGGACATGTACAGCCTGAATGGGGAGGGAGGCGAGATCAAAGACATGCTCGGCAAGTACCCCCACCATCGCGGGCAGCAGATCGCCTCCGGGCGATTTGGGGTAAACGCCGAACTGATCAATTCGTCGTACCTCTTGGAGATCAAGGTTGGGCAGGGGGCAAAGCCCGGCGAGGGCGGGCATTTGCCGGGGAAGAAAGTCAGCGCAAAGGTGGCGGCGGCACGGAATGCCAACATCGGGGTCGATTTGATCTCCCCCTCGAACAACCACGACATTTACTCAATTGAAGATCTCGCCCAGTTCATTGAGGAACTGAAAACGAGCAACCCCCGTGTAAAAGTTGCCGTAAAAATCCCCGTCGTGCCGGGGATCGGGGTGATTGCCGTTGGCGTGGCGAAGGCGAACGCCGATATTATCAATATCACGGGCTACGATGGCGGCACCGGTGCGGCACGCCAACACAGCCTAAAGTACGTCGGCTTGCCCGCCGAGATCGGCGTCGTGGAGGCACACGCCGCCCTGCTGAAGGCAGGTCTGCGGGACAAGGTGGAAATTTGGTGCGATGGCGGGATGAAATCGGGGACGGATGTCGTCAAGATGATCCTCCTCGGCGCAAACCGCGTCGGGTTTGGGACGATGGCGATGGTCGCCATTGGCTGTACGATCTGCCGCAAGTGCCAGACGGACACCTGTCATGTGGGGATTACCACCCAGATTGAGACGAAAGAGCAGGCGATTGCGCACGGCTTGAAGGCGTTTGAGCCGCAGGTGTACGAGGACGCCGTTGGGCAGCTTCGCCACCTTTTCGAGGCGGTGGGGGCAGAGGCGCGGGAGATCACCGCACGGTTGGGCTTTGCTCGCTTGCAAGACCTTGTCGGGCGTGCCGATCTGCTGCTGCAAGCGCGAATGACCGATCAACTGGACATGACCCCCTTGCTGGCGGTTGCCGCTAGCGTGGAGCGTCCGCACTTTAGCCGGACGATTGGGCGCGCCTTGCGCCGCCCGCGCAACCACCTGACGGAGATCATCTCCGATATGGTCAGCGAGGCAATTGAGTCCGGCGAGGACGTGATCACCTACGAAGACGCCGAGGCAAGCAGCATTGATCGGGCGTTGGGGACGCACCTTGTGGGGGCGTTAGTGCGGCGTTTTGGCTTTGCCAACGGGCTGACGCTTGGCGCACGCGATGGGGTGAGCTTCCGCCGCGATCAAAAACGCCCGGAGTCAATCACCCTCAACTTCAACAGTTCCGCCGTGCCGGGGAACGGGTTGGCGGCGTTTCATGGCGGCGATGTCACCATCGTTGTCGAAGGGGCAACCCAAGACGGGTTGGGGAAATGCGCCTTTGGTGGGAAAGTTGCCATCTTGAAGGGCATGAATCACAAGGGCGTGCGCGTCGGCGGGAGCGTTGGCAAGAGTTTCGCTTACGGGGCGCAGCGTGGGCAGTTCATCATTCAGGGAAACGCCGACAGCCGCGCCGGAGTGCGCCTTTCGGGGGCTGATCTGATCATCGGTGGGGAGATCGCGGAAAAAATCCGTGACGATCAGGGCTTCATCGCCACCCGCGCCAACCTGAAAGGGTACGCCTTTGAGTACATGACCTCCGGGCGGGCACTCGTCTTGGGCGACCCCGGTCCATGGATTTGCAGCGGGATGACAGGCGGCGTGGTCTATCTCCGGCTGCGTCCAGAGTTCGGCTTTGATATGGCGGCGATCAAGCGGCGGCTGGCGAAGGGCGCCAATGTGAAAATCCTCCCCACAGACCGGGGCGACGAGCAAAACCTGATGGATTTGCTATGCGCCTACCGCGAAGCGCTGGCTAACGCCAACCAACCGGAGGCGGCAGCGCGGATTGACGAAATGTTAGCGCGGTGGGAGAAAGAATTTGTGAAGATCGTCCCCGCCAGTTTGCAGGTCGATCAATCGGTGGCGACAGAGTAGGGGGGCGGTTTTCGTAGGGGCGACTCAAAATACGGACACGGCACGCTGTGTCCCTACATCCTGTCTTTTCCCCCTTTCCCCTCTGTGGGCTGAGGGGGCAGGGGATTACGCATCCGCCCCGTTCGGACGCCCCATGATCAGGCGCGGAGAGAAGGGCGGCGCACCCCAACCACCAACCGAAAACCGACGTAGCTGTGTCGATTGAGCGGGCGATTGCTGACCCGATAGGCGGTATGCGCCCGGTCTTGATCGTCGCACCAAGACCCGCCGCGCAGGGCTTTTCGGTCACTCGAACCGACATCTAGATTGCCCGTTTGATACTCGTTCAGACACCACTCCCAGACGTTTCCGCTCATGTCCAAGGCGCCATAAGGCGACGCGCCATGGGGGAAAATACCCACTGCCGAGGTCTGCCGAATCCCCGTCTCATAGACATTCCCTTTTGCTTTATCAAAGATATTGCCATAAAGATAGATACGCCCATCCGTCCCCCGCGCCGCTTTTTCCCATTCCTGTTCGGTGGGCAAGCGTAGAAGGTAGTCCTCACTGTTCACCCCTTCCCCTAATGGCGCGGGGAGGACGGATGGACGGGCATTCAGCCAACAGCAAAATGCCATCGCCTCATACCAATTCACCGTCTCGGCGGGGTGGTTGGCGATCTTCCATTGTTGAAGGGCATTTTTGCCACGCAGTTTCAACCCATCGGGGTGCAGGTCTTGCCACCAGCGGTCTTCCATGTAGCCATCGGCAGCATCCAAGAAGAATGTGAACTGTCCCCATGTCACAGGGTACTTGGCAATCCAATAGTCGTAGGATATCGTCTCTATTCGGTTCGGGTTGTCGGGATCTTCGCCACTTCCCCTGGTGAATTCGCCCGCCGGAACACGACACCAATAGTCCGCCCCCCACTCGAAATCACACACGCCGGGACGGTTGTCCAAACCCGCTGTACTGAGCGCACGCCCCAATGCCGTCCGCGCACGGGGATCGCGTTCGCGCTTGGGATCGATCAGGCGCGGCAGCCATGCGCTGTGGAGAGCATTCAGCGTCGCTGGTGGGACGGCTGCCCCGCTTTTCACGATACAATCTGCGGCAAGTTCGGGATTGGCGTCCTTCAACCACTCTAAAACGGGTGTGCAGTCGTCGCTGTACAAGCCCGCCAAGAGGATCGTCGCCTCCTCCCAATGCGTGCGCACCATGCTCCCATCAGGAGCGCTTTGTTTCCAAATATCCGCCGCCCGCAGCCGTCCCGCCGCAATCTCACCCATCATATAGACAGCGAGGAAATAGTCTTGAAGGTGTTGATTGGTGAATCGGACGTCCTCCCCCGTCTCCAAGATCGCTGCCTTGCCTGCCAGGGAGAGGTGTTGTTCGCTGAGAATCGCCGGGACGACCTCCGCACGGGGGATGACCGTGAGGGCGCTTGCCACCTCGCCGGGTTTTACGGTGCGGCGGCGCTGCATCGCATAGGCAAGGCGGGGTAAGCTGCGCAGGAGGTCGTCTCCGTTCGCGGGTAGGGTGTCCCCCATCAGAGGCAGCAGCATCGCAGCAACACGTGTCAGAACATCATCAGGCAAGGTCATAACGCCGTCCTCGGTGGTACGCAGACATGAGGGTAATGGAGAGTGTACATTGGAATGGGGAAAGGGGGGCAAGGGGCGACGTGCCACCGAATATCCCCATGCGGACAGGGCGTGCCGTGTGTCTTTACATGGTTCTGTGGGAGGCGGGGGGATTGCGCGTCTAGCATGCTTAGCGAAAGTAGATTATCTCACAAGTTGGCGCTGGATGTCGATGAAGAGTATGAAAATCACGACAGCGTTGTAGGGTTTTAACTATCGAATTCTCTAAGAGGGTGTACGGAAAGTCATAAATTTGCCAAACGCTTCAGCATAAGACAGCACATAGCGATATAAATCCATGCTTTGCTGGAAGTGGGCAGAGTTTCATGATCCTTGCTCAAACGACGATAGCGACCAAGCCAAGCGAAGGTGCACTCCACAACCCAACGCCGGGGTAGCAAAGTGAACCTTGAGGTAGCTTTGGGGCGCTTGATCACCTGCAACACCCAGTTGCAGAGTGCCAGCAGCCAACCATCTAAACCCGCATAGCCACGGTCTGCCCGTTCAGATAACGAACGCATATATTCGTGTCAAGCAAGTATCTCATTCGACTTCATCACGCGCTGGCGGCGGCAAATGTGTATTATCAATCTCATCCAACGGGTCATCAGCTAGTGAGCTGTAGGTTGCATTGATGAAGTCAACCTAAGACCTCTGTTTTTCGGTTGAACGCATTTCCTCTGTTATCTGCTCAATCAGCGCACATACCCGCCTCTGAGTAGGTTTGTCTAGCTGGTGAAATTTCTCGATAATCTCGCGTTCAAGCACATTCATCATGCTTTATCCTCACTCACTATTTGCTTCCATTATATACTGGCATTTTTAGCTACTCACTAAGCAGTTGCTCGGAAATATCGAGTAGGTAATGTTGCGCCGCATCACGATAGTTATTGATGATTTGAAGATTGAGTGCCTGATCCTCCGTCAAAAATTGAACACCGTTTTCTGTGAGAGCCTTTCTGATGCGGTGAGCGAAGCCAATCGTGTTTTTAGCCCGCTTTTCTCGGATTCTTGACCCACGCTCAACAAGCGATGCTTTCAACAGCATCTCAAAAGAGTGGTCAAGGAAAATCAAAACCGCCTCAACACGTCCCATATCAGAGGCTTTGTTGAAGTGATCGACGCTGAGCAATAGGGGGTTGATGGCTTTATCAAGTAGTAACTCACCTTACGCAAGCAATGTAATTTTCCCTGAGAGTACCTGCATAAAAGGGTAAGGGAGGGGCAGCGCCCCTCCCAAAGCGAATAGCCCCTCTCCCGCTACGCGGGAGAGGGGCTAGAGGGTGAGGGTCTGTGCGTAAGGTGAGGTAGTAATTTGGCTTCGTGTTTCATATTTTAAGTCTTCGATTTTTCGATACGTTCTAAAATCTTTTTTCTGAGCAAGTCTATTAGCTCGATTCTACGGTTATACTCAATATTGAGATAATCAAAAACCATCTTATCAATCCGTCTATGTTCAGGTGTTTCAATTTCGGAAACCGTATCTAAAGCCTCACGCTTTCGTAACTCATCACAAATTGATCTAATGTCGGATAATTGCCCAAAGTTCAGATAGATGGGAAATGATTTTAAGTCTACGGCTTCTGCCTTCAACATACCGCCACCAAGATTTTTTCGCCCAACGACTTCCCTAATTAGCCATGCTACCGAAGAATTCAAGAATAACCACAAATTTAGCATCGCTTCTTCTGATGGGGTCTCCCACGCATCGTAGATATCAACATAGCTTGCGCTAAATGCAGATATTGTGTTTATGGCACAAAAGTGCCTGCCAATTCCACGAGGAAGAACCAAGATCGGTTCAATTTTTCTAGTTGCATTGCGGTCAAACGGTTTGAAATTAGCTGCTCTTAACTGCTTAAATTCCTCTTTTGACAGTTGCCGTTGGTCTACCAAAAAGAGTAATCGGTCTGTGTAACCTCAAAAGGTGATCCTTCCGATGAGGTTATAAATGGAATTAATGATTCCGATGATATATTTAACTGTTTTACATCACTTTCTTGGATAAAGTAATCTTTTGTAAGATTTAATCCTTGGCCGATGGATAATTTTGAATACTTCACATCCTCAATAGCTGTTCCTCGTTTTTTCAGTATTGCTAATAGCTCAAGAAATTCAATTGGCGAGGTTAGCAGCGTTCCCTATCTGCCTCCTCCCTTTCATAGACTATGCTACTGCATTTAGCAGCGTGTCCAATCTCAGGGGGTCAGTACAATTGTTGCATCACATCGTCTCACGGGTCGTGATTGACTGTGAGGGAATCATCAATCTGGAACTGCGTGCGCCGTTCTCATATCTTCAGGATATTCGCAATTGGATACGAGACAGCGGCGACGCAGAAGAAAGACAGGGTTATAGCAAAACAAAAACCAGCAGCAAGACTGCTGCTGGTTTCGTCAGAACGGAAGGTTCGCTTACCGTCCTAAGCTGCGGGAAGGACAGGATTCGAACCTGCGACACCCTTACGGGTGTAACTGCTTAGCAGGCAGCCCCAATCGTCCACTCTGGCACCTTCCCATATACAATTGTTAACTGCCGCGGTTAGGCGGAGCGAGAGGGATTCGAACCCCCGGTGAGCTTGCGCCCACAGTAGTTTTCAAGACTACCGCCTTAAACCACTCGGCCATCGCTCCAACGAGCGTGAATCTATGATAGCAAAGCGGCCCGGCATGTCAATGCTTATTTTGGAATAAGCACCGCTTCTTCCCCGATAGGCAGCCCTTCCATCGCCATAATTTTCAAGGCATTTGTGGTTGGGCAGGGGCCATCGCGCAGCAAATAATCAAATACCATCTGCCCATCCATGATCTGTTCACGAAAATGTTTATTGACCACGTCCGGGATATCATCTGCCAGCTTGACCAGCTCAAGATCATGGGTTGAGATCGCACCTACCCCTCGATGCCCTGTCAGGGCTTTAATATACGCACGACTTCCAATAAGCCGTTCCCGATTGTTAGTTCCCCGGAAAATCTCGTCAATCAGAAAAAACAGAGGATAGGGATGATCTGCGCGAAGCGCTTCCAGCAGGGATTTCAGGCGCTTGACCTCGGCATAAAAATACGAAATCCCATCCGTAACCGAATCGCTGACCCGAATGCAGGTAAACAGACGGAACAGCGAAACGCGGAAATGTGCAGCGTTCACCACCCCGCCAGCGTAGGCTAGACACAGATTCAAGCCAAGCGTCCGTAAAAATGAACTCTTGCCCGCCATGTTTGACCCGGTAATGATCACGGTTTCCCCTGACCTGGAAAACGAGAAATCGTTGCAGATTTTCTCCGTGTATGAAATCAGCGGGTGCCCAAGTTGTTCCCCTTTAAAGGTCACCTCAGTAGTATCTACGACGGAAGGAAAGGTATATTCCGGATTGAGGTAGGCAAAATTCGCCAGCGAACACAATGCTTCCAGTTCAAAAAATGCGTCCATCCAGCACGCAAATGAGGTCCTGAGCGCAGCACGGATTTTTTGCAGCGCATACGCAGCATACAAATCCCAGGGCAAAATCACGTTCAGCGCCAGCCAGAAAATCGGGTTGCCTTGAATGCTGGCCGCTGCTAAGACACGATTCAAACGCTCTAAAAGCGTAGAGGGCCGCGTTTCCTGATCCCGAAACGGCTGGCACAAGCTCTTTAAATAGGGTGTATGCGGAAAATCATAGGCTTCTACATGCCGGAATATAGCGTTCAACTGGCGGATCAAATCGTGCAGCGATTTCGCTGTCCCAAACATGTTGCTGCGCCAGCCAGAACCATACACGGCGGCATACACCGCAAAAGCCGCGAGCCACACCCCTGGCGGTAGTATTTCCGTACTGTAAAGGATAAACAGGATTACATGCAGCACAGCCAGACCGGTGGTCAGCCTCAGAAAATGCATGGAGATGGGCTTCTCGACATCCTGGGTCATCCAGTTGATGAGCGGCTGCCCATGCCAGCGTTTTTCCCCCACCTGCCTTGCCGCCAAAATCAGCTTTTCGCGGAACAGTTTCATCGGGATCAATTCTCGAAGCAGGTTTTGCCGGCGCTGAATCTGGGCGTAATCTGGTTCCACGGTCAGAAGCCAATTCATTAATCTCAAACTGCCTTCATAGGAGACCGAAGTGTCGATCAATTGATGCAGCGAATTTTTGCCAAAAACATCTAAATCCAGAGCGAATGGATGGCTACTGCCTGGGTTTTCCACCGCCAGCATCGGGATTTTCTCCCAATCTAGCTGAATTCGCGCCACATGCGTTTGTTTTAGCTGCTGCAAAAGCTGGTAGCGCGTCAGGGTATTGGTGAGTCGATTGTGAAGACGCACCACAACGGCAAAAATCACCAGCCAGGTCACAACGACCATCCAGCCAATGAGCAAATCCATCAGACCAATGGCAACACTGGCAGCGAAACCCATCAGAAAAACAAGCAAGCGCAGCGTCGAAAGTCGATTGCTGCGCTGCTGGAGACGGTCAATATGCCGTCCCAACCGTTGAATCTGACGATCAAGGGCGGCTTTTCGGTTGTTCTTTTCGTTCATTGCGGTGGTATCAGGTTAATCGAAACAACATAGGGCTCAACGAACAGATCACCCTGCAAATACAGACGTATATCATAAGGGCCGGGCGGCAGAGATTCAGCATAGAAGGTTTCTAACAGACCCGGTTCCAGCACTTCGTTGTGATGCACATTTTCAATGGTTGTCCAATCAGGGAAAGGCCCACCGCGCACTTCAATTTTGTAGTAGTCGAAGAAATAGCCATCCGGGTAGTTAACGACCCCGTAAATCTGGATATTCCCACTTACCGTTTGTCCGGGTGTAGGAGATACAATTTGTGCGGTCACACCGGGCGCAACCGGCGCAAACCCGGCCAGGGTATCTCCTGTACAGGGAAATGGCGGCAAAATCGGAATCCCTGCGTTGGCTGCATATTGATAGGCGTTGCGGCGATCCTGCTCCAACGGTGGCGGCTCAATGAAAATCTGACGCTGTTCATCAATCACCACATCCAGAACTTCGACGGGGACCATACAGTAAGTCGGTGTGATCCCGAACCCAGGATTTTGCGCTGCCAGAAGATTAGCCTGATTTCCATCAAGGCGGCGCACATCAACTTCATAGGTATCCGGCGAAACTTCGATCAGGCGCGGCCCGTATTCGGGTGGCACAGATGGGGTGCTGTCCATCTGAAGGGGGACAAGATTGCCCTGACTGTCAGGAATGAGCGGCGGGCTGTCCAGCAGCCATTCACTCCGCCCTCCACATGATCCCGCAGGAGCAGGATCTCTGAGCCCCCGAATATCACAGATACGATGCTGCGATACCCCCGGCGGCGGGTTTAACACGCTCGGCGGCATCTCGAATCGCTGGTATATTTTGTTGACAATGTCATTCCAGATGGGCGCCGCACCGGATAGGCCCGAAATATTGTTCATCGGTGTATTATCACTGTTGCCGGACCAGACCCCAATCGCCACATCATGCGTAAATCCAATCGTCCAGTTATCGCGGAAATCATTGGTTGTCCCCGTTTTAACAGAGGTCAGGAGTGACCCGGTATTAAGCGGGCTGTTTGCGCCCATTGCCGGGGTGCGGGCGTTGTTATCCGCCAGAATATCGCTAATGATAAACGCAATACGCGGATCCAAAGCCGGGGTGCCGCTCACATAGGCGTTATAGGTCTGATCTGTTGGGAAACCCTGCGGGCAGCGATTTTCATACTGGTACAGGATGTTGTCATTTTTATCGATCACACACAGAATACTGGTTGGCCGTACATAGATCCCCTGGCGTGCAAAGGT